>JAKQJG010000215.1 GCA_029561305.1 Bacteroidota bacterium | reverse complement strand
GGTTCATCAAGCACCAACAGTTTAGGACTATTGAGCAGGGCAACGGCAATGCTTAGCCGCTGTTTCATGCCGAGCGAAAACTGTCCTGCTTTTTTACTGCCGGTGCCGGCCAGTCCAACTAATTGCAGCAGCGGATCAATTTGTTTTACGGAAGTGCCATACACTTTACAAAGCAGGGCCAGGTTTTCATAAGCCGTGAGGTGACTGTACAGCGAGGGGCTTTCGATAAGCGAACCGGTTTGCCGCAGGATAGCGATACGGTGCTGATCAAGATCCTTGTTAAAAATACTTACCCGGCCATCCTGTTTTTTTAGCAGTCCCAGCAACAGCCGCATGGTGGTGGTTTTGCCGGCACCATTTGGACCTAAAAAACCATAGATGCTTCCTTCTTCCACCTGCAGGTTGATATTGCGGAGGATGGGTTGGCCGGAGGAAAAAGCATAGTGGAGGTTTTCGGTTTCAATACAAAAATTTTTCATGGCTATACGCAATGTGTTCATTGCATGTCAAAACTAAGCAGGGCATGAAAGTAAAAATGGTTGTTTATGCTACTGGGTGGAGTTTGCCTGCAAACGGGCATATTTGTTCTGCAAAACGGTGGGGCTATTCTTCAAAATACACCCGCTTTACCCGTTGGGAGATGCCGGTGAGTATTTCATAAGCGATGGTGCCGCTCCATTTGGCCATTTGTACTACGGGCAGTTGTTCGCCAAATACGATCACTTCGTCGCCTTCCTGCACATCGAGGCCGGTTACGTCAAGCATGGTCATGTCCATACATACATTGCCGGTTACAGGCGCCAGTTGGTTATTCACCCACATACTGCCTTTCCCATTGCTGAGGTTCCTGGGGTAGCCGTCGGCGTAACCAATACGTACGGTGGCGATGAGGGAGTCATGCTGCGCCACGCTGCTGCGGTTGTAGCCAACGCTTTCACCTGCTGCTACTTTTTTTATTTGTGCGATGGTGGTTTTTAACGTGCTCACATTTTTTAACTGCTGCTGCATGTTCTCATTTCCATCCACACCGTACAGGCCGATACCGAGGCGTACCATATCAAACTGCAAGTCCTTATGCCGGTGAATGGCAGAAGTATTGGCGATATGTTTGATAAAAGGATAGGCGATGCATTGCTCCAGCAATTCACATGCATGTGTAAACGCTTTTGCCTGCTGGCTGGTAAATGCATCATGAGCCGGGCTGTCGCTGGCTGCCAGGTGAGAGAACACAGATTGTATTTTAAAAGCAGCGGACGCAGTCAATTTTTTGCAGAGTGCTGTTATGTCTGTTGATTCAAAACCAAGCCGGTGCATGCCCGTATCTAATTTGATATGCACGGGATAATTGCTGATGCCGCTTTGCAGCAAGTATTCTTCAAAGGCATTGAGTATGCCGAATGAATACAATTCCGGTTCCAGGTTATGCTGCACCAGCATATCAAAAGTGGCTTCTTCGGCATTCATCACCATGATGGGCAGGGAGATGCCGGCCCTGCGGAGTTCCACGCCTTCATCTGCATAGGCCACGGCGAGGTAATCTATTTTATGAAACTGCAGCAGGTTGGCAATTTCAAAACTGCCGCTGCCATAGCTGAATGCTTTTACCATCGCCATCAGTTTTACACCGGGCTGCAGTAGTTGCTGGTAGGCCTTGAGGTTATGAGTGATGGCATTGAGATTTATTTCCAATACCGTCTGGTGTGTTTTTTCTTCCAGCAGGTGACCTATTTCTTCAAACTCAAATATCCTGGCACCCTTCAGTAAAATGGTTTCGTTGTGAAAATGCAGGGCAGGAAAATGCTTTACAAATTCATCGGTGCTTTTGAAAAATATTTTATCAGCAATACCCGAAAAAGCATCCTGCCATTTGGATATTTCTGTACCGATGCCAATGAGGCGGTTGATATTTTTTTGTTGCAAAATGCCGGCGATATCCTTGTATAAAGCTTCACTGCTTTTGCCGCTTTGTAAAATATCACTGATGATGACAGTGCGTTTGCTATGCTGTTGCTGCTGTTGTAAAAAATCCAGCGCAATCGACAATGAAGTGATGTCGGCACTATAACTATCGTTGATAACAGAGCAGTTGTTGATGCCTTGTTTTAGTTCCAGCCGCATTTCAACCGGCTTTAGCTGCAGCATACGTTCTGAAATGATTTCGTCATTTATTTGCAAATGCAGCAGCATACACCAGCAGGTGATGGCATTCTTGATAGCAGCATCATTGGTGAATGGAATGGAGATGCTTAATTTTCTTTGCTGGTAGTCAGCTTTTATAACGGTATTGTAAGGCTGCACCTGTATAGAACTGATGTGCAATGTTGCCTCTTCACTGTTGCCCCAGGTGAATAAAGTATTGTTGTTGCCTGCATGGAGTTGCAGCAAGGCTTCATCCACCAATACATCATCTTTGCAATAGATCACCAGTGAGGTGTTGACAAAGAGCAATGCTTTTTCTGCTGCCTTTTGCCGTACGTTTTCAAAACCCTCGCTGTGTGCTTCGCCGATATTGGTAAAGATGCCAATGCTGGGTGCGATAATGGTCTCCAGTCTTTTCATTTCACCCGGCATCGAGATGCCGGCTTCAAAAATACCGAGTGTATGCTGCTGGTTGATCTGCCACACACTTAGCGGCACACCAATTTGGGAGTTATAACTCTTGGGACTTCTTACAATAGTATAATCTTGATGCAGCAACTGGTACAGCCATTCTTTGATGATCGTTTTTCCATTGCTGCCGGTGATGCCAATAACGGGCAAACTAAATTGCTGCCTGTGTTCTGCAGCCAGTTGCTGCAATGCTGTTAGTACATTTGCAACTTGTAAAAAATTAGCCCCGGTATATTTTTTTATAATGTCGGATGTAGTACTGCCATCCACTACAAAATTTCTTACGCCCTTGCTGTACAGTTCTTCCACAAAAGAACCACCGGAACGTCTTGGTCCGCCGAGGGCGAAGAATAAAGAGGTTGAAGGAAACAATAGTTTACGGCTGTCGAGCAGCAGGTGTTCGATGGGGGCATCATCCTGCTGCTGCAGAACGGTTGCATGGATGATGGATGCTATTTGGGAGATGGAGTACATAGTGGTTTTACAGATTCGTAAGCATTTTTAAGAATCCGTCAATATCTATGGTTTTAATAACTGGAAAGCTTATTTGTTTGAGAATATTAAAATGCCTGTCATTTGTAACTAATAAGTCTGCATTTGAAGAAAAAGCCGCATCGGAAAATTTATTGTCATCAGGATCTGCTTTTACCAGGAAAAGTGTGAAGAATACCTCGGTCTTTATTACTGAGTTGCTTTGCAGAAGAGCTTCAAGCGTAGCGTTTGCAGCTTCTTTGCCAAATTTTTCTGCTATTTTTTCTTCATATTCCAGCAGTATATCATTTGTAACAATGATAATGTATTTGTTTAGAAATAGATCTGAAAGAATGCGATGATAGGGGGATAAGGAAAACAGGCTTGCTATTATGATGTTAGTGTCTAAAACTGCTCTTATCATAATTAATCCTCATTAAGCCAGCTTTGTATAGTATCTTCGTTATAACCTTTCTCTTTTGCAACCGCATCAGCTTTTGCAACTGCTTTTTCAAAAAAATACTTTGCCAGCAATTCTTTTACTTCAACCAAAGTTTCATCAGAAACACCTGTAGAGTACAGCCTCAGCAATTCCTCCTGCATATTGGATAACGGCCTTGTGGAAGACTTGATCATCGGTTTAATTTTTCATCTGTAAGGTACATTTTTCTATCTTTTACTCAAAATTATCCTCTTCTTTAATTACCTCACCCTTCTTCATAAACACAGAATAAAAAATAGACCCGCTGATACAAAGTACGATCACGCCCAATGAAATAATTACCTGTGTGTTCTTCGACATCCATTGACTGATCCAGTGTTCGGCCAGCATCTTTACACCAATAAACATCAGTACAATGGCAATGCCTTGTTGCAGGTAATCAAATTTTGCCACGGCACCTTTTAGTAAAAAGAACAGGCTTCTTAAACCGAGCACAGCAAAAATATTTGACGTGTAAATTACCAGTGTGTCTCTTGTAATACCCATTACTGCCGGGATAGAATCCAGCGCAAATACAAGGTCGATGCCAGCAAGCAATAAGATAACAATGGTAATAGTGGTATAGAATTTTTTTCCTTCATGATCCACCCGGTATTTTCCATCGCCGTCATGCGCCACTACGGGCAGGTATTTGGTAAGGAACTTATACAACTTCGATTCATGCGGACGGAATTCATCGTCTTCCCCGGCGGTAAACATTTTGTACCCGGTGAATAAGAGGAATACGCCGAAGATGTACAGTATCCAGCTAAACTTTGCCACCAGTGCCACACCCAATGTAATAAACAATACCCGAAATACAACGGCCATCAATATCCCAATCAGCAGTACCCGGCCATAATGTTTTTGTTGAATGCCAAAAGCAGTAAAAATGAGGATGAACACAAAGATGTTGTCAATACTAAGGCTCCACTCCATCAGGTAGGCACTTAAATATTCCAATGCCAGGTCACGGCCCTTCTCCACCCACATAAAAACAAAGAAACCCAATGCCAGCGACACCCAAAAAAAGGTTTGGTACAGCGCTGTTTTAATGCTGATCACCTTGTTTTTTTTACTCAGCAGGCCAAGGTCAAAAACCAACGCCAGTACCACAACGGCGCCAAAAACGATATAACTGATCTGTGTAGTGTCCATGAAAAATAATAATTGTAGTTACTTTTTGTAACGGTTGCTGCATATAAATATTCCTATGCAGTAGTGTATTTTCTTTTGCGTCTCCATTGATAGATGATTGCAAACAAGCAAACCAACAAAATGGGGGCCACGATATTAATGATCTGCCAGGTGAGCTTTTGTTCCTCCACTTTGGCAGGATCCAGCAGGCGGAGTGTATAGTCCTTGCCTTTTGCTTCCATCAGGCCGGACCGGTCAATTAAATAGTCCATGCTGTTTTGCAAAAAGTCGCGGTTGGCAAACGGAAATTCTTTTTGTGTGCCATAAGCAAACTGGTTCATACCCATCGGTATTGGCTGGTTGTTGGCAACGCCGTTTAAAACAAAATCTCCATCTGCCACCAGTATGATCTTGGAAGCTTGAGTAGCAGCGGGTACAAACAATCCGCCACCCAGTTCAATACTGTCTTTCATTGCTTGTGACAGCCTGTTTTGGTACAGCGATTGAAATTTACCTTCCAGTAAAACTGCTACGGGTACATCGTGTTTTTTAAACTTTTCGTTCTCCGGCGCATTCACATTTTCCCGGCCGCTGATCAATGCGGGCGTTGCAATGGTCCTGGAGTTGGGAGAGGAGCTGAGGAGGATCGTTTTTTTAATGCCCTCTGCTTCGATGGTGTCTATTGAATTCACAAATTTACCCGCTACCAGTCCGAGGTTTTTATTTACGGGGTGATTGGATTTGGTTTGAAACAGGGGAAAATAATTCCATTGCAACCATTCATATTGCCCGTTGCCGTTTACATCGAATGGGAGCAGGTCGCATTGCAGATCCATCAGCAGGTCGCTGTTGATCCTGGCACCGTATTTAAACAGCAGGTCATTCAGTTCAAGCCCACGGTCGTAGGCGATCACTTCATTTTTTTGTTGCAGGCTGTCCATCTCTGCTTCCAGCTTGTCGATGAATAGCAGCAATTTGCCTCCGTTCATTAAATACTGATCGATCTTTAGTTTTTCAATATCGTTGAAAGGCCGGGTAGGCTTTACGATCATCAACAGGTCAAAAGTATCGGGGATAACTGGCTGTGCGTTGATGTTAAGTGTAAACAGGTTGTAGTCTTTTCTTAAAACATTCTGCACCAGGTCATAGGTGCTGTAGCCAACAGGTTCACCATTGCCGGTAGAGTAGGCCACTAATGGTTTTGTTTCATACGATAATTTATCAATCGCATCTGCAAATTTAAATTCCATCTGTGCTTCAGCACTATTGAGTTCTTTGGGCGAAACAAAAATTTTATTGCCGGAATACAGGTTTACGGGGATCACTTTTCCCTTGTAATGTACCAGGGCAGCTGGGTATACCATTTGCTGCTGTTCACCAGCTTTTAATTGTACTTTTAAATTGATGGGTTCGATGCCCATGGCGATAGCGGTATCTGCAAAAGTGGTATTGACGTCATCCAGTTCATCATCGGGCAATACAAACCGGTAAGTAATTTTATTGCCTGCCACTTCTTTAAATTCCTGCAGGGTTTCTTCTGCTGAATTGGCCAGTCTTTTAAAAGCGCTGGGGAAATCCCCTTTTAAAAGAATGTCGATCTTTATTTCGCCTTCAATTTTTTTCAGCATTTTCTTGGTAGGTGCCGACAGGGTAAATCTTTTTTCACCAGTGAGGTCAATACGCTGGTGCCACAGGGATGCCAGCAGGTTGATACCGGCCAGCAACAATATGACTGCTGCGATGAGGATGCCTTTGCCGTAAACCTTTTTTGGGGAGCTCATTAATTGCGCTGTAATTTTTTTTCGGTGATGAACAGGAAAAGAAAGATGATGCTGATAAAATAAATGATATCCCTTGTGTCGAGTACACCCCGGCTGATGCTGCTGTAGTGAAAATCGATACCCAGCATTTCAATAAAATAATCGGGGCCGCCTTGTAGCACCGGCAGTTTGCTGATGGCGTTAAAACCAAAGTACAGTACCACGCAAACAAAAGTGCTTAACAGAAAAGCCACCACAGCATTGCCGGTAAAACTACTGCAGCATAAACTGATGGCCGCAAAAACGGCTGCCAGTAAAAATAAGCCGGTATAACTGCCGGTGATGCCGCCGCCATCGATACTGCCGGCGGCGCTTAAACTCTTAATGGTGAATACATATATAAATGTTGGTACGATCACAAACAACAGTACCAGCAAGATCGATAAATATTTACCCAGAACGATCTGGCGGCAGGAGAGGGGTTTGGTTCTTAAGATCTCGAGCGTACCGCTTTTGATTTCTTCTGACAGCGACCGCATGGTGATGGCAGGCACCAAAAAGATCAATATCCAGGGGGCCAGTTCAAAAAACCGGTCCAATGTGGCATAGCCAAAGTCAAACAGGTTGCTGTCTTTTAATACAAATAAAAAAAGCCCGTTTACCAGCAGGAACAGTATGATGGCGATATACCCGGTAAGGTTGCTGAAAAACTGGTGCAGCTCTTTTTTACAAATGCTCAGCATGGTTTTTAAAAATTGCTGCAATTTACTATTTAGGGGATTATAAAAAATTTATTCCTGTTGGAGAGGGCGTTGCCAAGGAGGCACGGAAGAAGAAATGGGATTTCGGAGGGCGCAGGGGAATACGGAAGAAGAAATTGCCACGGAGGCACGGAAGAAGACATGGGATCTTTTGGACTTTTTATAGAATTAGAATGAGGTTGCACGCAGAGGGGCGGAGGTCGCAGGGAAGACTACTTCATTGTTTTTTATTCGAACGTGTATTTGAGTTTGCCGTATGCAAAACAATCCGTGCCTCCGTGGCAACTTGCTTTGAAGAGTATTGCCACGGAGGCACGGAAGAAGACATGGGATTTATTAGCCTAAGACAAACCGGGAGGGAAATTGCACGCAGAGGAGCAGAGATTGCAAAGAATACAAATTCGTTTTTTTTATTAGAATATATACTTGAGTTTGCCGTAGGCAAATTATTCCGTGTTTCCGTGGCAACTTGATTTAGGACCCTTTAAATGTCTAAATTATTTTTTAGCCGTGTGCAGCGTTCAGAAAAAAGCGGCTGTCTAATGACAGACTAATTACTTTCGATCAATATTTTTACATTAGTTGTTTACCAAAACCAACTTCGGTCTCCTGCTTTACGGCGGGAGATTTTTTTTGTGGAAACTACAGGCAGGAGCATCTCAGTGGCAAATAATTATATATGAAAAAGAAAATGTCCCTGGTAATAGTGGCTGGCTTGTTTGCCCTGCAATTGACGGCACAAGATAAAAAAACAGCGCCACCGCCTCCTCCTCCGCCGCCACCCACAGCAATTGCACCACCTCCACCGCCGCCACTTCCACCAAAAGAAGAGTTGGCTCCACCACCACCTCCTCCTCCTCCTCCTCCTGCCCCAAAAAAGGCAAAGAAGAAGGTCAAGTTAACCCAGCCAGCAACAATTAAAGAAACCAAAGCGATTTAAATATATATCCCCGGCCACTCAATAAGTGCCGGGGAATTTTACATTTTTTGCCTTCTTGTATTTTGCTTTTTTGTCCTCTTGCTTCCTTGCCCATTCCTATTGCCTAATGCCAATTGCCTTCTTGCTCCTCCGGTTTGCCCAATATACACCAAACAAAATGACCACCATACAAGCTCCTTTTTGCCAGTTAAAATCTTCTTTATAAAAATAAATGCCAAGTATAATGGCAACAAAAGGGATCACATAAGTAACCATGCTGCTGAAAATAACACCGGCTCTTTTTACCAGGTTATAAAAGACAATGGTAGCGATAGCGGTGCCGCCTACACCCAGCACAATGGAAGCCACCGTGCCTTTGATGATGGCAGGATCCGAAAAAGACAAAGAAAAGAAACCGGTAAAGTACAATATTAAAATGCCAGGTATTGCATTGGAGGTCAGTGCCAATGCCGCTACCTGAATAGATGACAAATTTGAAAGGTATTTCGAAACAATATTAACATTGGTGCCATACATTACCGTGGCCAGTACTACCAACATTGGATTAATAAGGTTGTCTGTGGTTTTGATGGGCCCCTTGGTTAACACCAATAAAATGCTGCCCGCAAAAGCGATCAGGATGCCGGTCACTTTGTTGGCAGGTGTTTCTTTTTTAAAGAATAAAGCACCGATAAGAATTACAAAAATGGGCGTAAGAGAATTGAGCATACCAGCCAGCGAACTGTCCAGCTCCTGCTCGGCTATACAAAAAAGAAAAGCTGGAAAAAAACTGCCCAGGGCGCCAGATAAAAAAATAACCGGTAGCTTACTAACAGGTATTTTTCCCAGCGCCTTGATGGCAATGGGCAATAACAAAGCACCTGCGGCAACGATCCTCAAAGCGGCAATTTGATAGGGGCCCAGTTTATTTTCAAGTCCTATTTTCATTAAAATGAAACTGCTGCCCCATATTACGGACAGCAAAATGAACAGCAGCCAGTCGGTAAATTTTTTACTCACGGTGCAAAGATGCCGCTATTAAGCTGTATGCAATCGTATCAGTTTTACAATTGTGGGCTATGTCACATTAATGACTTTTCAAAGCTTAGTTGTTAATAAACTGATGAAAATTAATGAAGAAAATAATTTTCTTCCTATACATTATTATTTTTATTTTGGTATTCAATTAGTTCATTTCCAAAAAAACTCAATTATGGGATTCGTAAAAGAATTTAAAGACTTTGCACTTAAGGGTAATGTGGTTGACCTTGCCGTGGGTGTTATTATCGGTGGTGCTTTCGGTACTATCGTGGCATCATTGGTGGATGATGTGATAACTCCGCTGTTGCTCACACCTATGCTAAAGGCATCCAACCTTGAAAATATTGCTGACCTCAAGATCGGCGCAGTGGCAATCGGCAAGTTCATCGCTGCGATCATCAAATTTGTAATGATCGCATTTGTGTTGTTCTGGCTGATAAAAGCTGCCAACAAAATGAAGAAGGAAGAAGCTCCCGCAGCACCAGCCGAACCATCCAGCACTGACAAGTTGCTGATGGAGATCAGGGATTCATTAAAAAAATAAACAGCATACAACCAAATAAAAGCATTGCCAGTCATGAGCTGCAATGCTTTTTTTATAACCAAAACAACAGTCAATGAAAAGAAAAATAGTATTCGTTTTATCGGTTTTAAGTATTCATGGCAGCCTTCTGGCACAGGATCCCTCCATTAAAGATCTGCAGAATGCAGCCAGCAAAGAAGTAAAAGGGCTTGACAGTAATGGATGGAAAAAAGGGGGCACATTTTTGATCAATGTTAACCAGGGCCACCTGAGCAATTGGGTCGGCGGCGGTGAGCAAAACACCCTTGGTATCAATGCCAACCTCAACTATGCCATCAATTATAAAAAAGACAAAGTACGATGGGATAATTATTTTGAAGTGGCCCTTGGAATGCAAAATGCCACCAGTTTTAATAAGTTTCGTAAAACAGACGACCGGTTTGATATCACCAGTAAATATGGCTATCAGATAGCCAATAAGCTCTATGCTTCGGCACTGGTCAATTTCAACACACAAATGCTGGAGGGCTATGCCTATGCGGCTACTTCCGAAACAAAAGTATCTAACCTGCTGAGTCCCGGTAAATTGCTGGTTTCACTGGGTATCGAGTACAGGCCAAGCGATAATTTCGCTGTTTTTGTGTCGCCGGTTACCACCCGCTGGCTGCTAAAACTAGACGAGGATTTTCTTAACCAGAACTTGTTTGGCGTACCTGCCGGCTCAAAAAGCTATAACGAAATAGGCGCTTATCTTTCAGCACGTTTTAAAAAGGAGCTGGCCAAATTTGCTACCTATACCTCCCGGCTCGACTTTTTTACTAATTACAAACGTGATCCGCAGAATGTAGATGTGCTGTTTAATAATATGGTGGTATTGAAATACAACTCCTGGCTGGCCACTTCTATCAGTGTTGATATATTGTATGATCATGATATTTTGGCCAAAACACAGTTGAAGGAGATACTGGGTATCGGCCTCTCGTTCAAACTGTAAACTTTTTCAACTGATGACAGGGCGGTTACAAAATATCCCCTATTTTCGCGGCGGTTTCAACATCTTGAAGCTACTGTTTATTCACCAATACCAAACTAACATGAAAGGACTGCTGGGTCTGCTGTTTATTACAGTTTTAAGTCTTCCATTGCATGCACAGGACGCTTCGGTTAAGGAAATGCAGGCCACTGCACAAAAGACTGTTGTTGCTGACACTTCTAAAAGGCCCAACAAAAACGGCTGGATACATGGCGCCAACTTTACATTTGGTCTTACACAAATTGGTAATAAAAACTGGATAGCTGCTGGTGGGGACGATTTTTCTCTTTCTGCTGCGCTTTCCTTGAATGCATATGCCAACCGCAAATGGGGCAGCCGCATGCAGCATACCTGGGATAATATGATCGACGTGAACTACGGTATTGTGAATACAACTTCTCTGGGTGTACGTAAAGTAAACGACCGCCTTGACTTTGTTACCAAATATGGCTTCAAACCAAAAAAATGGAAAAAAGCTACTATTAGTTTATTAGGTCAGTTGCGTTCACAGATATCCAGCGGATATGAATACGATTACCTGGGTACTACTCAAAAAAGAAGGAACTCTGGTTTTTTTGCGCCAGCTTATATCACCGTAGCACCGGGTGTGGAGTGGAAACCAAACAGCTGGTTCTCCCTTTTTGGTTCAATGCTGGCAGCAAGATGGGTGATCACATCTAACGGTCCTTATAGTTATTTGGGACAGGGTGGTGTGTTCAATGGTCAGACAGAAACTCCTTTAGCAACTTTATATGGTGTGGATCCATCTAAACAAAGCAGGGGAGAGTTTGGAACATTTGTAACGGCAACTATCAGTAAGGATATCTTCCAGAAAAAAGTGGCTTATTACAGCAAGCTGGATCTGTATGCTAACTATGTAAAGAATCCGGAAAACGTTGATATGTTCTGGACCAACCAGTTTAAAGTAAGGTTGACAAAGTGGCTGAATGTGAACTACCAGCTGGATATGTTGTATGATGATGATACTAAAGATCCCAAAAACCCTGCATCAGCGCTGGGATTGCAGGTATTATCCACATTTGGTGTAGGCGTATCGGTTAAGATGTAATTCTCACCTGAGTTTTAATACATTTGTCCTCCCCAGCTAGTTGGGGAGGTTTTTTTTATAGATAAAATCATACACAGTGAATACCGCCACTTACCAGATAAAGCTTGAGCAATTTGAAGGTCCTTTTGACCTGTTACTGTTTTTTATTGAGCGGGACGAGCTGGATATTTATAATATTCCTATTACAAAGATCACCAATGACTTTTTGGATTTTATACACCAGGGTGAGAAGCTGAATATTGAACTGAGCAGTGAGTTTATTTTGTTCATCAGCACACTTATGCGCATCAAAGCAAAAATGCTGATACCCCGTAAAGAGCTGGATGCCCAGGGCAACGAAATAGATCCCAGGCTTGAACTGGTAAATAAGATACTGGAATATAAAAAATACAAGGAAGCTTCCGCAAAAATGGCGGAGATGGAAGAAGTAAGGATGCTGATGTTCAAGCGGGGCAACCTGCAAAAAGACCTGGCACAAATTGGCGAGGAAGCAGGCGAGGGCACAGAGATACAGGCCGTTACTTTATTTAAACTGATGAAGGCTTTTGAAAAAGTAATTCAGAAGCTGCATGAAAGAAACAACAAACCGGTACATACGGTAATACAGTATAATTACACCATGGAGGAAAGCAGGGAATACATGCTTACCCATTGCCGTACCGAAAAGACCACTTCTTTTGAAAAAATATTTGAAGTGTGTGAAGACAGGATGCATGCACTCTTTCTTTTCCTGAGTTTGCTGGAACTCTCTCAACAAAAATACCTGCGTATAGTAACGGGTGATGGCAAGAATAATTTTATTGTTGAATACAATGAAGAAAGGGAAGAGGATACCTCAACGGGATTGGATTATAACCAGATGACAAGTTTCAATTAAAATAATTGACCCCGGGTTGTATCGGTTTATTTTAATATGCCTGCACGTTCAGGGCCTGCTGAAAGTGGGAGAAGAATTCCGTTCAATGTCAGCAGCATATTTTCATTGAATATCATATAAAACAGCGTACGAATTTATTCTGTTGTTTTTCCGTCAAATTTTTCCTCGTATTTTTCAGCATCTTCTTTTGTCGCTCTTATAGTGTCATATTTGTGATTTGGCGGAGCATACAGCGTATACATCTTTAATTCAGTTTTACTATCTATGTTAATGACATTGTGCTTTGAGCCTGATGGTACAACAATAACATCGCCATCTTTCACTAAATATTCCGTGTTATCAATTATACATTTTCCTGTACCACTTTCAAATCGAAAAAACTGGTCGGTATCCTGGTGCGTTTCTTCGCCAATTTCTTCTCCGGCTTTCAGGCTCATTAAAACAAGTTGAAGCTGTTTTCCTGTGTATACAACCTTACGGAAGTTAGTATTATCTAATGTGTCTTTCTCGATGTTACTTTTAAATCCTTTCATTTTATTGAGTTTTGAATTGTTTGTCTTTTAATAAAGCTCAATATAGAAATAGATGAATTGGTAAGCGTTACATAATTATGGTAAAGTGTTATATACTTCACACTTTACTGTTTATCCTGCTGCTATTCCTGCGTTCGTGGCAGGAATGCGGCATTAGGATGAGTATGTTTGCCAACGAACCAATGGCGACGGCGCATTCGCAGCTTAGGTTATCACCATAAACGGAACTTGAAAACCGAGGGATTCTTGCTATTTTGTCAGCAAAAATAACTTGGTATTTAATTTGATGTTTAAACATTAAATAGAAAAAATCATGAAAACAAGACTGCAATTGGCTTCCGAAAGAGGAACGGCCGACCATGGCTGGCTGAAACCCAATTTTTATTTCAGCTTTGCCGGGTATTATAACCCAGAAAAAATACACTTTGGTTTGCTCCGGGTGTTGAATGACGACTTTATTGAGGGTGGTGGCAAGTTTCATACGCATCCGCATGATAATATGGAGATC
>JAKQJG010000193.1 GCA_029561305.1 Bacteroidota bacterium | reverse complement strand
CACGGGTAAGGAAGTATTAATGCAAAAAACTGCTGTCGGGCAAACAACTATCAGGCTCAAAATAAGCAACCTGCCTGCAGGAAGGTATTTTGTATCGGTAATTAATAACGAAACTGCGCTGTACGATTCATTTTTGATTGTTCGGTAATATGTTTATAAGTGTAACAATGGGGCCCGCCGCAGGCGGGCCCCATTGTTTTTTATAAAGTCAGCTGCTTTATATTTCTCTACCAAATTTTTGCCTGTTGTTTGTTCAAAGAGAATCTTATTAAATGATCATTTCCGGTAATATCATTTCCATCATGTTAAAGAGGCATGGTTTTACAGAATGAAATAAACCGCTTATCACCAAAAATGGGATACTTGTAAAAATCGTTGATCTTTACAATTTACCTTTGGCATTATTGTAGTCTTATAAAAAAGTAAAATCATTACATGAGAAAAATTGTTTCGCTGTTATTGTTGATCTGTAGCAGTTTGATGGCTAAAGCCCAATCAAACAGCATCACAGGTTCACTCATTGATGATGTAGATAAAAAGCCGCTCAAAGGCAGTTCTGTCTATCTTTTAAAGCGAAAGGATTCTTCAACAGTGCTGTCAACCGTTTCAGATTCCTTGGGGAATTTTGTCTTCACTAATTTACTTATCGACAGTTTTATTGTAAAAGTGGACGCTTTAAGCTACCAGCCCTATTTGTCTTTTGTTTTTTTGAAAGAAGGGGAAAATAGCCTGGGTGCTTTATCAATAAACAGGAAGGGTACCGACCTGGACAATGTGGTTGTAGTTTCCAGGACACCACCCGTATCGCAAAAGGGTGATACCGTACAATATAATGCCAGCCAGTACAAAGTAAACGTAGATGCTTCCGCTGAAGATTTGATAAAAAAGATGCCCGGTATTACAGTAGATAACGCCGGAACTGTAACGGCACAGGGTGACCAGGTAAGAAAGGTAACGGTGGATGGAAAAGATTTTTTTGGAGATGATGCCACCGCGGCATTAAAAAACCTGCCGGCAGAAATCATTGACAAAATACAGGTGTTTGACAGGCTGAGTGACCAGGCACAGTTTACAGGTTTTGATGACGGTAACACAAACAAAGCGATCAATATTGTTACCAAGTCTGGTGTAAAGAACGGTCAGTTTGGTAGGGTATATGCCGGCTACGGTACAGATGAGCGCTATGCTGCTGGTGGCAACGTAAGTTTTTTTAATGGCGACAGGCGTTTATCGTTTGCCGGATTGTTTAATAATATCAACCAGCAAAATTTTAGCAGTGAAGACCTGCTGGGTGTTACCAGCAGTGGCAGCGGCGGCAGGCAGGGTGGCGGCAACCGAGGTGGTGGCAACCGTGGTGGCGGTAATGCAAATAATTTTTTGGTTGGCCAGCAAAATGGTATCAATACAACCAACGCTATTGGAATTAACTACGGTGATAAATGGGGCAAAAATCTGGATGTTACCGGAAGTTATTTTTTTAATAACAGCAAAACCAATAACGACCAGTTGAGTAATATGGAATATTTTCAAAGGGATACAATTAGCCAGTTGTATGACGAAACCTCCCTTGCCAGTGCCAATAATAATAATCACCGCATCAATATGAGGTTAGAATACAAACTGGATTCTTCCAACTCATTCATTTTTACGCCTTCTGTAAGTTTCCAGGATAATAACAGCGGGAATTCGGTTGACGGCGTCCGTTATTACACGTTGAATGATTTGATAAGCAGTACAGCGTATAACCGTACCAGTAATACTTCCGGATTTAATACCAATAATAATTTACTATATCGTCACTCTTTTGCAAAAAAAGGGCGGACACTTTCTGTGAATGTGGGTGTTGGCGTTAATAACAGGCAAGGGGATATTTTTTTAACCTCTGTTAACCGTTATTACGATACTACCAATCTCAGTGATACGATACAGCAACAAACAAACCAGCAGGTAAATGGTAAAAATTATTCTGGTAATATTTCTTATACGGAACCCATTGGAAAAAAAGGGCAGTTGCAGTTTAATTATTCTCCTTCTGTTTCAAAGAACAGTTCCGATCAGCAGGTAAATAAATTTGATGTGCTGGCTGATAAGTATGCTTTATTTGACACAAGCCTTTCTAATAAATTCGACAATACTGTAACTACCCATAATGCAGGTGTAAGCTACCGGATCGGTGACCGTGACAATATGTTTGCTGCAGGCATCAGCTACCGGTATTCAGAATTGAACAGCGACCAGCTTTTTCCGGCGCAGGTAAACGTGAATAAAAGCTTTAGTAACTTCTTGCCAAATCTAATGTGGCGAAGAAAGCTATCTGCAAAAAGCAATATCCGGTTAATGTACCGTGCCAGTACCAATGCACCTTCTGTGAACCAGCTGCAAAATGTTGTTAACAACAACAATCCCTTGTTCTTCACAACCGGTAACCCTGAACTCGGGCAGCAATTCACTAATACACTCAGTGCCAGGTACACTTTTACCAACACTTCCAAAGGGCAAAGTTTTTTTGCAAATGTTTACCTGCAACAAACGAATGATTATGTAGCAAACGCGACATTTATTGCTTTCAGTGATTCCTTGATCAACAACAGCGTTGTTTTATACAAAGGAGCCCAGCTAACAAAGCCTGTAAATCTGGATGGTTTTGTAAGCCTTCGTTCATTTTTGACTTATGCCATGCCATTAAAGTTCATCAAGTCAAATATTAATTTGAATGGTGGTTTCACATGGTCTAAAATTCCCGGTATTGTGAATTATGCCAACAGTCTCACTAATAATTATACTTATTCGGGGGGGGCTGTTGTGTCAAGTAATATCAGTGAGTATATTGATTTTAACCTGAGTTACAGTATCAATTACAGCCGGGCAAATAATTCAATACAATTGCAAACCAGTAACAATTACACAATGCAAAGTGCGGGCGCACAAGTCAATCTTATCTCCAAAAATGGTTGGTTTATTCAGAATGACCTGAATAATGTTTCCTATAGTGGTTTAAGTGCCGGGTTTAATCAAAGCTACTGGTTGTGGAATGCCGGTATTGGTAAAAAGTTTTTAAAAAGGCAGGCTGCTGAGTTGAAATTATCAGTGTTTGATCTGCTAAAACAAAACCGGAGTATCAACCGTACTATAACGGAAAGTTTTATCGAGGATGTACAGAACCAGGTATTAACCCAATACTTTATGCTCACATTTGCCTACAAGTTGAAAAACTTTGGGTCTGCACCAGTTAATAAAAGCGAGCGGGGCAACAGGCCACGGGGAGGTGGTCCGGGGCTGTAAGATAAATTCCGGATTACTGCGTTATGATTAAACTACCGGGAACGATTAAAGTCTTTCCAGGCATCACCGTAAGTACAGCACCGGGTGCCACAGTATAAGGTATGTTTAGCAAACACTGGCCACCTTCAATGGGATTAATAATGATTTGATTACCGGTGTTTAAAACAGCAGGCGGCATTGCAGCATTCAGCCAGTTGGCATCATCATTCCAATTGCCGTTTCCATTAAAAGTAAAAGTAAGAGAAGCTGTGGGCACTATCTCAAAAGCACCTATTTCCGGTGCCGTACCAGAAAATGAAAGACCCACAATTTGTCCTGCATCTACCAGGTCACTTCCTTCTGCCAGGTGCATAAAATTTATATCCGGTAAGGAACCATCGGCCTTGCGGGGGGCTCTTGCGCCAACAGTATCAAGAGAAATAAAGTCAGCATTGGAAGCGGCTAAAGGGCTTTGCCAGCTATTGCTTTGAATAACAGCGCCGGTTACAAAACTATTACTGCCGGCAGTACCCGCTGCTGTAAAAGCTATGCAGTTTTTTACTGTCATCACATTACCTGCGTCAAGCGCTATCGAATTCATAATATAATTACCTGAAGCATTGGCAAAAGAAGTATTGTTATACAACGTCATGGATCCACGGTTATTATTCTGATCAAAGCCACGTTTGCGGTTATTAAATGCCACACAGCGGGTAAGAGTCATGTGGTGGCTAAGGTCTGTTGCATCGCTGCCGCCCATTTTGAAACCATTACCGTCACCGTTAGCGCCGCTGGTAGCCCCTGTTTTCAGGTAGCCGTTACGGAAAGACCAGCAGCTGTCAAGCGTGGTGCTGATATTGTCTGAACCACGGAGATAGCCGTCCCAGCCATCATCTGAATTTTGCCATGCCCTGCAGCCTTTAAAAGAGTTCCCGGTGCCCACATCCAGCTTGCAGGCAAAGCCATCTGCATTTTCGCTGGTGGCATCTTTGTTATAGTAAGAATCACAGTTGATGATCTGGTTATTGGTGGCACCACCGGAAAGCTGTAACCCGGAATCTTCGTTTTCAAAAAAAGTGCAAAACTCAATGATATTGTCATCGCCGGTTATGTACATACCGTTATCCTTTGCCTTCATGATATCAATGCCAATGATGTGCCAGTACCTGCCGGTAACGCTAAAACCTTTTTTAGTAGCATTCAAACCGGAGCAATCAAACAATGGCCTTTCGCCCGGATAATTCCTGATGGTATAAGCTCCTGGCGCAGTACCAATTTTATTGATACTGACGGTAGAATCGCCGGTGATATAATGAATACCGCCACGAACCAGGATCTCTGTCATATCCGTTTTGCCCAAAGCCTTTTTCATCGTCTTGAAAGGCGCATTGATCTCATAACCGGGATTCAGATCGCTACCGGTGGGGGAAACATAGTAGGTTCTTGCAAAGGAAATTTGTACTGCAAGTATTAATAGTATAGCTAAAAAATAGCAGGCGGTTTTTTGTTTCATACACAAGCTTTTCCAGGCAGTTTTTTTGATTTGCAACTAGCAAAATACAACCAAAATGATGCCCGGCAGCGGTTACCCGTCAAACTATCTACGCAAACGATACCACTAACAGGAGGCGAAAAGTAAGTGTTCACTCCGCAAACTGCAGCTTCTTCAATTGACATGTTTTAACCAGTTCAGTTGTGTTGTGGATCTGTATAAAATGCCGTTGCTGGTGTGCTGTTACAAACCGGAATGTATCCCCCAATTTTAAAGTGATCCATTTGTTGATGGATATTGGTATGCGGTTCTTATTTAGATCATGTTGCCTCGCTATTTGTAATAAATTAAGCAGCCGGTACTGGTGACGGATGATTTCATCCAGCATTTCTTTGGCAGCAGGTGCGCTGGCAGGCTGTGCGTTGGAAGGCGATTTCATTTTCTTTTTTATCAATCCGGAATTTTCCGGCTGCATCAGTCTTGTAAAATAGTTGCCCAGCCAGCCTGGCGAAAAATTAGTTGTTGCAGTTGTTTGGTTGTGGTGCAATTTATTTTCTATTTCATTTAGGTAATAACGGCAATAGATATTCAAATGTTCCAGTATCTGTGCCACACTCCATTTTTCTTTTGAAGGCTTTTTCTCCAGTGCTTCAAGAGGCATTTTCTTTAAATGTTCTGCCTGCAGGATGATCTCCCTGGTTTGTTCCATCAGGTTTTCTAAAAGGTTACTGCTGTTAATTGTTTTCATGTTATTTTAATTTTATAACACAAAATTCTAATGATCAGGTAATATAAATATTGGTATTTACCAAGATTATATGCTTACGGTGTTTATTAGTTTACTAAAGTTGGTGGCATCCATACCAAGGTAAGAAGCAATGTATTTATGTGGAATAAGATTGAGTATATGCGGGCTTCTTTTTAAAAGTGTTTTAAATTTTTCCTCGTTGCTAAAACACTGCAGTTCTATATGCCTTTGTAATGCACCTTTTAATGCAAAGGCGGTTGCTTTAAAAATAAGTTGTTGTATGCCGGCGTATTGTTGTTGCAATTGCTGCACCTGGTCATAACTGATGCGAAGAAGACTGCTGGCTGTAATGGTTTCTAAAAAGTATAATGAGGGAGTTTGTGTAAGAAAACTATCGGCTACCCCGCTGAAGGATGGCGGATAGGTAAACACAATGGTGGCTTCTTTATTGTCATCTCCTAAGTAAAACGCCCTTTGTATGCCTTCGTTTACAAAGTAAAGGTACCGTTCCGTTTCACCTGCAGCAGTTAAAATAGTCTTTCGTTTTACGGTCAGTGGTTGCCAGCCGCTGCAGAAGGCAGTTAATTCAACTTCATTTAATGGATGAATACGTTGAACAAAATCTTTTAAGTTGGGAGTATCCATAAATATTTCATAAAGATAGGGTGTAAAGAAAAATTAATTTGGTGGGTAAGCACAACCGTTTATACTTTTGCAACCGGCCGATAGTAACCGGCGAGTTCTTTACAACACTTATCAAGAAAGGCAGAGGGTAATGGCCCTGTGAAGCCTTGACAACCTCTTCCCGGCGTTTAAAGCTGGGAAAAAGGTGCCAATTCCATCCCTGGCGATACGTGCCTGGGCGAGATAAGTCAGATTCAAGCTTATAATATTATTTCAACATATTCAAGCCCACCTGATTTAGCAGGTGGGCTTTATTGTTACCTGCCCCTGTTTCTTCTGAAAGTGTTTACATTTTAATAATCACTAATAAACACACCGCAACCCGGCGGTAGGGAGGAATTAATTATGAGTAAACAATTAAATATTGGCCTGTTTGGCTTTGGCGTAGTAGGAAAAGGTTTGTACGAAGTGCTCCGCTCAACACCTGCATTGCAATCTTCCATTAAAAAGATCTGCATAAAAAATATCGACAAGCCGAGAAGTATTGCAGCTGAAAATTTTACAAACAATGCCGGTTTGTTATTGGATGATGAAAGCATCAATGTGATTGTGGAATTGACAGATGATGCGGATGCGGCTTTTGAAATTGTACGGACAGCCTTGCAAAATGGGAAAGCCGTAGTAAGCGCCAATAAAAAAATGATTGCAGAACACTTTGAAGAATTGTTTCAATTGCAGCAAAAACATCAAGTGCCTTTTTTGTATGAAGCCTCCTGCTGTGCCAGCATGCCCATTATCCGGAACCTCGAGGAATATTACGATAACGACCTGCTTCATTCTTTTCGTGGTATCATCAACGGGAGTACTAATTTTATCCTGACTAAAATATTTAAGGAACAACTTGATTTTGATAAAGCCTTATTGCTGGCGCAGCAAAGTGGTTTTGCTGAGAGTAATCCAGCGCTGGATGTGGGCGGATATGATGCCGCCAATAAATTGGCGATCCTGCTGGCGCACTCATTTGGAATCGTTGCAAAAACGGATGCATTTATTTTCAATGGCATAGAGAATATCTCCTTGCAGGATGCAATAGTGGCTAAAAGCAGGAACTGGCGCATAAAACTGGTAGCCAATGCACAGAAATTGAAAGATGGAAAACTGGCTGCATTTGTATTGCCGCAGTTTGTGGATGAAGGGGACGACCTGTATTCTGTAGAAAATGAGTTTAATGCCGTGATCACGGAAAGCAGTTTTGCAGATAAGCATTTCTTCAAGGGAAAAGGGGCGGGGGCATTTCCAACGGCTTCTGCAGTGCTGAGTGATATTTCAGCATTACGGTACGATTATAAATACGAATACAAAAAGATATTTCATCAAACCGATACGGTATTGTCAGATGATTTTTACCTGAAAGTATTTGTCAGCGTGGATGATGTAAGCAATATTCAGAAGGAAGCATTTGAATGGATCGAGGAATGGCACAATAAGTTCAAACACAGTTGGCTCGTAGGCATTATTCATGCAGAAAAATTAGCGGCCAATAACTGGTGGAAACACAAAGGCATTTCATTGATTGTCTGCCCGGATGCAATAGTAGAGGATGTGGAATACAGGAAGATCAGCAGGAGGAGTCTGGAACTGGCAGGGGTGCTGTAGACGACTTAGGTATGGCTTTTGCCTGGCACTCAACAGCGTAAGCATAAGAAACAGTGTGCTGAAATTACAGTCATAGATGTAAAAACGTCCCTGTATATTTGAAGTTATATTCTAATCAGGCAGGGTAATTTGAACAATTGTCCTGTATTGATTTGTAAAAGTTAATGATTTTGAAATCACTTATTACACATGCCTTTTATCCGTTCATTCCATATCAACAGCAGCAAAACGCACCCTTTTCCTTTCAATATTCCCGCAGTAAAATTTGCAAAGGACATTTCTATTGAAAATGGAATTACCATATTTGTGGGTGACAATGGCTGTGGCAAATCAACCTTGCTGGAAAGTATAGCACTGCATTGCAATCTCCCGTTAATTGGCGGCTTTATTTCAAACAACCCCGGATTTGAAGCAGCCAGGCTGCTGCAACCCTTTGTAGAACTGAAATGGCAGCGGCAAACAAAAAACGGTTTTTTCTTCAGGGCAGAGGATTTTAGTGATTTTATCGATGGAGTGGAAAAGGAAAAAATGAAGATCAACCTTGATCTCTATGATTTAAAAGGACAGGTAGATGATGATATCATCAAAAGGATGGCTGAAGGCATGAATCATTCATTAAGGGAAATGCGAAAGAACTATGGCGACAATATGCAGGCCTACTCTCACGGTGAAGCTTATATTAAAATACTGCAGATGCGCATTGGAGATAAAGGGATTTACCTGCTGGATGAACCGGAAGCTGCACTGTCTCCTTTAAAGCAACTGTCGCTCATGTCCCTGATACTGGAACTGCTGAAGGGGAAAAATGCCCAGTTTATCCTCGCCACTCATTCACCCATATTAATGGGATTACCCGGTGCAGCATTGTACCAGGTAACAGACGATGGTATGGAGCAGGTTGATTTTAAAGAAACAGACCACTACCGGATCACGAAAACATTTCTGGATGATCCCGGGTATTATCTCAGGTACCTGTAGCACGCTGGTTTGCGATTGAATTTCTATCCCTCCGTTCCAACTAATATAACCGGCGTTCCTCCAGTAGAAATGAGGTTAGCATCTGCGGCCACTTCCTGCATACCTGCAGACGACAATGCTGCCTGTAATGCTTCTGCAGATTCAAAGGGCATGCTAAACATTCTGTAGAAGGGAGAGGATCCCATTGGGCCTGGCAAAAATTTTGTAAGTGTATAAGGTTTTTCCGTTACAGGAATGCCCGTTTTTTCATGAAACAGGGCAAGGTGTTTTGTGTAGGCTGTTTCAAATTGTTGCTCATCTGCCGGATGAGGATACAATACCATTAGTTGCAGCATAAAAGTTATTTTTATAATTGAAAATTGCTTTCTGAATTTGATCTGCTGTGATCGTTTAAATTGTTTTATGCACTTCCAGCTCTATCTCTATCAAAAATTCCGGCAGTGCCAGTTCTTTTACGCCCAGCCAGCTCCCGGCAGGAAATTGCTTTTTATAGATCTCATTTCTATAGGCAGCATGTTTTAAAAACTCAGGCATATTGGTAGTAAATACATTCTCAACCACTACATCATCGAAAGTACAGCCGTAATGTTTTAGTATTTTATCCAGGCCGGAATAGCAGTTTTTCATCTGCTGTAAAAAATCTCCTTTGGCTATTGGATTTCCTTTGTCATCCATACTCACGGCACCGGATACCTTTATATCGTTGCCAATTTTCACAGCGTGAGTATAGCCATAGGCTTTTTCAATTTCGGGCCGCAATGAAAAATACTCCGGAGTTTCGCTAACAGATTGCTTTACTGTACTATCAGTCTTTTCAGCCGGTGTTGTTGTGTTGCTGCAGCCCCAAAAAATGATACTGCCTGTAAAAAGCACTGCAAATGAAAAACATTTCATCATGGTCATTAACTTTTTGAGTGTACATTCAAATGTATTTTTAAACCTGTAAGGTGAGAGTGTTCTCATGCTCCTGGTTCTCTAATTCATGCACTTTTTCCACCTGTTTGTTTATGTGAATAATGCGTATCAGTATCCATGCAACGGCAAACATCAGGGCAAAAGCTATCAATGTGTATTGCCAGCTGAAATGCAGTTTCATGGGCCCGATGCATTTTGCACCAGCTGTTCGCCCCAGGTTGGCGATGGCCATGTACATTGTAAACTGCGTGGCGGATACTTTTTTCCAGCAACATTGCATGGCAGTGGCAAATATGCCGATGCTGGTAAATACAAACAGCAGCTGGTAAAGTATCATAAAGCAACCTACGAACCACTTGTTTGTCCAATAGTGCTGCAACAGTACAAAAATGGATACCAATACAATAGCTGTAAAACAGTAAATATTCAGCATGCGTATTTTGCCAAACTTATCAATCAGCAGCCCACCGATCAGCATTCCACCAATACCACCGGTCAATGAGGCGGTAGCATAAAATTGCGAATACGCTTTGTCCGTCCAGCCAAGTTCCTGCACTGTAAAAATGGGTAAGATGGTATCCATATAATTGAATGCACCCTGTGTAATAAAGCCAGTTACTGCAAATAACAGGCTGTTGCGTAGCGTAAATACTTTATACAATGATTTGCCGATGATACTCCAGCTGTTGAGCTGCATTTTTTTTGTTTCGGGCGACACGTTGCCGTTAGTCCAGGGTAATAGTTTTTCACCTGCCCTTTCCCGAAGGAAAAGAGGCACCAGCATGATCAAGCCAACAGCAACAGATAATGTAAGAATAGCAGTTGAGAAACTATATTGATAAGTTAGCCAGCTTCCGGCTGCCAATGACACAGATGTGCCAATGATCTTGGCACCCCACATCAGGCCATTGGCTCTTGCCTGTTGGTCTGCAGGTACAATATCAATTGCCATGCCGTCGGTAGCCACATCCTGGAAGGAACCAAAGAACCCCACTGCAAATCCGGCTGCCATGAACAGGTTTAAATTATTGAGCGGATCGGGAACTAATGCCATCGCAATAAAACTTACTATCAGGCCCAGCTGACCAAACAATACCCATGGCCTTCTTCTGCCCATTGGTAAATAACTGAACCTGTCCATTAGTGGCGCCACGATAATTTTAAAACTCCATGGTAAACCCACAGCGGCCACAAAACTTCCAATTTGCCCGGGTGTTTTTCCGTTCATGGCCATCCAGGCAGGGATACCAAAAAAGCACATGCCTTCAGGAATGCCTTGTGCTACATATAATGCGATGAAATTGAAATACCGTAAAAAACCATTCTCCGACAAAGAAGGAATGCGGTTACTTGTTTTTGCAGAAAGGTCAATAGAAGCGCTGTTCATTGCTGCGTTAGTTTTTTTTAAGGCTACTGTGAAGATAAACCTATAAGGTTTTAAAAACCTTATAGGTTTAATTCGATCTTATTTCGAACTCAGGTCTTTACGCATAAAAAGGAGTTCACTCCATGATTCATTCACATATAAACGCAGGTCTTCTACATATTCGTCGTAAGCACCAGCACCATGCACGGCATCATAGGTTTGCCTGAATGGCTTGCGGAAGCCGGATGCTTTTTCTTTCAGGCCCTGCTTATACCGGTTTACGATTGCATATTGAGCCGGGCCCGACCCGTTGACAGCATATACTGCAATGGTGGATCCTTCTGCTGTCCAGGCTGCTTTCAATTTTTTTATCATACTCACTATTTTACTGGTCCAGCCAATTTTAGGATATACATGAGTAATTTGAATTTTATCTGAAAAGTCACCTACGGCAATTGTGCTTAGTGAATCTACATATACTGAATAACCACCCGATTGCCTGTCGGTTAAATAAATCGCTACATTTTTATTCCAGTCAATGGTATGCTCTTCACCCAATGTGCCTCTTTCATCTTCCGACTCCCAGCTTTTTGGGCCTTCAGTAATATGATAGCCTCCCAGGTCTGGTCCCGACTGAATTTCAAACACACGCCAATGTGCATCGCCGGTATGGTATTTTTGTGCATGTACAGCCAGCGCTTTTTCAAACTCCAGTACTTTGTCAACTTTTGGAAATACCCGGTGGGTGGAAATTACATTTTTAACCTGGCCGATACCTGCAAAAGGCAGCAGCATCATCAAAAGGGCAAGCATGTTGATCTTGCGGAGATTCTTTTTCATTTTAATTTGGTTTAATTGTTAGGTAATAACTGTAGTGGGTATGGGTAAATAATGACTGTACAAATCTCGAACACCGGCCAGGTTTGTGTCAGCAGATATAGGTCAACCTGTAATACTTTTACTGCAATCATGCGGACAAATTGTGCAGCAACAGGATTTATTCGTCATTTTGTATTGGGGCCCTTAAATTTTTAAATTCAGCTGATATATCAAGTTGCTTAGCCTCTATCTTTATAGTGAAATGCACCGGCAACTTTACCTGTTTATTATTATCCTGGTATCATCCATTACTTCTGTATGGATGAATGCTGCTTCACAGGCAGTTAAGGCATACGAATCCATTTCCACGGCAGAAGGCCTGTCTCAGGGAATGATCTTCGATATGCTGCAGGATAAAGAAGGTTTTATTTGGGCGGCCACCAATAACGGGCTCAACCGCTACGATGGTTATCAATTTAAAGTTTTTACAAATGACCCCTACAACCCTCATAGCCTTAGCCGCAATACCATTTTAAAATTATTTGAAGATTCCAAAGGAAGGATTTGGGCAGGAACCGAAAATGCTGGTGTGAATATTTATAATAAAAAAAATGGGAAGTTTTATCGCATTTCACAAAATGGTTCCGGTTCAGCTGGCCTTTCAGGAAATGAAATAAAAGGAATTACAGAAATGGCGGACGGCCGCATTTTAGTAGCCACCGATAATAAGGGGCTGGATATAGTACATGTGACCGATAGCTTTTTTGAGAATGATGCTGCACCGTTTATTGTAAAATTACAACTACCCAATAATACGGCGGTATATGGTATGGGAAAAGACAAGAACAACAACATGTGGATAGGGGGTATGGACGGCGTTGTGTACAGGTTTGATGCAACCAACAACAGTTTTGTGCCATCTGAGGGCGCCCAGTTTTTATTCAACGGTTATTTTGTAAATGACGAAAACATACTTATAAATAATAACCTGTACTTGTATGATGGCAACAACATAACACCGCTGTTTGATACTGTAGAAAGCCCGAAAGGGAATATCATTTTTAAAACCAACAGTCCACTATGGGATAAGCACCACAGGGAACATTTCCACTACGATGTGAGCGAGTGGGGCAACGGTAAATCATTACAGTGGAACAAAAAACTACCGCCGGCTACGAGGCTGATCTATCCTTTTATTTTTGACCGTTCAGGCATTGCCTGGTCGGGTACAGTAGGATATGGTTTACGTAAATTCAACACTACCAGCAGCAAATTCAAAGTGCAAATACCAGGGTATAGTGTGCGGTTTATTGTACCTGTTAGCGGAGGCGATATTTTTTTAGGAGATTTTGCCTATGGCTGGCGCAAGCTTGGACGGGATTCTGTTACAACAAACCCTTTTAATAAAATTGCGTCCATAAAGCAGATCGATAATTTCATCGCTGCTAAAACCGGGGATTACTGGATCAAAAGCGACAACAGCGGTTATTATAAATACAATCCCTTAACCAACAGGTTAACGGCATACCCACAAATAAATTTTTATGGAGGCTGGGGCGATAAGCAGCCGATGATGGAAGACAGCAGGGGCAATGTATGGATGCCCGGACTTGGTGGCAAGTTTACTATAATTAATATTGCTACAGAAAAAATTGACAGCTTTAGTATTAATACGGATGCAGCTAAACCCCTGCAAGCTGAAACTGTTTGTACTGCCTTATATGAAGATAAACAAGGTGTTTACTGGTTAGCTACACGGGAGGGCTTTGCAAGACTGTCTTTTGCTGGCGATAAAATTTCTTTGTCGCAGGTAAAATGGTTTTACAACAACAGCAGCGACAGGAATTCACTCAACTATAATCATGTATCCTGTTTTATGGACGATCCTGCAGAACCCAATAAATATTTATGGGTTTGTACAAAAGGCGGCGGGCTCAACAGGCTTGATAAAAACAGCAACGATTTTTTTCACCTTACCACTAAAGAGGGGCTGGTGGATGATGTGGTGTATGGAATTTTGGCAGACGATGCAGGCAATATCTGGGGCAGCACCAATAAGGGTATCTTTTGCATGAGTGCAGTAAAGCAAAAAAGCGGTAACAGCTGGGTTTTCAGGAATTTCACAAAAGCCAATGGCTTACAGCATGATGAGTTTAATACTGCTGCTTATGCCAAATTATCCAATGGTAATCTGGCTTTTGGTGGCGTAAATGGCCTCAATATTTTTGACCCTAAGGAAATATTAACGCCTGGTTTTACACCCAGTGTTTTCATCACAGATATTTTGATCAATAACCAGGCTGTTGCAACCGGCGACAATTCAAATGTATTAACAACAACCATTGAGCAATCAAAAGAAATTACGCTTACTTACTTGCAGGACATTTTAACACTGGAGTTTTCATCACTTGATTTTACCGCACCTGAACAAAATAAATACCGCTACCAGTTAGTGGGTGTTGATAAGGAATGGGTGGAAAGCGGTACCCGGCGAACAGCAACCTATTTACATCTGCCGGCCGGCGCTTATACTTTTAAAGTTCAAGGCAGCAACAGCCAGGGTATCTGGAGTGATAAAATAGCCCAATTGAAAATAACCGTGCTTCCGCCATGGTGGGGCAGCTGGTGGGCTTATTTGGGCTATGCCTTACTGGTAGTCCTCGGTGTAAGAGCTTATTTTAGATTTACCATTAACCGGGAAAAACTAAAAGCGCAACTGAATGTGGAACAACTGGAAGCTAAAAGGATAAAAGAACTTGATTCTGTAAAGACACAACTCTACACTAATATCACCCATGAATTTCGTACACCCTTAACTGTGATACTTGGTATGGCGCAACAGGTAAAAACTGACCCGGCTGCCCATCTGGACAACGGTATGAATATGATCATCCGCAATGGACAAAGCCTGCTCAACCTGGTAAATGAAATGCTCGATCTGTCAAAACTGGAGACAGGCAAAATGGAACTGCAGCTGATACATGGTGATGTTGTCAATTTTCTCCGTTATATCGTAGAGTCCTTTCATTCATTGGCGGAAAGCCAGAAAAAGCAATTACATTTTTTATCAGAAGTGGATGCGCTGCATACTGCCTACGATCCTGAAAAACTCCGGCAGATCGTTGCTAATTTATTATCTAATGCGCTAAAATTCACCCCGGAAAAAGGGAATGTTTACATCAGCATCGTGGAGCAGCCTGTGCCAGGAGAAAAAGGGAGATCAACATTGATCATTAAAGTAAAAGATACGGGTATTGGTATTCCCGAAAACCAGTTGCAGCATATTTTCGACAGGTTTTACCAGCTCGACAACAGTCATACAAGAAAGGCCGATGGTACCGGTATTGGTTTGGCACTTACTAAAGAACTGGTGAAACTGATGGAAGGGGAGATAACGGTGAAGAGTCCGCCAACAGGCGCCAATAAAGGCTCCGAGTTTACCGTATTGTTGCCAGTAACAAAGTCGCATGGTATAGCAGAATATCCGGACACTGTCCATGAAGACAATATGTATCAAAAGGAGTTTACCCCGGTGAGCAGCTCGCCAATTACCGGCGACAAGCAGGCGGGTAGCAGGCCGTTGATACTACTGGTGGAAGATAATGCTGATGTAGTTGCCTACACAGCTTCCTGCCTGCCCGACTACCGGCTGGCAGTGGGTAAGGATGGAAGGGAAGGATTTGAAATAGCAGCTGAAATGATCCCTGATCTTATTATCACCGATGTAATGATGCCTTTTGTAGATGGATTTGAATTGTGCCGCCGGTTGAGGGCAGATGAACGCACCAGTCATATTCCTGTAATAATGCTCACGGCCAAGGCCGGTTTTGAAAGCAAAATGGAGGGCTTGCTCCAGGGAGCAGATGCCTATCTTGAAAAGCCATTTAACAGGGAGGAATTA
>JAKQJG010000182.1 GCA_029561305.1 Bacteroidota bacterium | reverse complement strand
CATCATCAAATCATCAAATCGCTCCATCATCAAATTGATTTAATTACTCCTCCCCGCCAGCAAATACAACACCGCCATCCTTACTGCCACTCCATTCTCCACCTGGTTCAGAATAATGGACTGGTTACCATCTGCCACATCGCTATCAATTTCCACGCCCCTGTTGATAGGGCCGGGATGCATAATTACAATTTCTTTATGTAAGCCGTCCAGTAATTTTTTGCTGACGCCGTAGGCCAAATTATATTCCCTTAAAGAGGAAAACAATACCTGGTTCTGTCGTTCTAATTGTATGCGTAAAACATTGGCCACATCACACCATTCCAATGCCTTTTTTAAATTGTATTCTACTGTAACATCCAGGGCTTCATGAATGTATTTTGGGATCAGCGTAGGCGGACCGGCCACCATCACTTCAGCACCCATTTTTTTGAGTAGATAAATATTACTGAGTGCTACCCTGGAATGCATGATATCGCCAACCAAAACAATTTTTTTGCCTTCTAAACTTCCGAGTTTTTCCTGTATAGAAAAAGCATCCAGCAAAGCCTGTGTTGGGTGTTCATTAATGCCATCACCCGCATTTACTATGGCTGCAGGAATATGTTTGGCTAAAAAATGTGGTGCACCACTGGCACTGTGCCGCATCACCACCATATCCACTTTCATGCTGAGGATATTGTTCACCGTATCCAGCAGTGTTTCACCTTTGGATACAGATGAACCCGAAGCTGTAAAATTGATGGTATCGGCACTCAGTCTTTTCTCCGCCAGTTCAAAAGATATCCTGGTACGGGTGCTGTTTTCGTAAAATAAATTCACGATCGTAACATCACGCAGAGACGGAACTTTCTTAACGGGCCGCTGTAAAACTTCTTTGAATTGGGAAGCCGTTGATAGAATCGTTTGGATATCTTCCGGCAGGAGGTCTTTAATGCCTAATAAATGTTTGGTAGATAGTTGCATTAAAAAGCAAAGCTATGGTTTATGAATCAATTCTGTTTAAAATTTCCCAACCCTCCTTTTCCCCTTGCCCTCCTTGCTAAAACTTGTTTTCCCTTCTAGTACAACACCACCTCTTCCTTATCCCACTCCACCTTCACTTTTTGCGAACTCACTGTATCTATCGCTTTTCCACAATAATCAGGCTGTATCGGCAATTCCCGGTTAAAGCGCCTGTCTACCAGCACACATAATTCCACTTTTTGGGGTCGACCAAAGTCCTGCAAAGCATCCAGCGCCGCCCGTATTGTTCGGCCAGTGTACAATACATCATCGATCAATACCACATGTCTTCCCTCAATGGAAAATGAAATGTCGGTGGTATTCGCCTTATGAATTTCACTTCTTACATCATCCCTGTAAAAAGTGATGTCCAATATGCCGTACTGCACTTTTTCATTGGGATGCAGGAGTTTGATCTGTTCAACAATAAGGTTACTTACCTGCACGCCCCGGGGTTGTAATCCAATAAAAACGATGTTGGTAAGATCAGTATGATTTTCCACCAGTTGGTGCGCCAGCCTAAGAATGGTTAGATGCAGTTGTGGTTTATTGAGAATGGTTGTCAATGATACAATATTTGTGTGCGAATTTATTTCTTTATCAAACAAAGAAGTCAACTTTTGAAAAGTTGACTTCTTTTAATTCTAT
>JAKQJG010000175.1 GCA_029561305.1 Bacteroidota bacterium | reverse complement strand
TAGTCTTCCAGCCCTTTTCCATTTAAGATCTTATCTACATACTTTTCAATCCTTGCTTCACGGGTTGCAGCCTGCTTAGCGGAAGAAAAGTATAACAGGTATCCCCGCTGACGCCCCGGCGTGAGGGCGGTAAATGCTTTCTTTAGTTCGGGCATATCTTTTAGCACCGCCCCGAATTCTTCCGGCATAGCAAACTCCGAAGTCTTTTTCATCTCCACTTTTATACCAGCTTTTTCTATCCTGATAGCTTCTTTTATGAGGGCAGTTATAGTTTTTCGCTGCTTACTAATATCATCTGCACCGGAAAAACGAAGCTGCCGGGCAGCCTGCACATTGGCAGTTTGCTGTACCAGCATCTTCTTTTCATCTTTTAACAAAGCACCTTTGTGAAACAGCAAGGCAGAATAATCTTTAAAGCCATGTATCAACAGCACATTAGCATCTTCCAGTGTATAACAAGGCACTCCCCATTTTAATTCTTCTGTTAATCCGCATGCCAATACAATATCCCGTAGAACGGAATAGGCATCCTGCCACTTTGTTTTTTTGTTGAAAAACCAATCTACTTTGGGATTCATAATTTTAGTTGAGAGTTTAAAACCAGGAATGGAGCAAGCCAGACCAGGAATACCTTTCAATGTTCAAACAGGGCTATAATTGTTATTGTATGCCCTATGCTGTATGCAGCAGCATTCAAAGATATTACTAGTGTATCATTAGTTTGAGTATGCTCTTGTAAATTTTTATCCTCCCGTTTCCTCTCTATTATTCTATCTTTGAAACCATTGTAACCAATCATCAGCAACGCAGGAAACTGCCTGTTGTAACCAAAACAAATTTCATGAAAACGATTGCAAGTATCTCCTTCTTTTTATTTTTTGTCAGCCTCGGCTTTTGCCAGGAACTTTCTTCACCCAATGGGAATTTCAAAATGAATTTTTCCCTGGATGTAAAAGGCAGTCCTGTTTATGCGCTTTCTTACAAAGGAAAGCAGGTGATCAAACCCAGCAAAATGGGCATCGAACTAAAAGATAAACATTCATTGACAGACAGTTTTACTATCAAAACATCGGCCAGTAAAACCGTGGACGAAAGCTGGCAGCCGGTATGGGGCGAATGGAAAAATATCCGCAATCAGTATAATGAATGGGCTGTTACCCTGCACCGTGACAGCAGCAACAGGGATATGGTTATCCGTTTCCGCTTGTTTAATGACGGGCTGGGTTTCCGCTATGAATTTCCGGCGCAAAAAAACCTGTTGCATTTTGTGATCAAAGAAGAAAGAACACAGTTTGCCATGACGGGTGATCATACAGCTTACTGGATCGCCGGTGATTATGATACACAGGAGTATGATTATACCACTTGCAAATTATCCGAGATAAGGAGCAAGATGAAAGAGGCCCGCAGTTCCAATGCTTCTCAAACATCTTTTTCTCCTACGGGTGTGCAGACATCCCTGATGATGAAAACAGCAGAAGGTATTTACATCAACCTGCACGAAGCGGCCTTGATCGATTATTCCTGTATGCACTTAAACCTGGATGAAAAGAACCTGGTTTTTGAGTCCTGGTTAACACCCGATCCCAAGGGTGATAAAGGATCTTTGCAGGCCAGTTGTACCAGTCCCTGGAGAACCATTATTGTGAGCGATGATGCACGGGATATTCTTGCCTCTAACATGACGGTTAACCTGAACGAACCTAGCAAGATCAAAGATGTATCCTGGATAAAACCGGTGAAATATGTGGGTGTATGGTGGGAGATGATCACTGGAAAAAGTACCTGGGCTTATACAGATGGCGTACCCTTTGGAACAGAAGGCACCGCGGCGCCGACTGAAGTGCCTTCCATTAAATTAGGGCAGACAGATTTTACCAAACTAAAACCCAATGGTAAACATGGCGCTAATACAGCCCATGTAAAAGAAGTGATCGACTTTGCATCCAAACATGGTTTTGATGGCGTGCTGGTGGAAGGATGGAATGTGGGTTGGGAGGACTGGTTTGGATACCACAAGGATTATGTGTTTGATTTTGTAACGCCCTACCCCGATTTTGATGTGGTTGGTCTGCGTGAATATGCAAGGAGCAAGGGTGTAAAAATGATCATGCACCATGAAACATCCGGCTCAGTAAGAAACTACGAACGGCATTTGGATACCGCTTTTAAATTTATGAAAGCGAATAATTATGATGCAGTGAAAACGGGTTATGTGGGAGATATCGTACCCATTGGCAATTATCATTATAATCAATGGATGGTAAACCATTACCAGTACGTGGTGGAAAAAGCTGCCCAATACCAGAT
>JAKQJG010000169.1 GCA_029561305.1 Bacteroidota bacterium | reverse complement strand
ATGAAAATACGCATTCTCGTTCTGCTGGTGGCGGCGCTCAGTATCATACTGGTAGTTTACAGCAGTGTAATCACGGGCGGTTCAAAATATGATGCAACCAAGCGGGTGATCGCTTTACGCAAGATTGCACATGAAGTATTGCTTCTTTCCGGCGACAGCCTTTCAAAAGTATTGCCGGTAAAGGAAATGTCGGCACAGGAATTTCATATTTATCCCGAAAAGGCCTTTGCCCTCTCACCCGATTCATTTGTAAATATTGTAAACAAAGTTGCAAAGCAGTATGGCCTGCAAAAAAGTTTCACGGCCAACATAGTAAAATACCAGCAGGAAGAGACTATCTACGGTTTTGCAGTGGAGCCTTTTCAAAAAGACAATAGTGCTGCCTCCTGCCTTGGCAGAGATCTGCCGGTAGATCATTATTATCTAAGTTTTGTTTTTGCTGCACCGGAAAAAAACATTTTTGATCATCCGGGTATTTTATCAGGAGGGGCGGTTTTACTCCTGGGTGTTTTCTATTTGTTTTTCCGGAAAAAAAGAAAAGCCCCTTCTCAATCCCCGGCTGCGGGTGAATCAGGTATAGAAGTGAACAAAGGAGAATATATATCTATCGGGCAATACAGGTTTTACCCACTACAGCAACAGCTTGAACTGAATGGTGAAAAAATCACCCTCACTGTAAAAGAGACAAGGGTGCTGCAGATCCTTGCCGGCAAACCCAACAGCATTATTGAAAGAGACAGCATTCAAAAAGAAGTATGGGAAAATGAAGGTGTGATAGTGACCCGTAGCCTGGATATGTTTATATCCAAACTCAGGAAAAAATTAATTGCAGATGAGCTAGTAAAAATTGTTAATGTGCATGGCAAAGGGTATAAACTGGAAATAAACAGCTGATACAACCCATTAGAAAAAATGCCATAAGCTTTTTATTAAAAAACTAATGCATCCTGCATTGGCATGGAGGTTTACCCACAGCTTGTGGAATAAATACAACAGCGCATCTCATTGCTACCGGCGCCGGTTTTGAGTTAATATTTTATCACTTAAAACCAAGATTATGAACAGCAATGCAATCCTTTCAAGCGATGTGCTTGATATTCTATTTGACAAACGAAATAAAAGTTATGGCGCTTATACCCTGCGTAAATTTTATCCCAACAGGGTTAAGATTTCACTACTTATCATGTTAGGTCTTTCCGCCATTTTTTCTGCCTTCACTTTTTTGCCATCAAGTAAAGTTGATCCGGATATTTATGGAACCGGTGAAGAAACGATCATGACAGCTGTGTTGGAGGAAAAGAAAGAAATAGTCCAGCCAAAAGAACAACCTCCGCAGCCTAAACAGCCAACACCTACCCAGCATTTAACAGATAAGCTTTTGGTAGTAAAGGATAGTGAGCCTTCCACTATATTTAACAATATTGAGAACATGGAGGTTGGATTTGCTACGGATACAAGCACTGTATCGCCCGGCCTGGAACCCGTATTAAATGTTGGAGGTCATTCAACTACAGAAGTACCACCTGCACCTGAAGCCGAACCCGATATTAATATACCTATCGACAATCCGGATGTTCCCCCGTCATATCCAGGTGGTTTGATGGCGCTGAGAAATTTTTTGGAAAGAAACTTGCAGGCGCCTGATGAGCTTGCAGAACCAGTACAGGTAAAAGTAAAATTTGTGGTGAGTAATGATGGTCATTTAGAAAGTTTTGACATTGTACTGGATGGTGGAGAAGACTTTAATAAAGAAGTAATAAGGGTATTGAAAAAAATGCCGCAATGGACGCCTGGCAAAAAAGGTGGCAGGAGTGTAAAAGCATATTGTTACCTCCCTGTAAAGTTTGCTCCCACGGATTGACAATTTCTGTAGTAAAAACTGTAATTTGGAAGCCTTAAAAGCGTATCTATAAATTTAAACAGGTAATGCATGTCGCTGGAAGATTTTGAACGTAAAAGATTGGCTGAACGGGAAAAGGGCATTTTAAGGATGCGGAGCATTACCAACTATGGAATGGGTATCATCATTATTGCTTTTGGTTTTTTCTTTATGTTCCCAACAAAAACTACCTGGGAATTATTTCATAAGAAATATGATGAGGTATTGCTGAAGCTTTTGGCGGTCACTTGCTGGTTATATGGTGCATTCAGAGTATACAGGGGATATAAGAAAAATTATTTCAGGGATTAATACATGAGAGAGATAAAAGTTATTGCACGGTTAATGTTAGTGTGGTTGCCCGTTTTATTGCTGCATGCCTGCAACGGCAGTGGCTCAAAAGAAGTCCGGTTATACGACACGCCTGATTCCGGCACAATAAGGATCAGCGTTGACGAATCGTTCAGGCCAGTTATTGAGGAGCAGATAAAAGTGTATGAAGCAACCCATCCCGGTACAAAGATCAATGCGAATTATAAAACAGAAGCAGAGTGTTTGAAAGACCTGGTTGCAGACAGTGCCACAAAACTTATAGTGGTTACAAGAAGTCTCACGGCAAAGGAAGCGGGCTATTTTAATGATACCCTGAGCTTTGTACCACGAAGCGAAAGGCTTGCCTGGGATGCCATAGCAGTTGTAGTAAATGCAAAAAGCACCGATACTACCTTTACCCTGCTTCAGTTACAGCAGTTGCTGGCAGGGGAAGTGAACAATGATAAAAAAGTGGTGTTTGATGGCCTTACAGCCACCAGTACCATTCGTTTTGCATTGGATAGTATTTTAAGAGGAAAGAAGTTCGATTTCAATAAAGTGCAGGCTGCAAAAAACAGCAAAGAAGTACTTGATTTTGTTGCTTCGGAAGAAAAAGCCATTGGGTTTGTAGGCATTAGCTGGATTGGCAACCCGGAGGATACAGCACAGGTAAGTATGTTAAAAAAAGTAAAAATTGCGTACATCAAATGTAATGCCTGTTTAGATTCGCCGTATGTAAAACCAACACAGCAGGGCATTTCATCCCGACGCTATCCTTTGGTACGTGGATTGTATTATATATTGAAAGAGAGATCATCGGGTTTAGCGAGCGGACTGGCAGGTTTTATGCAGTATGAAAGGGGGCAGTTGATTTTCCGCAGGTCTTATCTGCAGCCTGTCATGAATTTTGATGTAAGAAATGTGATTGTAAATGAAGGGCTGAAAAAAGAATGATTTTTTGTGGGAGAATGCTGGTAAAGGTTTTATCATTGTAAAGTCTTAAATCAATAATAAAATGAACAAGATCAAAACAGGGTTGCTTTTTTTCGTATCCATTTTTATTTCGGCGGGTTTATTGGCCCAATCAATTGAAGAGGGTAAGAAATTCATGTATTACGAAAAATACAGGAGTGCAAAAGATGTTTTTCAAAAATTGGTTGATGCCAATCCAAATAATGTGGATGCTGTGTATTGGCTCGGGCAGTCGATGATATTGGCTGAAGACAATGCTGATGTAGCCGCTGCAAAAGCTTTGTATCAAAAGACGTTGATGAACAACAGCAACAGTGCCCTGTTATTGGCGGGAATGGGTCATATTGAATTGCTGGAAGGAAAACTTCCCGATGCAAGAAATCGTTTTGAAACAGCCATCAGCATCAGCCAGGGCAAGAATATGGATGTATTAAATGCTGTAGGTTTCGCCAATGTACAGGCAGAAAAAGGCGATGCTAATTATGCGGTGGAAAAATTGAAACAGGCAACCGAGCTTAAGAAAATGAAGGATCCGGATGTGTGGGCTAATTTAGGCGATGCTTACAGGAAACTGACACAGGGTGGCCCTGCCCAGATTGCTTATGAAAAAGCATTGGAGTTTAACCCAAATTATGCAAGGGCTTCTTTCCGTATCGGTAAAATATATGTATCACAAGGGGTAACTCAGAAAGATATCTACACCAGGTACTTTGATGAAGCAATAGCAAAAGATCCCGCTTACGCACCAGTGTACCAGGAGCTTTACCAGTTGTATTATACAACCAACGTTACAAAATCTGCAGAATACCTCGATAAATACCTTGCTACTACGGATTCTGATCCACGTAAAGATTGCTATTACAGGGCTTCAATGAAGTATGCACAGGGTTTATTTGCCGAAGCGGTAAGTGTGGGCAATAGTTGTATCTCTGCAGGCGGAGCCGAAGGTGCCCTCCCCAATGTGTATGGCCTTATTGGATATGCTTATGATAAGTTGGGCGATTCTGTAAACGCAAAAACATCGTTTGATACCTATTTCGAAAAGCAGAAGCCGGAAAAGATTGGTTCGGGTGATTTGGCTACTTACGGGCAAATATTGCTGAAAATGGGAATGGATTCTTTGGCTGGCCTTAGCATCGAAAAAGCAGTAGCGCTCGACAGTACAGAAAAAGGGAAAGTGGACGCACTAAAAGTAATGGCATCCAAATACGAAAGCTTAAAAAGGTATAAAGATGCTGCTGACTGGTATAGTAAAGTAGTTAGTATCAAACAAAATCTGACTAAAATGGATATTTATAGTGCAGGTTATAATTATTATCGTGTTGGAGAATATGTTCCGGCCGTTACAATGTTTAATATGTACAGTGAGAAATTTCCCGAGGATCCATTAGGTTATTATTTATGTGGTAAAAGTAATTGGGCCATAGACTCTACTATGGAATTGGCCTCGGCAAATGCCTGCTTTGAAAAAACAATTGAAGTGGCTCAAAAAGACAGTGCAAAGTATAAGGCACAGTTAATTGGCAGCTTAAAATACTTTTTAATTTATTCAGTATATAAAAGAGATAAAGATGCAGCCCTGGCTTATGCAGACAGGATATTGGGAATTGACCCGGCTGATGCAGAAACAATAAAGAACAGAGAAATAATACCTGGTCTGAATTTTGGAACACAAGGTTCTCCAAAACAGCAAAATAATTCTGGCGGAAATAAGGCAGCAGCTGCAAAACAAAGTGGCAGATAACTGTTTGGCTCTATACTAAATAACAAAAGTTTGAAAATCCCTGCCTTGCGCAGGGATTTTCTTTTTAAATAACCAGTTGTTTTTTAGCACTGCTGCCTTATTTTTGCGGCATGCAATTATTTCTGTTACAAGTAACTGCCGTAAACAGTGCAGAAAATTACCTTCCTATTGGTATCCAGTTGATTTTCGCTATAGGTTTTATTGCTACCATGATGGGGCTTACCCACTATTTTGGACCTAAAAGAAGCACATCCGACAAACTGCAGAATTTTGAAAGTGGAATAGAAATAAAAGGCAATGCCAGGCAACCCATGGCCATCAAATATTTTTTGGTAGCCATTTTGTTTGTGCTGTTTGATGTGGAAGTGATCTTTTTTTATCCTTATGCTGTAAACTTCAGGGAACTTGGCTGGGCCGGGTTTGGTGCAGTAGCCATGTTTGTTGGTTTATTTATAACAGGGTTTATATATATCTGGAGGAAAGGGGCATTGGATTGGGAGGATTAAGTTAATGAGTAAATGTGATAATTTGAAAATGACGCAATGGCAACAATTAGTCTTAAAGGTTGTTCTATTGAAAACCAAATTTTCAAATTTCGCAATTTTCAAATTTTCAAATTAAGGTTATGCGTCCCGTACAATTTAATAATAAAGTTAAAACTGCAGATATACCGGAGAGTTATACCGGCGAGGGTTTTATGGCCACCAAATTTGATTCGGTGATCGGCCTTGCCCGTCAAAATTCTATCTGGCCCTTACCATTTGCAACCAGTTGCTGTGGTATTGAATTTATGGCAACGGCTGCCAGTCATTATGATATTGCAAGGTTTGGGGCAGAACGAATGAGTTTTTCTCCCCGCCAATGCGATCTGTTGATGGTAATGGGTACCATTTCCAAAAAAATGGGACCGGTGTTGCGGCAGGTGTACTTGCAAATGGCCGAACCACGCTGGGTTTTATCAGTTGGTGCCTGCGCCTGCAGTGGCGGAATATTTGATACCTATTCGGTGTTACAGGGGATCGACCAGATCATACCCGTGGACGTATATGTGCCAGGTTGTCCTCCCAGGCCGGAAGCAATATTAGATGGTTTTATGAAGATACAGGACCTGGTAGGCCAGGAAGGTTTGAGAAGAAGAAATAGTGAGCAATACAAAGCATTGATGGGGAGTTACGGGATACAATAAACCCCTCCGCCCCTATAGGGGAACTGGGGCACTTTTATACAGACAGCTTTTTTTAATATTCAAGCCGACAGCAATCAATTAATGTCACTATCCAACGAAACCATACAACAAAAACTAACGGAGAAATTTGGCGAAGCCCTTACGGAATGGCAGCAACCTTATGGTATGCTCACGTTTACTGCTCCCAGGGATCTCAATTTAAAAATACTTCAGCATTTATTTGATGATGCAGAACTGGGTTTCCGGTTTTTAACCGACCTGCAGGCGGTTCATTATCCTGAAAGAAAAGGAGAGGAGCTGGCGGTAGTATATCATTTGCACAACCTCAGGGATAATGTAAGGATCAGGATGAAAGTGTTTGCGCCCGTTGAAAAACCGGATGTGTACAGCGCAACGGCATTATATGCCTCAGCAAATTTTATGGAACGGGAAACCTATGATTTTTTTGGGGTGAACTTCGTAGGCCATCCCAACCTGATCAGGATACTGAATGTGGATGAAATGGATTATTTCCCTATGCGGAAAGAGTTTCCATTGGAAGACCAGACCAGGATCGATAAAGATGATGAAATGTTTGGCAGGGGTGGTACGCTTGGTTTTGGTACAGAGAAAACAACTCATGGTACTTTAACGGAAGAGAATAAACACAACGAGGGAGAGAAAATCGTATAACCCCCGTCGGTAACCCGGTCGGCACCGCAGGTCAGACCGGTAACGATCAAACGTCACAATAGATATTCAATAAGAGCATGTGACTGAAGTTGAATAAAGAAGTATTGTTGGGAACAAAAAATATAAAGCATTAATGTCTCAATCAGAACATATTTTATTGCCGGAAGGCTCACTGGAAAAGCAAACCACCACATTAAACCTGGGGCCAACGCACCCGGCTACCCACGGTGTGTTTCAGAATATCCTGGAGATGGATGGCGAAAGAATTTTATCTGCAGTATCCACTGTAGGATATATTCACAGGGCATTTGAAAAACTGGCAGAACGCAGGCCTTTATATCAAATAACACCTATCACCGACAGGCTGAATTATTGTTCTTCCCCCATCAATAATATGGGCTGGCATATCACCTGCGAAAGATTGCTGAAAGTTGATCTGCCAAAAAGGGTGGATTACCTGCGTATCATCATCATGGAACTGGCGAGAATTGCGGATCACCTGATCTGTAATTCCATTGTAGGGGTGGATACAGGTGCCTTTTCAGGTTTTTTATACCTGATGCAATACCGGGAACTGATATACGAAATATATGAAGAAATATGTGGGTCCCGCCTTACTACTAATATTGGGCGTATTGGCGGTTTTGAAAGGAATTTCACAAATACAGCGTTTGAAAAACTCGAAAAATTCCTGAAAGAATATCCAGCTACTTTAAAAGAGTTTGAGAATCTCTTTAACCGCAACAGGATATTTATGGAAAGAACCATCGGTTGCGGGCCTATCAGCGCCGAAAGGGCTTTGAACTATGGCTTTACCGGTCCCAACTTAAGGGCAGCTGGTGTTGACTATGATGTGCGGGTGCATACGCCTTATTCCTCCTACCAGGATTTCGATTTTACCATACCGGTAGGCACTACAGGCGACTGTTATGACCGCTTTTTGGTTCGGAACGAAGAAATGTGGCAGAGCTTAAAACTGATTGGAGACGCTTATAAAAAGGTGCAGGAATTTAAAGGCACCGATGCAGATGTGTTTCATGCAGATACGCCGGCTTATTATTTACCAGAGAAAAAAGATGTGTACACTAAAATGGAAGCACTCATTTATCACTTTAAAATTGTGATGGGTGAAACAGAAATTCCTGCTGGTGAATTATACAGTGCGGTGGAAGGAGCCAACGGGGAATTGGGTTATTATTTGATCAGTGATGGAGGCAGAACGCCGTACAGGCTGCATTTCCGCAGACCCTGTTTTATTTATTACCAGGCCTATCCTGAATTGGTAAAGAATGGTTTGTTGAGTGATGCGGTGATTACTATGAGTAGTTTGAATTTGATAGCAGGGGAGCTGGATGCTTGATTTGGTGATTTGATGATGTGTTGATTTGATGATTTGATGATGTGATAATTTGATGATTTGATGATGTGCTGATGATAACAGCAACAGTATTTAATAGTCAAGGTGTTTTTAAAGTGTAGATTGAAAAAATAGAAAAGTATACAAATGGAGATTGTTTTTTCTTCTGAAAAATTAAATAAAGTAGCGGAGATCATCTCCCGCTATCCCGAGGGCAGGCAAAAGAGTGCCTTGCTTCCTGTATTGCACATGGCGCAGGAAGAATTTGGTGGCTGGCTTGATGTGCCGGTGATGGATTATGTGGCGTCTTTGTTGAGTATTGAACCAATTGAAGTATATGAAGTGGCAAGCTTTTACACCATGTATAATTTAAAACCTGTTGGCAAATATGTTTTTGAAGTGTGTCAAACAGGCCCTTGTATGCTCAATGGCAGCGATAATATCATTGCATACATAAAAGAGAAATTGGGTATCGGTCCTGGTGAAACAACAGCGGATGGATTGTTTACATTGAAACCTGCCGAGTGCTTAGGTGCTTGCGGGTATGCCCCTATGATGCAGTTGGGAAAGCATTACAGGGAACATTTAACAAAGGATAAGGTGGATGCGATCATAGAAGAGTGCAGGGCAAAATCTAATTGATGAAGTCTTTTTTATTGATATTTTTTTCTTTAGTCTTTGTTTGTTCATATGCCCAACAAACAAATGAAGAAAAATTGATCGCAATAGTAAAGGAATTCCACCAGGCACTGGTAAATAAAAATACGGGTTCTCTTAACCAGCAAACGGATAAGGCACTGAGTTACGGTCACAGTAACGGTTGGGTAGAAACGAAGAAGGACCTGATCAATGACCTGGAAACGGGGTTAATCAGTTACCAGGGTTTTAAAGAAGACAGCATTACGGTGAATATAAATGGGAATGTTGCTAATGTGAGGTTCAAGGCGGAGATCAATGCAACAATGAATGGAACCAGCAGCAGTCTTAAACTAAGGGTGCTGGAAGTGTGGGTGAAGAAGAGCAAAAGATGGGTATTGTTTGCGAGGCAGGCAGTAAGACAATTGTAGATATTAATTAATCACAAAATAATAGTCTTCCGCTCTTGGCGGAGATAGGGGCATGAGCAAAAAATTATTATTAGCAAACGCAAATGTTCCGGGCATCCGGGGCTTTGAAGTGTATCGCCGTGAAGGTGGTTACCGAAGCGTGGAGAAGGCATTGAAGATGCAGCCGGCAGAAATCGTGGAAGAAGTAAAGAAGAGCGGTTTAAGAGGCCGTGGCGGAGCTGGCTTTCCTGCAGGGCTTAAATGGAGTTTTATTGCCAAGCCCGAAGGGATACCCCGTCACCTGGTGGTTAACGCTGATGAAAGCGAACCAGGAACTTTTAAAGACCGGTACCTGATGGAGTTCATTCCTCATATTTTGATAGAAGGAATGATCGTATCGTCTTTTGCTTTAGGCTGTAACGTTAGTTATATCTATATCCGTGGTGAATATGCGTGGATTCCGGATATCCTGGAAGAAGCCATTGAAGAAGCAAGAAAAAATGGTTTCCTCGGCAAGAATATTTTAGGTACAGGCTATGACTGTGAAATTTATGTACAACGTGGTGGTGGTGCCTATATCTGTGGTGAAGAAACTGCATTGATAGAATCGCTGGAAGGCAAAAGAGGCAATCCAAGAATTAAACCCCCATTCCCTGCAGTAAAAGGTTTATGGGAAAGGCCAACAGTGGTAAATAACGTAGAAACCATTGCGGCAGTAGTTCCAATTATTAATGATGGTGGCGAGGAGTATGCAAAAATCGGTATCGGAAAATCCACCGGCACAAAACTGATCTCTGCCTGTGGAAATATCAATAAGCCCGGTGTGTATGAAATTGATATGACCATCTCTGTGGAAGAATTTATTTTCAGTGATGACTATTGTGGTGGTATTCCCAATGGTAAAAGATTAAAAGCCTGTATCCCGGGTGGTTCATCTGTTCCCATTCTGCCAGCTAATTTATTGCTGACAACGGCAAAGGGAGAAAAGCGGTTAATGAATTATGAGAGTTTGGCAGATGGCGGTTTTGCAACCGGCAGTATGATGGGCAGTGGTGGTTTTATCGTGCTGGATGAAGACCAGTGTGTGGTAAGACATACCATGTCATTAGCACATTTCTATCATCATGAAAGTTGTGGTCAGTGCAGCCCCTGCCGTGAGGGTACTGGCTGGATGGAAAGAATACTAAAAAAGATCGAATACGGAAAAGGTGAGCTGAAAGATATTGACCTGTTGTGGGATATCCAGCGAAAGATAGAAGGCAACACTATTTGTCCATTGGGTGATGCAGCAGCGTGGCCGGTAGCAGCAGCGATCCGTCATTTCCGTGATGAGTTTGAATGGCATGTGCTGAACCCGGAAGAATCACAAAAACGAAATTATGGACTGGCGCATTATGCTGATCCGATACATGTGCCGGTAACGGCGTAACCCCTCCGCCCCTAAAGGGGAACTTGAAAGGGTGTAATGAAATATTTGGGTTTGCTGAGTTGTAAAAGAGCGTTTAAAAAGAAGCATGAGTTTTATAGATAACATAGAAATTAAAAACTTTAAATCTATCCGCCATCAAAAAATTGAAGGGTGTAAGAGAATTAATGTTTTTGTAGGTTATCCTAACGTTGGGAAGAGTAATATTTTGGAGGCATTAAGTTTGGTATCATATATTCGAAATGATTCTCAAAATATTTCGTATAAACACTTATGCCGATTTAAGGAGTTGATTGATGTATTTAACGATGGAGATAAGAAAAAAATTGCAGACGTAGTTGTAGATGACTTTCTTTTCTCATTGATCTATGATAGCAAGAATTCTGTGAAGTTTGAAATTCAAGATTTGAAAATTGAGAAGAGGAATATTAAAATTACAACGCCTGAATCAGCAGCGGGAATTAAAAGTGGAATAAATAAGAAATTTGTTATTGATCGAAATGGGACACTTAAACACGTTGATTCTAAAGGAAATTCTATTTACAAAGTTCCGGTGTTAAAAAAGTATCAGTTTGTTGGGAGTAGCTTTGACACCTCTGTTGAGCCAACCTTTTTGGTTTCTCCTTTCGGGGATAATCTATCGCAGGTAATAAGACATAATAATAAATTAAGAAAGGAGTGCGGGGAGCTGTTTTATGATTATAATTTAAAACTTGTTTTTGATGAACACGAGAATATATTAATACAAAAACCTCTCGATGAATACAGTGCTTTTCAATTTTCTCTGTCACAAGTAGCTGATACATTACAGCGGCTGATTTTTCATAAAGCGGCAATTAATTCCAATGAAAATACAGTTTTGTTGTTTGAAGAACCAGAAGCCCATATGTTTCCTCCATATGTCTCCAAATTTACTGGCGATATAGTTTATGATGAAAACAATAACCAGTTCTTTTTAACAACTCACAGTCCTTTTGTTCTGAATGACTTATTGGATAATGCTGAAAGTAGTGATTTGGCTATTTATGTTGTGAGTTATAAAAAGGACACGGGTGAAACATTAATACATAGAATGACTGAAACGGATATGCAAGAGGCATATCAATTCGGCTATGATTTTTTTATGAATATTAACCAATTCATCCCGCAAGAAACAAATGGTTAATTTTGAAGACAATTGGTGGCAGTTTTTTGTACCTGAATGTTTTTTTGATACTGTTCTTGTGAAGAAACTCTTACAGACCAAAAAGAGGCTAATGCATCGAAAAGGTTGCAGCAATGTGGCAAATGATTTGAATAGTGATAGATTGAAAAACTTATTTGCTGTTGCGATTATTGATAATGACAAGAAGGAACTGGATTATTTAAAAGGTTGTGAACTTAAGTATGACTCAAATAAACTTCGACTGCTTAAACATAGGACTGAAAACCATTTTTTAATTCAACTAAATCCACCTTTGGAAAAATGGATTATTGAGGTTTTGGAAGAAAATAATTTGAGAATTGAAGATTTTGGCTATCCAAGAGACTATAAAAAACTAAAGCAGAAAATAAAGAGCGATATTGACAATGAAAATGATTTGAAGCTGAACAATTTGGTTGGCGCTATCATTAAGACAGATTGCGAAGCGATTAAGAAGTTGAAATATTTTTTGTTTTATTTAAAAGAAAAAAATTATCAAGCGGATATAAAAGAACTGATAAATGGCTGAAGAAGTAAAAGCACCACCCGCCAACTTTAAAGTAACGATAGACAATATCACACTTGAAGTGCCGCCGGGAACAACGATACTGAATGCCGCAAGGCAGATCGGTGGTGATGTAACGCCGCCGGCTATGTGCTATTACAGCAAGCTGCAGGGCAGTGGCGGTAAGTGCCGTACCTGCCTGGTGGAAGTGGCCGCGGGTTCAACTGCCGATCCACGTCCCATGCCTAAACTGGTAGCAAGCTGCCGTACCACTGTAATGGATGGTATGATCGTAAAAAATATCACCAGTGAAAAAGTGAAGGACGCAAGGGCAGGTGTAGTGGAATTTTTATTGCTGAATCATCCGCTGGATTGTCCTATCTGTGACCAGGCCGGCGAATGTCATTTACAGGATCTCGGGTATGAGCACGGTAAGGAAGGCACCCGCTACGAATTTAAAAGAAGAACATTTGAACCGGAAGATATTGGCCCCTACATACAGTTGCACATGACACGCTGCATTCTGTGTTATCGTTGTACATATGTGGCCGATCAATTAACAAATAAAAGAGTACACGGCATTTTAGACCGGGGAGAACATGCAGAGATATCAACTTATATCTCTAAAGCCATCGACAATGATTTTAGTGGAAATATGATCGATGTTTGCCCGGTTGGCGCTTTAACCGATAAAACATTCCGGTTTAAGAACAGGGTATGGTTCACCAAACCAGTTGAAGCACACCGTGAGTGTACCACCCCTGGATGCTGCGGAAAGACTACTTTGTGGCTTCGTGGGGATGAAGTGTTTCGTGTTACGGTAAGAAAAGATACCTGGGGCGAAGTGCAGAGTTATGATGGAAAACCAGGATGGATCTGCAATACCTGCCGTTTTGATAAAAAGAGAACAAGCGACTGGGTAGTGGAAGGTCCTACTAAGGTAAACCGCCATTCGGTGATCTCACAAGGACATTATGTGGGCGTTATAAAACCACAGGAAACAGTGGAGAAAGTACTGGATGGAAGAAAGCCAAAACTATTAATGGACATTCATGATGTGAGCGAGGTAAATAAACCAGATGTTGATTTGAGTAAGATAAACGGCCCGGCACATTCTGATACGTTTAAAAAATAAAATTTCATCCGGTCTAAAAAAAGCCGGTTTATAAAACAGTATGTTATTAGCTATTGATCTTGGAGTAATATTTGAAAAACTGGCACTCATTGGGGTAGTGGTAATGAGCTCCCTGGTAATTGCCATGTACGCCACTTTTGCAGAGCGTAAAGTGGCGGCTGTATTGCAGGACAGGCGTGGCCCCAACCGTGCCGGCCCTTTTGGACTTTTACAACCACTTGCTGATGGGTTGAAATTGTTTTTCAAAGAAGAGATCATCCCAAACTTTTCCTCCAAATTTTTATTTATTCTCGGGCCTTGCCTGGCGATGCTAACGGCCATGATGACCAGCGCCGTTATTCCCTGGGGCGACAAAGTACATTTCTTTGACAGGGATATTTCTTTGCAGATCGCTGATGTGAATATTGGCATCCTCTACATCTTTGGTGTGGTGAGTATGGGTGTGTATGGTATCATGATCGGTTCCTGGGCAAGTAATAATAAATATTCCTTGATGGGTGGATTGAGGGCGGCATCACAGATCATCAGTTACGAACTGGCAATGGGTATTGCATTGATCGCTTTGCTGCTGGTTACAGGTACGTTGAGTGTAAAAGAAATGGTGGAAGCCCAGGTAAATAACGATCATTGGTATGGCTGGAATGTTTTTAAACAGCCGCTGGGTTTTTTAATATTCATTATCTGTGTGTTTGCAGAATGTAACCGTACGCCCTTTGATCTGCCCGAAGCAGAAAATGAATTGATTGGCGGCTATCATACAGAATACTCCTCCATGAAACTGGGTTTTTATTTGTTTGCTGAATACATCAATATGTTTATCAGCAGTGCAGTGATGGCCAGTTTGTTCTTTGGCGGCTATGATATACCATTTGTAAATGATGCCGGCCTGTCAGAAAGTATAGGTGTTAACTGGATGGCCTTGTTACATACAGGAATGCTGATGGCCAAGATCGTATTCTTCCTGTTCCTGTTTATGTGGGTACGCTGGACCATTCCACGTTTCCGCTATGACCAGCTGATGCGCCTGGGCTGGAAGATATTGATACCATTGGCCTTGTTTAATATGTTAGTGACAGGTATTGTGATATTGGTAAAAGACAACGGCTTGCCTTTTTAAGAAGTGGGGCTTTAGAACCGGCGGACTATAAGTAGTTTTTTATATTTGCGAAGAGTGGGTATTATTGCGGATTGTAACATCGTAGTTTAAAAATTAAAAGTTTGTGATCCCGAAATTGCCGGGGCAGAAAAAAAATAATAAATGCAACCATTAACCAACAGGGTAAAACAAGTTGACCGCAGGCCAATGACATTGCTGGAGAAAGCTTATCTCCCGGCAATATTTAAAGGCATGTCAATAACGTTTGGGCATATCTTTAAAAAGAAACCCACTATTAATTATCCTGAAAAAACAAGATCTTTCAGCCCGGTATTCCGTGGGCTGCATATTCTAAACAGGGATGAAGAAGGAAGAGAGAATTGCACGGCTTGCGGATTGTGTGCAGTAGCCTGCCCCGCAGAAGCCATTACCATGGAAGCTGCTGAAAGAAAACCAGGCGAAGAGAATTTATACAGGGAAGAAAAATATGCAGCCAGGTACGAGATCAATATGCTGCGTTGTATTTTTTGTGGTTTGTGTGAAGAAGCCTGTCCTAAAGATGCCATCTATTTAAGTGAAACTTTTGCACCGGCCAATTACCAGCGCCAGGGTTTTATTTATGGTAAAGATGATTTATTGATTCCGCACCCGGTAACTGAAAAGGAAGCCTACGAAAAAGCAAAGGGCGGCAGGGTTAAAATTCAAAAGTAATAGTTCAATATTGTTAAACAAGGATTCGTAATTCGTTAATTAAAATGGGTGTTTCACAAATACTTTTTTGGTTTTTAAGTGCGCTGGCGGTGCTGTGTGCAGTAATGGTGGTGGCGAGTAAAAACCCGGTTAACAGTATTTTATTTCTCATCGTTGTATTCTTTGCTATTTCAGGGCACTACGTTTTGCTGAACGCACAGTTTATAGCAATTGTAAATATTATTGTGTATGCAGGAGCCATCATGGTGCTGTTCCTGTTTGTGGTTATGCTGATGAACCTGAATGCAGATACAGAACCTCCTCATAAAAGTAAATACCTGATGTATGCCGGGGTAATTGCAGGAAGCAGTTTGCTGTTGTTGGTAGTGGCTGCATTGAGAAGAAACGAAGCTGTAAACCAGTTAACAGAATTAAAAACAGGGGAAGTGGGATTGATCAGCAACCTCGGAAAGACATTGTTCACAGATTTTGTATTTCCATTCGAAATAAGCAGTGTGCTGTTCCTGAGTGCTATGATCGGTGCGGTGGTCATTTCAAAAAAAGATAAAGAAAAAGCAAAACCATAAGTTACATACGATGAATAAAATTACAGCCCTGGCCTTAATACTAATGATGACTGGGACATCTGCATCTGCACAAATTGACCTCGACAAAATACTGGATCCGAAGAAGATCATCAATATCAATGATATACTTGGGAAGGCTTTGAATGTAAAAAAAGGGTTTGCACCTAAATTTTCATTGGGCAGGCTCGAAATACCTAAGATTGCAAAAGTAGCGGAGATATTTAATGTGAAAGGAAACGCACAGGCGCTCAAACTTTTCAACACTTTTAAAACAGGGCGTACTATTTACCGTGCAGCGGCCATTGCTGGTAGTGCCATCGCAGTATATGGCACCATCAAGTCGCTGGATAAAGCTGTAAAAAAGCAAGATTACCAGGGCGCATTGATCGGCGGACTGAGTACGATCGGTGCAGGGTTGATATCAAAATTTTTAACCAAAGCTGCTGCCTACAAAGCGGTAGACGTTTTTAACGGGGTAGTAAGAAAAAAAATAGGTGACATTATCGGGGTAAGGCCGGCAGAAAGTACATTGGGTGTGGGCCTGTTCGTAAAATTATAAGCATTATGCCAATCAGTTATTATATCGTTTTATCAGTTACATTGTTTTGCATTGGTATCGTTGGTGTGCTTACACGCCGCAATGCCATTATTATTTTTATGTGCATAGAGCTGATGCTGAATGCAGTGAATCTTTTGCTGGTGGCATTTTCCAAAATGCACCACCTCAATTTAGGTGCTGGCAATCCTACATTGGCAAGTGAAGCACAGGTATTTGTTTTCTTTATCATGGTGGTGGCTGCGGCAGAAGTAAGCGTGGGGCTTGCCATCATTGTAATGATTTACAGGAATACGCATTCCGTAGATGTGAATTTTTTAAACAGGTTGAAGAATTAAAATATAGCAGGAGGCAGAAGCTGTAAGGCAAAAGGGAACACCTTAAACCTTATGCTTTAAACCTTGAACCTCTCTTATTATGAACAATACGTTACAAATAGTTTGGCTGATTCCATTTTTACCATTGATTGGTTTTTTAATCAATGGATTATTCAGAAAGCAACTATCAAAATCATTGGTGGGTATTATCGGCAGTGGCGTGATACTGGCGGCTTTTATCCTGAGTGTATATGTTTTTTTGCAGGTAAAAGGCGGCAACACGCATTTGGCCCATTATTTCAATTTTATCAATACCACTTCTTTAAAAGTCGGCTTCGATTTTCAAATTGACCAGCTGTCTTCTTTGTTTTTATTAATCATCACCGGGGTAGGGTTTCTAATACATGTTTATTCAACTTCTTACATGCATGAAGAAGAGAGCAAGGATTTTGCAAAGTATTTTGCTTATCTGAATCTCTTTGTTTTTTCTATGCTTTTACTGGTAATGGGTGGCAACTATATCATTATGTTCATAGGATGGGAGGGTGTAGGACTTTGTTCATACTTACTTATTGGTTACTGGTTTAAAAACAATGAATATACCGATGCCGCCAAGAAGGCATTTATCATGAACCGGATTGGTGACCTGGGATTTTTGCTGGCTGTCTTCTGGTTGCTCAATAAAGTGGGTACTGTGAACTACCAGGATGTTTTTGCCAACGTTGACAAACTAACGCCAACAGATATCACCGGAATAACATTATTACTGTTTGTTGGTGCCACGGGTAAAAGCGCCCAGATTCCATTATATACCTGGTTGCCAGATGCAATGGCGGGCCCAACCCCTGTGAGCGCATTGATACATGCTGCAACGATGGTTACAGCCGGTATATATATGATAGCCAGGAGCAATATCCTGTTTACAATGGCAGAACTAACGCAGACGGTTATTGCAGTTGTTGGTTTAGCCACAGCTATTCTTGCTGCTACTATTGCACTCAAGCAAAATGATATTAAAAAAGTGCTGGCATACTCCACCGTTAGTCAACTGGGATATATGTTTCTTGGTTTGGGTGTGGGTGCCTACACCGGTGCTGTATTCCATGTAATGACACATGCTTTTTTCAAAGCGCTGTTGTTCCTTGGTGCCGGCAGTGTGATACATGCTATGAGTGGTGAGCAGGATATGCGTAATATGGGAGGCTTAAAAAAACATATGAGCATTACTCATATTACTTTCTTAATGGGTTGTATTGCCATTGCAGGTATCCCTCCGTTCTCCGGGTTTTTTAGCAAGGATGAAATACTGGCGGGTGCATTTGCAAAAAATCCATTGTATTGGGGTATCGGTGTGTTAGGTGCATTGATGACGGCATTCTATATGTTCCGTTTATATGCCATGACCTTTCTCGGTAAATTCCGCGGCACACATGAACAGGAACATCATTTACATGAAAGCCCTTCTGCTATCACCATTCCACTAATTGTGCTGGCGATACTGGCCGTGACGGGTGGTTTTGTTGGCATTCCCGAAGTGTTTGCTCATGGTGCACACAAACTAGGTGCTTTCCTCGATCCTGTTTTTGCGGATACCAATAAGTACGTGGCAGCACATGCCCACACGGAACATCTTTCTCATTCTACTGAGTACATGTTAATGGGCATATCGGTTGCAGGTGCGT
>JAKQJG010000356.1 GCA_029561305.1 Bacteroidota bacterium | reverse complement strand
TAAAAAAACTCCGGTATCACTACCGGAGTTTCTATTTAAAAGAGTGTTTTCATTAAACTTACTCTTCAGTTTTAGTTTCAGTTTCAGTTGCTGGGGTTTCTTCAGAAGCTTCAGCCTTGGTTGCTTTTTTCTTAGCACCGCCGCTTCTTCTTGTTTTCTTCACTGGTTCTTCAGCAGCTGCTTTCGCAACACCTTTTCCATAGATCTCGTTGAAATCAACCAATTCAATCATCGCAATCTCAGAAGCATCACCCGTCCTGGTTCCCAGTTTGATAATACGTGTGTATCCACCCGGGCGGCTTACTACTTTAGGGGCTACTACAGTAAACAATTCTTTCACTGCTAATTTATCATTCAAATAGCTGAACACAACACGGTGATTGTGCATGATCGACTCTTTACTGGCAGTATCTTTTGTTTTAGTGATCAGTGGCTCAATGTAAGTACGTAAAGCCTTTGCTTTTGCCAATGTAGTAGTGATCCTTTTGTGTGTGATCAACTGGCTTCCCAGATTGGCCAACAGCGCTCTCCTGTGAGAAGCTGTTCTGCTTAATTTATTTCCTTTGTTTCCGTGACGCATGACGTTTTGTTTTAGAATTCGCTTACACCGTGTCAGGAATTGTAAGCTACTTTGTTATTGTTAATTTGATGATGTAATGATTTGATGATTTGGTAATGAATCAATACATCATCAAATCACCAAATCATCAAATCGACTATTCGTCGTCTAATTTCAGCTTGCTCAGGTCCATACCAAAGCTTAATCCTCTTTCCTGCAATACCTGCTCAATTTCACTTAAAGATTTTTGACCGAAATTCCTGAATTTCATCAGGTCTTCCTGCTCGTACTGTACCAATTCACTTAAGGAATTGATCTTAGCAGCTTTCAAACAGTTGAAGGCACGTACTGAAAGATCCAGATCTTCCAATGGTGTTTTCAATACTTTACGCAATTGTAAAGTTTGTTCGTCCACCAGGTCTTCTTTTTTATCTTCTTTGGTATCGAATGTGATATTCTCATCAGTGATGATCATCAAATGCTGAATGAGGATACGGCTCGCCTGCTTTACCGCTTCTTCGGGATGAATAGTGCCGTCCGTGATCACTTCCATGATCAGCTTTTCGTAATCTGTACGCTGCTCCACACGGGTGTTCTCAATCGTATACTTTACATTCTTGATTGGAGTAAAGATGGAATCTGTTGCGATATAACCAAAGTGAGAGTTCTTTTCTTTGTTATCTTCTGCAGGAACATAACCACGGCCTTTACCGATCGTTATTTCGATATCCAGTTTGGCACTGTTGTCCATAACACAAATAACCAGTTCAGGATTCATCACTTCAAAAGCAGGTGATGCCTCGCCGATCATGCCAGCAGTGAATTCAGTTTTATTTTTGATAGACAGTGTTACTTTTTCAGTACCCACTTCATGGTCTACTTTCTTTTTGAAACGAACCTGCTTCAAGTTCAGGATGACTTCTGTAACGTCTTCGGTGATACCTTTAATGGTAGCAAACTCATGGTCTGCACCAGCGATATTAATTCCGATAATAGCATAACCCTCTAAAGAGTTCAGCAATACACGACGCAATGCGTTACCAATAGTTACACCGTAACCAGGTTCCAGCGGACGAAATTCAAACTGAGCTTCAAAATCAGTTGCTTTTTGCAGAACGATCTTGTCAGGTTTTACGAAATTCAAAATGCCCATAGTATGTGTGTTTATTTTTGTTAGTAGTTTTTTTGTTACTCAGAACCGTTCAAGTCGTTTAAAACGTTTAAAGCGTTTAAAGGTTATTAACCAAATTCAACGGCTTAAACAATTTAAACGTTTTTCAACGTTATTTAGAGTACAATTCCACAATCAACTGCTCCTTGATATTTTCAGGAACACTTTCCCTTTCAGGATAAGCAATGAACGTACCTTTCTGTTCTGTTTCATTAAAATCTATCCAGTTGAACTTTGCGTTCTTACCACGAATGGGACTGGTGATAGAAGTATTGGCAGCGCTTTTGCTTTTTAAACCAACAACGTCGCCTGGTTTTAATGAATAAGAAGGAACATTGAGTACTTCACCATTAACTGTTACATGTTTGTGACTAACTAACTGGCGGGCAGCCTGGCGGCTTGGAGCGATACCCATGCGGAAAACCGTGTTATCCAAACGGGCTTCCAGCAATTTGATCAGGTTTTCACCTGTTACGCCTTTGCGTCTTGCAGCTTCATCAAATGTTCTGCGGAATTGTTTTTCCAGCAAACCATAAGTGTATTTAGCTTTTTGCTTTTCACGGAGCTGTAAAGCGTATTCACCTAAAGTTTTACGTTTACGGTTTGCGCCATGAATACCGGGGGGGTTACTGTTTTTTGTTAACCACTTGCCGTTGCCTGTAATAGGCTCTCCAAATATCCTGGAGATTTTGGTCTTTGGACCTGTGTACCTTGCCATAGTTGTTTGTCATTTCGATTTTTTTTGAAACGGTGAGCAGATCGGTAAAAAATCGTAAAAAATTAATCTGTCACCCTTTGTGTAAATGAACCGTATGGCGATTCAATATTATGAAGTTTAAGGTTGAAAGTTTACTGTTTAAAGTTCAGATGAACCAACAACCTTAAACTTTAAACCTGAAACATTAAACCCTTCTTTTCTTCGGAGGCCTGCAACCATTGTGCGGCAACGGAGTTACGTCTTTAATAGATGTAATTTCGATGCCATTTTGTGATAAAGACCTGATAGCACCTTCACGGCCCGATCCTGGTCCTTTTACAAGCACATCTACTCTTTTCAAACCTGCATCTGTAGCTGTTTTAGCAGCATCAGCAGCAGCCATCTGGGCGGCATAAGGCGTATTTTTCTTACTTCCTTTAAAGCCCATTTTACCAGCACTTGACCATGAAATAACCTGGCCATTTTTGTTGGTTAAACTGATAATGATGTTGTTGAAACTAGCAACGATGTGTGCATCTCCGTATGCATCAACTTTTACTACTCTTTTTTTTGCGGCTGCTTTGCCGGTTGCGGCCTTACCGCCTTGTGCTTTTGCCATGTGTACTGTAGATAGGTAATCTTTAAAAAAATGTAATCCCGATGTTAGTCAAGACCGAATCAAAACCTCCTGCCGGCTTAAAAGCTATCTGGTATTTGTTTCGTAATTATTAAGCCTTATAAAAAGCCATCAGCTCATAGCTATTAGCTTTGAGCTGATACCAATTTTACTTTTTAGCAACTTTCTTCTTACCAGCCACTGTCTTACGCTTGCCCTTACGGGTACGGCTGTTAGTACGTGTACGCTGGCCACGAAGCGGCAAACCTTTACGGTGACGAAGACCACGGTAGCAGGCAATATCAAGCAAGCGCTTAATATTCATCTGCACTTCACTACGCAAAGCACCTTCGGTTTTAAACTCATTGCTAATAATGTTACGAATAGCAGTTTGTTCATCATCATTCCACTGGTTTACTTTCTTGTCGAGGCTGATACCAGCTTTTTCAAGAATGTACTGTGCAGTTGAACGGCCTATACCGAAAATGTAAGTAAGACCTATTTCGCCTCTTTTGTGTTTTGGTAAATCTATACCGGCAATACGAGCCATAATTTATTATTATTTTAATTTCCTTTACTAGTAATTGGTAATAAGCAATTGACAATTTGCAAATTGTCCATTGAATATTGATTATCCCTGGCGCTGCTTGAAGCGTGGATTCTTTTTGTTGATAACAAAAAGCACCCCTTTCCTCCTTACGATCTTGCAATCTGCACTTCTTTTCTTTATCGAAGCTCTAACCTTCATTGTAAATACTTTTACTTGTTATATAAATTATTTGTACCTGAATATGATCCTTCCCCTCGTTAAATCGTAAGGGCTCATTTCCACCCCAACTTTATCGCCTGGTAAAATGCGGATATAGTGCATCCGCATCTTTCCAGATATCGTGGCCAGTATCTCATGTCCATTCTCCAATTTTACTTTAAACATAGCATTACTGAGTGCTTCAAGTATAACGCCGTCTTGTTTAATGAGTGCCTGTTTAGCCATAATTTTCGGGTCGCAAAGATAGGGGTATATTATTTATTTTCAGGAAAAAAATCAGATATTTACCGCATAAACAAATTATTTTATGAAAAAAATCCTTTATGGCCTCTTGATTCCTTGCATTTTTGGCGCTGTTTCCTGTAAAAAAGAGAGCAATCCTCCCCCAACGCCGGCTGCTGAAAAATTTATGACCCTTACAGCCGGCAGCACTTGGACCTATAGGTTAACCGACAATCCGGCCACTGCACCAGTCTCGACCAACTATACTTTAACGGCAACCAGCAATGATTCTGCAGCCAGCGGGAGAACCTATAAAATATTTACCAACAACTCCGGCCCAAATGAATATTACAATATCACCGCAAGCGACTATTATACATTCAGAAAACTGCCCGATGTGCTGGGTGGCACTTCTGTTGAGGTATTGTATTTAAAAGATAATCTCAATGTTGGGGGCACCTGGTCTCAAACCATACCCATAACCTATTCCGGCATTTCGCTGCAACTCACATTTAATAATAAAATTGCAGAAAAAGGTATTGCCAAAATAGTGAATGGCATTAATTATACAGGTGTAACCAAGGTAGAAACTACACTTTCGGTAACAGGCATCCCATTTGCTTATACGCTTGATTCTGATATTGAATATTATTACGCACCAAAAGTTGGACAAATTGAAAATCATACCGCCATTGATCTTACAGTGACCGGCTTTCCTCCAACCAACGTTGAGCAAAAAACAGAATTAAGGAGTTCCACTATTTTATAAGTTCCACATACAGCAACAAAAATGGGCTGCCAAAAAATGACAGCCCATTTTTTATTACTCAATATTCTTTTACTAAAAAACTTCATCGTTCAAATGCACTTTTGTCATATCGTGAAAATGATTCTGTAGCTCATGTACATTCAGCGGGTGGGTTACATGCCGGTGTTCGTCACGGTACCACAACTCTAATTTAGAAAAGTCACCTGCTTTAGGGATCATCATCCTGAAG
>JAKQJG010000125.1 GCA_029561305.1 Bacteroidota bacterium | reverse complement strand
TAGCAGGCGTATCTTTTTCTTTCATTGTTTTCGGAGACAGAACAGGAGGTTTTACTAAAATTTTATCCCTGTATAATGTATCAATTACCTTTTGGAATTTCACGGCCCTGGCCGGGTTAACCATATTAATAAAATTTACATAGCCCAAAACGCTGTTGGATACATTTTCGGGAAACTGTTGGGTATGTTTATTCTTCTGAAGATTGTGCAGCATGGCCCTGAATGCACGAAGGTCTTTTCGTTTTACATTTAACTGCTGGTTTACCACCACGCCCGTTACTTCCTGTTGTGTGCCCTTGCGCATGATGCGGATCTTGTCTGGGTGAACGGTGAAGCCTTCATCCTGTAAAATTCTTTTGATACGCCAAACCAGTTGCTGTGCATTTACTTCTTTGCTGCCGGAAAAACTGATGTCATCTGCATAACGGGTGTACTGGCATTGTAATGCATTGGCAAGACCCTGCAGGCGTTTGTCTAATGAAAAACAAAGTATGTTGGTGATGGCTGGACTGGTAGGCGCTCCTTGTGGTAAGGCCCGGTTAGTTTTTTGCACATAATATTTTCTTCCGTCAATTTCCACTTGTTCTGTTACTGCTTCGGTACAGATAAGTGCCAGTATCACAGCGATCTTTTCTGCATAACCCAATTGCTGCAACAATGCTTTTACTCTTTTAAAATGGATGGAAGGAAAAAAATCTTTTACATCCATATTCAGCACCAGGTCTTTACCCACATGCTGTGCTGCATTGGTAACGATAGAACGTTCTGGTAAAAATCCATTGGCAGCAGGGTGCACAGGAACCTTGTTGAGTATGTTCTCCAATATCCAGTATTGCACTTTCTTCAGCCTTGGCATGGGAGCAGAGATGAGCCGTCTGCCACCGGACTTTTTAGGCATATAAAATTTCCGGTAATGACTTACAGTGGATACTTTACGGTTAAAGGCTAAAAAGCGTAATTCTTTTAGTTCGATGCCGATGGCTTTTGCCAGCTCATTTTCATTGGCAAAAAATGGCAGGTTATGCTTTTGTAGCTTTTCGGGTGTATTTACTTTGTTATTTAATCCTATGGAAACGGCTTCACCCAGGTAAATAATTTCGGTTGTCTTTTTTGCTTTCCATGCTTCCGCTTTTTCAAAACGTTGCTGCTCCCTTTTCTTTTTATTCTCCTCCCGTTTTAGTTTGGCTTCGGCCATGCGTTTTATCCGCATTTCTCTCAGCACCGCTTCTTTGTTCTGGTATTTACGCTGCTGCTCCCAAAGTGCTGTCAGCTCTTTTTGTAATTCAGTTTCTTTTTTTATCAGCAATTCCGGTACCGTTGGTTCACCATCCTTCCTTCCCCAAAAGCCCAGGCGTTTCATTTCTTCCAGCACAAATTCATCTTTGGAAGTTTCCCTTATCCGGTCGTATATCTGCTGGCGGGTTAATCTTAGTTGAGACATATGTAGAGAAGAAAATTTCATGTATTAACAGAAAGAAAAAGTGGCTGCTGCCTTCGTGCCCGCCGGCGACCAGATTAATCAACGCCAGGCATACGGGTCCTGTATCACTATTTGAGCACACGGGGCTTTCACTGTAAATAGTGATACAGGACCCGTATGCCATAGTAAAGATTACATTTGGTGATGCATGATCAAATCATGTTGCATGAGCGACGAAACATCGCTCTTTCCTTTTCAGGAAGCAAGGTGCATGCTTTACTTTTTCTCTCTGTCAATGAACATGAATGCGGTTAACAAATATAGTTTGCTGTTTTTTTATTTTGATTGAATTACCCTTTTTTATTTTTCTATTGCCACTTTGCATCCTTACCAATTGCATAGTGCCTATTGCTTATTGCCCATCACCCACTTGCACCCTTGTTCCATTAAAAGCCTGCCGCACTGCCAGCATATGTTCACAGGGACCTTTGTACAATTTATTCTCTATATAAAAACTACAGTCGCAATGAGCCGATTTTATCCGCTCGTCGCTGTCAATAATCATCTGCGGATTAAAGGTTTTGCGTTTACCCTTTACCGTACCCTTCAATTCCATTGACAGATCAGGGAGTACTTGCGATTTAAAAGTGAGTTGCTGGTTTTGTAAGATGTCTGCGGCCAATTGTTCCTGTGGATTATTAAAGCGCAACTGCTCAAAAGGCAAAGGCTCCCTGCTTAACTCTCTCAGCCTGTATACCTGTCCGTTCAGATCATAGATCACCCTTCCGGCTTGTGTATATGCGCTTAGTGCTCCAGCCGCTTCAGCGTTGCTGATGGTTAACTTTCCTGCTATCTGTTGCGATGTACTGAACCAATCTTTTCTCAGCGCCGCCATCACTTTTTGTTTTATTCCATCCTCTACTTGCAGCCTTGGTGCCAGCAGGTCAAAGTTGCCGGCATGGCTCCAGTCATTGCTGGTCCATCCGCTCAGCCCTAATGTAAAATTCATATCGCCAAGATCAGCAATATAAAATGCCGGTAAACCAGTTCCCAATAAATTCACTGTAAATTTCTTTGCAACCGGTATCAACCTCTCCAGCGTTAACAAACGCCGTCTTCCCCAGGTTCTTATTTCATGTTTGCTGTTACCGGTATATACACTCCGGGCACAAATAATTTCCTTACCCCAGGGCTCCAATATTACTTTCACCGGCTGGCCTGGTTCCAGCACATATCTCAATGAACGTGGCCCACGTTTTTCTTTAAACCGGCGTAGCAATAAACAGATACTGTAAATATCCATTGGGTGCAGTTCAAATTGAATGGTGGGCAAAGTCATTGCACTGCTCACCTGCAAAAACCCCTGCACCCAGCTTTCGGGCAGGTCTATTTTTACTTCTTTGTACTGCTCTTCGTCTGTAGTGGCAACAATAAATCCGGAGGGATCAACTTTCAATTCGGTTTCTTTATAGTCTCTTATCTTTTGAAACTCTTCATACAACTCATTTGAATAATCAACATTGGTAGTGCCGCATTTATAGTCGTCAATAGCGGTAAACACATTGTAGTTGCAACCCAGTTTTCCATAGGTACTTTCGTCCTGGCTAAAACATTCAAAGAATAACTCATCGGGGTGAATGGTGATCACAGGATCCAGTACGATCCAGGCATCCC
>JAKQJG010000115.1 GCA_029561305.1 Bacteroidota bacterium | reverse complement strand
AAGAGATGTGCAAAAAAAGTATCAAGAGGGTTTGTAAAGATATCCCTGCCTTTGGCTGTTTCATCAGCTGTAAAACTGGTGAAAAAATTGCTGGTAAAGCTGCTCTGGTGATCTAGTGTATCACCCATTGTTATGATATTAAAGAGATAATTATTCTTTAGCAACACTGCCGCTATGATCTTTTTAGACGAACCTGTATCCGTTACATTTAGTGTGTAGCCTTTAACGCCTCCTGGTTTTTCAAAATACTTCTTATTGCTTACTACCATTTCGTTGCTGCCTTCAAAACCTTCGGTCTGGCTTTTCCAGAATGCAGCCGTATCCTTTCCATAATAATAATCAGACAATTTTTCTATGCTTACCATGATGGCTTCACCGGTAGAGTCACTAAAAAAGTAAGCGGATTTGTTTTCAGTGTCATTGCTGTATTCATTGTAGTAACTGCCACGGGCTGCCTTGGCTACTTTTTCAATTACTGCCCTGTAGCCAGTATCAATAGCCGGAGCCACGGGCGTGTTGGCAGTAAAGTGCATAAAGGTGTCGGTGAACTGACTGCTGGCTGGGTAGCGGTATGGTGTAAGCTGGAAAGAACTGAAAAACGCTGCTGCTTCTTCTTTTTTATCCGTTCTTATGGCAAGGGCATAATAATGCGGACCCTTTATCAGGTAATGTGCCATTACCACAGCGCTGTCTTTCATTTTTTCTTCTACTTCAAGACGTGGATAGCCATTGAAAGAAGAAAGTTTCCGATGCACTTGTCTTTCAAAATAATCCGGTGAGCGGAATGACTCCTCCACCAGTTTTAGTTCAAAACTATCCTGGTCAAGAAAATCGAAATTGTAAATACTTTTCTTTATTATAAGATAGGCGCTGCCGGTAGTTTTATTTACAGCTTCGTATGTCCAGGTGCTGTTGCCGTCCTTTCCGGCTTTTTCATAGGTAACCGCCGGTTGCTGCGGCAGCTTTACTGAAAAACCGCCTGCTGCCGGCGAATACACAACATTGTTATTGTCCCGTTCTTTGAGTGTGATGGATGAAAAGAACTGGTTGCCTTCCTTTCCATCAATATAATTTTCTTTACCACTCATTTTAAAAATGAGTATCTCAACCGGTGTGATAAGAATATGGTAGCGCTGCAGGTCGCCGCGACGGGTTCTGCTGGTAATATCATAGCCGCTGTACCCGTTTTTAGTGATGGAAATCTTCTTTGAAATTTTACCTGGTATGTTTTCGTATAAAAGGCTGTCAATTTTTTTCTTAACCTGTTCTTCCGTTTGGTTGATAAATGCCGCATGTGTCTTTACCCTGGTTACCTGGTAAAAACTACCATTGCTCATATCTGAATACTGCCTGCGGTTGAGGGTGAAATAATCTTCGTTCACATCATACAACTGGCCGGGCACATCCACTTTGTAAAAGCCATCTTCGGCATTTATGGTACTGAATATTACCGGTACTTTCAGTTTGTCAACCGCCTCTTTTTGAGTGGCATTCCTGTTGGCCATTTTAATGGGACGAAGTTTATAGCCTTTATTTCTCAGTAATTCAATTACGCCACGGGGCCCAGGTAAATGTGCTGAGCCAACACCCGCAAACAGCGAACTTTTTTTCATGATGCTGTCCATTGAATTGGCCTGTATCTCATTGCGGAGGTACAAGAACTTTTCCCTGAAAGCGGCGGAACGCTCCACGATATTGTCCAGAGAATCCATCAGGTCAAGGTCGCCCCGCTTGTAAGCATCTTCAATTTTTTCGGCAATATCACCCATGCTTTCTCCATCGGTATCAATTGTTTTCTTTTTCTTTTCGCTGGCCATATCGCCATAGGCTTCCAGTACTATCTTTTCTGTTTCATAATAATTTTCCACACCAGTGCCCCGCTTTCCCAGCTTTTTCCCTGTTTGAAAAATATAGAGGTCTAGGAAAGTATCTTCTTCAAAATCTTCCTGTGGTTTATAGCTCCGGTACAGCAGGCTGTTTACTACTGAGGGTTCTGTGCTTAGTGCCAGTTTTAGTTCATCATCATATTTTTTAAGCCGGAAAGAATTTTCAGACAGAAAATCCCCATTGGCGCTGCGTACATAATTACTATACTCAGTTTTTAGTTTGTCCATCCTTGCCATTTGACCCTGCCATATATCGGGGTTCAGTTCCAACGCCACGGCATCCGCATTTTTGATAGCATAATAAAAGGAATCACTCAGGTGGAAAGCCATTTTGCGGCTTACATGCATGGTGCCAAAAAGGTAGGATGGTTTTTTGAGACCGTTACCGGTAATCTCCCAAAGCAGGCTGGGGTATTTTTTGGGCGTATTTTTTTGCGCAAAACAATTCTGCAGCACCAGTAGTCCAAACAACAGCAAAAGATATTTTCTTATCATAAAGGGTCTTGTTTATTGCGAATGCTATAAAGATGCAACGAACGGGTTATATCACAAAATAATCAATGGCTGTTCAGCTTATTTTTAACGGCCCTTTGCGTATTATTTTGAAAGGACAGAAAAGGATTGACACAGCGAAGGGCTTTTTACCCTACATTTGCACTCTTTTAAAATCATGCCGTAACATGATAAGTGCCTGTAACGGGCTACATATCTCTGCAACAACACAGTACAGGCATGTGTTCATCATTTTTAAAATTTTTTGATACACATGAAATTAAGCCAGTTTAGATTTGACCTTCCACTTAATCTGATCGCCCAAAACCCCACAAAAAAAAGAGAAGACAGCCGGATGATGGTGGTTCACCGTCAGTCAGGCAAAATTGAAGACCGCAACTTCCGCGACATCATGGATTATTTTGATGACAAGGATGTGATGGTAGTAAATAATACCAAAGTATTTCCAGCCAGGATGTATGGCCGTAAGGAAAAAACAGGTGCCAAGATCGAAGTATTTCTTTTAAGAGAATTGAATAAACCTAACCGTCTTTGGGATGTGATCGTAGATCCGGCCCGTAAGATACGTGTGGGTAACAAATTATATTTTGGAGAGAATGATGAATTGGTGGCAGAAGTAATTGATAACACTACCAGCCGTGGCCGTACCATCCGTTTTTTGTGGGAAGATACAGAAGAGTCATTCCGTAAAATGCTTGACTTTATGGGTGAAACACCTTTGCCAAAATACATCAAGCGTAAGCCGGATGAAGATGATAAAGAGCGTTACCAGACAGTTTATGCCAAACATGAGGGCGCTGTTGCTGCTCCCACTGCTGGTTTGCATTTTAGTAAAGAACTGATCAAACGTCTTGAAATAAAAGGCATCCGCTTTGCAGAAACAACCCTGCATACTGGCCTGGGCACCTTCCGTCCTATTGAAGTGGAAGACCTCAGCAAACATAAAATGGATGCCGAATATTATGCTATTGATGAAACCGCCTGCGCTATTGTAAATAAAGCAAAAACGGATAGCCGCAGGATCTGTTCTGTAGGTACCACTACTATGCGTTCACTGGAATCATCTTTTACTGCACAAAAATTATTGAAACCATCAGAAGGCTGGACGAATATGTTCATTCATCCACCGTATGAATTCTCTATTGCAGACTCATTGGTTACCAATTTTCATTTGCCAAAAACAAGCCTGTTGATCATGACCTGTGCTTTTGGCGGGTACGACCTGATAATGGAAGCCTATAAAAAAGCGATCAAAGACAAATATCGTTTCTTTAGTTATGGTGATGCGATGATGGTAGTGTAAGAGGTAATATTGTATATTTCAGAACTAATATTGAAAAGCTCTCCTTTACGGAGAGTTTTTTTATTCCGTTCAGTACCGAAGGTGAGACCGGTTTGGATATAAAACAAAAAGGGGCGGAGATGGAAATCTCTGCCCGTTTTAAATCCAATATCCTATGAAAAACCATCTATAAAACGATCACACCAAAGTATTATTGCTTAGTAATTGTACTTTTTTGCAATTTTTTCTCCATGTGTTAAAAAGGCATTGATATTCAATGACCTAAAAAATAAAAAAACCGCTTCAGCGCATAATTTTTTTTGCTGAAGCGGCTGTTAACGAATGGGAAAAATACTAATCCAGGCCAAATAAGCCCTTGTTGAGCAATTGCAGGGTTTGCTCTTTATACTGCCTGGAAACCAGGATCGAAATATTATGCCGGCTGCCTCCATAACTTACCATCCTTACCGGTATGGAAGACAATGCAGCAAATAGTTTTTGCATCACATTTTCTGTTTCGCTTATTTCGTTGCCTACGATACTTACAATGGTTTGATTGCTGTCAACCTCCACTGTACCGAAGGGCTCCAGTTCTTTTACAATATCTGCAAGATTAGCATCACTGTCAATGGTGAGCGAAACAGCCACTTCAGAAGTGGTGATCATATCAATCGACGTGCGGTATTTTTCAAACACTTCAAATATCTTTCTTAAAAAACCATAGGCCAGCAACATGCGGCTGCTTTTGATTTTAATGGCCGTTACACCATCTTTTGCTGCCACTGCTTTTACGCCCGTGCTGCCAGCTTCTTCTTTTATCGTGGTGCCTTTGGCGTCCGGCTGCATGGTGTTCAATAATTTCACCGGCACTTTATACATCTGCGCCGGCCAGATACTTGCGGGGTGTAAAATTTTAGCGCCGAAATAGGCGAGTTCAGCCGCTTCATCAAAACTCAATTGCTCAATGGCCACCGTTTTCTTCACCACCCTGGGGTCGTTGTTGTGCATGCCGTCAATATCTGTCCATATTTCACAAACAGTGGCATTGATGGCGGCGGCAATTAAGGAGGCAGAGTAATCACTTCCGCCGCGTTTTAAATTATCTACCTCACCCCTTGCATTGCGGCTGATATATCCCTGTGTAATAAATATTTTTTTATCAGGATGCTTTTGCAGTAACTGCGCCAGTTTTACTTTGATGCTGCCGATCTGTGGCTCATCATAATAATCGATCGTCATAAAATCAAGTGCCGGTATCAGCAAATGATCAATGCCTTTTTCTTCCAGGTAAACACAAAATAATTTGGTGCTTAACAATTCTCCCTGCGCCAGGATGTCCTTGTTCAATGCTTCGCTGAAAGATATTTTTAAGATAATATTTAAAAACTCAAAGTGCTCCTGCACAATGGCCAATGCTTTTTCCAATGCCGGTGCACTTTTTACCAGTTTGCTGCAAAAGTCTTTGTAATGGGCTTCTAATTTTTCAGTTTGTTGTTTGGCCGTATTGCGGTCGCCCACAGAGAGAGAAGTACTGATCTCAACCAATGCGTTGGTTGTGCCGCTCAATGCACTCAATACAACGATCTTACTTTCCTCATCGGCGGTTACCAGTTTTGCCACATCATGCATTCTTTCGGGCTTGCCCACGCTGGTGCCGCCAAACTTCATTACTTTCATCGTAGAACAATTTGTTTTTGAGGTGCAAATATAAATGCCATCGCATTAATAAACCCCAGGCAATATTTAGTTGTAACTATACAGGCTTTTGTAGTAGCGTATTTCCTGGAACCCTCCCCAATCGGAATTGTAAGTGCTGTACGAAACAGCAGGATATCCACTGGAGTTATAGCTGTATTGTATGTTTTCAGAAACCGTTTCACCTGCCAGGCTGGTTTGAGCGATCGAGGTCACATTATTTTTTTGCAATAAGGCCAATGGTCCGTTGTCAAACTCAAACAATTGTATGGTGGAAGCCAGGGCTTTTATTTTATGAAATGGATTGGGATTGTTGTCGTACGTAAATGTACTGTTGTGCCCGTAGCCGGGCGTATAACCGGGAAGTATATAATTAGCAAATTGAATAGCGCTGATATTACCATTCGCAAGTGTTAAAAATACCGAATCGATCGTTGGGCCTCCAAATACCGTATCAGTATCTGTATCTGTTTTTAAAATAGTAAAAAAACTGCTTTGGTAGTCAAACGTCCGGGTAGTTACAGAATGCGTTTGTCCAAAACTGCTGGTAAGATTCCTGTTAGAAGAATCCTTGAGCAATTTGCCAGCTGAATTGTAGGTGTAAAAAGATGTGTCTGCACGAACATTGATATCCGCTCCTGATTCAATTCTAAGTTGCATGATCGCCCTGTCGGGCAAAGTATCTGAACCATTGTAATGATAAAAATATTTTTCATAATTGGCCAGGTTATCGGCAGGGTCAGTTGAGTTATATGATATAACAGCCGTCACTCTTTTTTGTGCATCATATTCTATTGAAACAACTGTTACAGTATCGGATGGATTACCTGCAACACTATCTATTTCTACATACTTAGTAAGCCGGTTGCTGTCGTTGGTAACAGGCGGGGGAATTACAACTGGAACATCTGTTGGACTGATTTCTTTTTGGCAGCTGCTGAACAGCAACACAGCGACAGCAAAAAGGATTGTTGTAAGAGTTTGTTTCACGTCAGTTTTTTTACAAGATAAGAAATAAACCGGTTAAGGAAAGTCAATGCTAAACTGCGTTGCAAGCTTTTGGAGGTCTTCGGTCACAGCAGGTAACAAGTCCAGCCCATGTTCCATTCGTAGTTTTTCCATTGCTCTTTCCGGTTCTCCGGGAATAATGACTCTTTCAAAACCTTCTGCCACAGCAGCTGATTTAAAACGCTGTATCCAGGTATCCATGTGCCGTTTAAATTCTTCTGCCGGACGGAAAGCATCAATTCGCATGGCGCCAAAAAAATGACCGATACCTTCGCCGGGTAAATGCCCGGGCATGGGTAAATATGCAGGAAATGGGGGTACCCATGGTCCATAGTTAGCACCGCTTAATACTGCCGAAAAAATGTCTACAATGGATCCCAGCATGTATCCCTTGTGACTGCCATGTTCATAATCACCACCGAGCGGCAACATAGCGCCGCCTTTTTTTAATTCGTTTACATCGGTAGATGGCTGCCCATCCTTATCCTGTACCCAGCCGTGTGGGGCGTTGTTGTTTTTTCTTTGTAATACTTCCAGTTTTCCATTGGCAGCGGTGGTAGTGGCAAAGTCAGCAACAAAGGGCTGTTCTTTCCCCGCAGGTATCACTACACATATCGGATTGGTGCCCAACAGTCTTTCTTTTGCAAATGTGGGCGCCACAGTAGCTGAAGCGTTTGTCATGGCAATCCCAATCATATCATGTTGCAATGCCATCATGCCGTGAAAACCGGCAATGCCAAAATGATTACTGTTCTTTACACTTACCCAGCCCGTGCCCACTTGTGTTGCTTTGTCTATGGCAATTTGCATAGCAGCAGGACCCACAACAAGACCTAATCCTTTATCACCATCCACTACTGCAGTGGAAGGCGTTTCATGCACAATTTTAATTTGAGGATTGGCATTCACCCGTTGCGCCTGCCACAACCTGACGTAGCCGCTTAATCGGGCAATTCCATGGCTATCCACACCACGTAAGTCAGCAGAGAGCAGGGCTTTTGCAGCCAGTGCCGCATGGTCTTCACTGCAGCCTATGGCACGGAAGATGTTTTTGGTGAACGAAAGGAGTTCTGAGTAGGTGAATGAAGTCATGCCCAATCCGTTAGTTAACGGAAATTTTAGCTCTCTTTGATTTCAAGTATTTCAGTTGATAGCAAAGAAAGATATATTAATAAATAAGTTATTTATAGTAATGATGACAGCCTCCATTTTTGCATTGAGGTGATTGTGTCTAAGTACCCTGTTATCTAACGGTTAGAGCGGTATTAAAACTGCAAATGCCTCACCGTAAGTCCATTATTCATTAACTGCTTTAATGAGTCGATGCCGATTTTCAAATGACGCTCCACATATTCAGAAGTAACTTTTTTATCACTTTCGGCTGTTTTAACACCCTCTGGTATCATCGGGCTGTCACTAACGAGCAGCAATGCCCCAGTAGAAATTTTATTATAAAAGCCAACCGTAAAAATGGTGGCTGTTTCCATATCAATGGCATATGCCCTTACTTTTTGCAGGTATTCTTTAAAGGCATCATCATGTTCCCACACACGGCGGTTGGTGGTATATACTGTGCCCGTCCAGTAGTCACATTCATAATCACGAATGGTGGTGGAAATAGCTTTCTGCAGCATAAAAGAGGGTAATGCCGGTACTTCTGGTGGAAAGTAATCGTTGCTGGTACCTTCTCCTCTCAATGCCGCAATGGGTAAAATAAGATCACCGATCTTGTTACGTTTTTTTAATCCGCCACATTTACCCAGGAACAACACCGCTTTTGGTTTAATGGCACTCAGCAGGTCCATCACTGTAGCGGCAGTGGGACTACCCATTCCAAAATTGACAATGGTAATATTTTTTGAGGTAGCGCATTGCATAGGTTTACCCTGTCCAACAACTTTTACTTTGTTCCATTTAGCAAACATGTCTACATAGTTCGAAAAATTCGTCAGCAGTATATACTCGCCAAAATTTTCTAATTTCTCACCTGTGTAGCGTGGCAGCCAGTTTTGAACTATTTCTTCTTTTGTCTTCATACTTTGTTATTTACTATCACCCCTACTATAGATTCAATATCATTTTAAAAAAGTCCGATCCTTCGGGGTTTATTTGTTTCTTCGTTAAAAGTTAATTTTATTTCCTATTGACCATTGACCAAAATCTAACATCGCTAAAAGTAAGTAATTTTTTATATCTGTGATAAAGATTGACTATCCTCCATACCAGCCCAGGATCAAAAAGGAAGATGACAAAGAGTTCATTTTTGATGAAGTGAGAAAAAAATGGATGGTATTGACACCGGAAGAATGGGTGCGGCAAAATTTTTTACAGTATTTGATCCAGGTTAAGAAATACCCGGCCTCACTGATTGCAGTGGAGAAAGAGATTGCAGTGGCAGATACCAGAAACCGTTTTGATATAGTGGTGTACAATAAAGATCACCAGCCTTATATGATTGTGGAATGCAAAGAAATGGGTGTTGTACTGGACAAAAAAACCCTTGACCAGGTATTGAGGTATAATATGAACCTGAAAGTGTCATATCTTATCATCACTAACGGCAGTTATTGCTTTGCATTTTCAACAACAGGGGGAGTGATGAATTTGGAAGAAGAAATTCCGGCATTTGAATGATCTTCCCTTTGCTACTGGAAAATTTTTACTTTACCTCCCAAATTTGAAATACCCTTCCCTTTGTTATATCAGCAATTAGTTTTACTTTGATCGCACTAAAACTGCTGTTATGAAAAAAACACTTCTTGCCATTATTGCCATCACTGTTATGCTCAACGCTTGTAAAAAAGTAAATACAGAATCAGCACCCGCCAATATCGAAAATCCAGCGGTACTGTCTTCAGAAAAGATCAATTCATTTATAAAAGATCAAATTGAAGCCAGCGGCAAATTTGAATGGAGCACGGCCAGCGATGAAATGATATGGAGTGCATTACAGCAAAGCGATAACATTTTATCAGTTGGATATAAACCTTCCAATGAAAGCAGTGTTGATGACCGGCTTGCTGAAATTAATATCAATGCGCCCCGCTGGAAGACAGCCAAAAATGAAGTGATCAATATTATTTTGTCTGCTGAGGGAAAAACAAGAACTAATATCAATGCCGGGAATATCGAAGAATGGGAAGAAACCATTTTGCCGGTAATAGATGTAAGGGTGGAAAATTTTGAAACGGTAAAGTTATTGCGTGCAAGTAAGCTGGTGCGGTATGCCGAGCCCATGGGATATGAGCCTCACCGCATCAATGAAAACAGCGGAACACAAAGCAGTAGTGGTTGTGGTAGTAATGTGGCAGATGCTGTTCTCACTTCCGGGGTTGATTACACAACTATAACACCTAATGCAAAGCAATCCTGGAATTATCCTTATCATAATATTCCACAGGCTTGGACAAAATCAACCGGTGCAGGGGTGAAGGTTTTTATTATTGACAGTGGATGTGAGTTTGACCAGGAAAACCTCGGCAGTACATTTAACCAGGGCAATTCATCAGGAAGAACAGTTGAAAAAATAGTGACTTTGCCACGCTCAACCTTTTTGGGAATACCAACCGGTTCAGTAGAAACGCCGGATGACGGTTGTGGACATGGAACCGCCATGGCAGGAGCCTGCGCTGCTCCAAGAGGTACTGATGGTGCGGCCTGTGGTGTGGCGTACAACTGCAATCTTGTTACTTGCCGCGGTGCAGAAGATGTGCTGATTGATGCCAGCCGTGAAGCAAAAGGTGTGTCAGATGCATATACCAATGCTGCCAACAGGGCTGATGTTAAAATTATCAGCATGAGCATGGGAAGGATCACCAGCAGTTCGCAGATAAGGGATGCTATCCGGTATGCCTATGGAAAAGGGAAACTAATGTTCTGTGCAGCGGGTACTTCTTTTGGCTGGACCTCAGGATGGTTTGGTGTGATTTTTCCCGCCACGATGACGGAAGTAAATGCGGTGACTGGAGTAAGAGATAATAATTTTAATACCAACTGTACGGATTGCCATAAAGGAAGTGAAACAGATTTTACCGTGGTGATGGAAAAAGCAAGCAATGAACGTCATCCGCTTACACTTGCAATGACAGGCAATGACCCATCTACTGTTGGAGGATCATCTGTGGCTACTGCCAGTATGAGTGGAATGGCAGCATTGGTTTGGAGCAGGTTTCCCACTTATACCCGTGCACAGGTGCTGACTAAGCTCATCAATAATTCATCTAATTATCCCACCCGGAATGGAAGTTTTGGATGGGGGAATGTAAATGCAGATGCGGCGACTAATTAGGAAAGGGATTTTAATGATGATTACTTCAGAATAATATGATTGTTATGATTAAAAGGCACTTTTTGGTCAGTCTTAGCTCTATCGCTTATTGAAAAGAGAAAAATCATAACAATCATATCTTTCATATTCAATTCTTATAATGATTACTGTTGATTGGTCTGATGATAGGATTAATGCAGCCCTAAGCCGTTCATATCTAGTTGACTGATTGAAACGAAAAAATCATAACAATCATACCTTTCATACTCAATCCCTATAATTTATACCGCCATTATCTCTTTCTCCTTAGCAACCAGGTGTTTTTCAATCAGTGATATGAATTTATTGGTTTGGTCCTGTACCTCTGCTTCGGCGTCTTTGGCTATATCTTCACTCAGGCCGTCTTTTTGCAATTTTTTGATGTGCTCAATAGCATCCCGGCGGATACTGCGTATAGAAACTTTTGCATGTTCTCCTTCACCATTGCACCTTTTAACCAGTTCCTTTCTTCTTTCTTCTGTCAACGGGGGAAGAAAGAGCCTTATATTGGTGCCGTCATTTTGTGGATTGATGCCGATATTAGCAGCGATGATCGCCCTTTCAATAGGCTGGAGCATATTTTTTTCCCAGGGCTGTACTGAAATGGTACGGGCATCAAGTGCTGATATATTGGCTATTTGGGAAATGGGGGTTGGACTTCCATAATATTCTGCCATGATGCCTTCCAGCATATTGGGATTGGCTTTACCGGCACGGATCTTTACTAATTCTGTTTCTAAGTGTGTGATGGCTTTATTCATTCCATCTTCCATATCCATTTTTATCAACGATAATTCTTCTGACATATAGTTATAATTGAGTGGCTGCAAAACTAAAGAAAAGAAATATAGGGATACCCCAAAAAAACAATAATCAATAATTATTAATTAATAATTATTGATTAATCAGCTATATAGTAAATGATATTACTCCGCTTCAGCAATCTCTACTTCAGGGGAAAGCGACAGAATTTTCCTGGCTTTCATGAGTTTACTTTCATGTACCAATTTGGTAGCAGCTTTCTCTTTTTTTGAAGGACGGCTATAGTAAACAACCGCTATAAGTGAGATAGCCACCGCTAATAAAATGCCAATAACAAGCGTGGTGCCCAGGCTGCTGAGAGAAACGGCCAGGGCTATAAAGGCGATATTGGCACCGGCACAAAGCAGGGTGATCTTTTTATGATTACAACCAAGTTCGAGTAAATAATGGTGAACATGTGTTCTGTCGGCACTGAAAGGAGAACGCCTGTCTAATATCCTGTGGCTAAAAACCCTTAAAGTATCAAACAAGGGAACGATCATAATGGCGAACCCTACAGCTGGAGCAGCTGCTACAGGCAAGACAGCATCGGGCGCACCGGCAATATTAATAAACTTAATAACGAATATGGAGTTTACAAGACCAATTAATAGGGAGCCGGTATCACCCATAAATATTTTAGCAGGAGAAAAATTGTAGATCAGGAACCCTATCAATCCGCCAGCTAATGAAAACGCCATAACTGCATACATCAGCTGGTCGACATATAAAAAATAACTACCAAAGCAAATGGATGTAACGAGGCCAAGCGTGCCTGCAAGTCCATCCACACCATCAATCAGGTTAAATGAGTTGGTAATAACCACTATTGTAAAGAGTGTAAAAATGATACTGGCCACATGCGGTATGGGGCCAATTCCAAGGAAACCATGCATGTGACTTATCTGAACGCCGCCAAATTTTATAACGATACCCGCAGCTACCAGCTGTCCAATAAACTTTTTTGCCGGGGAAAGCACCAGAATGTCATCTTTTATGCCTAAGAAGAATATTACCACCGCAGCTGCTACAAAGTATTGAAGTTCTGCACTATGAAGGGGAGCACCCAGTAAAGTAGCTAATATAAAACCGGCGAAAATGCCTAATCCACCAAGAGTAGGGATAACCATTTTATGAACTTTACGTTCATCAGGCTCGTCGAACATCTTTTTTTGCCTGGCAACCTGTATGATCACAGGTATTGAGAAGAACGTGATCATAAAAGCCAAAATACCACTTAATAATATATTGTCCATGCCAGGGGAATAATTAAAGTTTACAAATTCAATAGCTTTCTGTGGGGTGTTTCGGGCATTGTTTTTAGCAATGCAACATAGTTAAAATAGGCCGGTTTTAAAAATTTAGTGCAAAAAAACAAATGCAGAAAAGTTTTCAACATTGGCCACTTATTTAATTACAAAACGACAAAACACACATCTTATTATCACAACGGGCAATGGTTCAAAATTTCTCCTTTGCAGTTATCTTTTATTAAGTAGGTTTGCGCCTGAAATCAATAAAAAAAAGCCCGGTTTATAATTTTGCTGTCATTAAGACTTGTAAAGACGAAAAAAAACTGCTTCAAACTATAAAATATTTTTAATGAAAGATTTGAAGGCTATAGCCAGCCAGGTTAGAAGAGACATCGTAAGAATGGTGCATGGTTGTCAAAGCGGCCATCCCGGCGGATCATTAGGTTGTACTGAGTACCTTACCGCCCTGTATTTTGAAGTAATGGAACACAACCCGGAATTTAAAATGGATGGCGCAGGGGAAGATGTATTTTTTGTAAGTAATGGGCATATTTCACCTGTTTTTTACAGTGTGCTTGCCCGAAGCGGTTATTTTCCTATAGAAGAATTAAAAACATTCAGGAAAATTAACAGCCGGCTGCAGGGCCATCCTACTACACATGAACACTTACCGGGTGTAAGGGTGGCAAGTGGTTCTTTGGGGCAAGGAATGAGTGTAGCCATTGGAGCTGCGTTGGCAAAAAAGCTGAATAATGATACGCATACCGTTTACTCATTGCATGGCGATGGTGAGCTGGATGAAGGACAAAACTGGGAAGCAATTATGTTTGCTGCCCATCATAAAGTGGATAATCTCATCTCTACTGTTGACTGGAATGGTCAGCAGATCGATGGTCCAACTGAAAAAGTGATGTCGCTGGGCGACCTGGCGGCTAAATTTGTAGCATTTGGCTGGGAAGTAGTGCACCTGGAAAATGGCAACGATATGGATGCCATGGTAAAAACACTGCAATATGCCAAAACACTTACAGGCAATAAAAAGCCCGTGGTGATAATGATGAGAACCGGCATGGGCAGTGGCATTGATTTTATGGAAGGCAGTCACGAATGGCATGGCATTGCACCCAATGATGAACAATTAGCTAAGGCGCTGGCACAACTGCCGGAAACTTTGGGAGACTATAAATAATACAACAGGCAAATAATTAATAAGGGAAGAGCGGTCTTCCCTTTATTTTTTTAACGCAGTTCGATGGCTTGCTTAGAAGCCTTACGTGCGGGGAGCCAGGCTGCCATAAATGCAATGACCGAAACAGTAACCGCCACTAAAACAAAATCTGCCATTTCCAGTTTTACCGGGAAGTAATCAATCAAAAAAGATCCGCCCTGTATTTTTATCAGGTGGAATTTTAACTGCAAAAAACAAATGATGAGTGCCAGTACGATGCCGGATACGGCACCAATGCCCGCCAGCAATAATCCTTCACTCAGGAAAATTTTCTGCACCATCTTTTTAGTGGCGCCCATGCTTTGCAGTATGGTGATGTCCTTTTGTTTTTCCAGCACCAGCATGGTCAATGCGCTGATCATATTAAATGCTGCTACCAATAGTATCAAGGTAAGCACGGCATAGATAAACCATTTTTCCAACTGCATGGTGCTGTACAGGCTTTGATTTTGCTGGTATTTTGTTTTGATATCGTAGCTCGACCCCAACAACTTTTGCAACTGTAATTTTCCCAACGCCACATCAGCATCACTAGACAGTTTTATTTCAACAGCGCTGTATTCGTTGGCAGCAAAATTCATTTGTTGTTTTACAAAATCAATATTGGTGATCACATACCGGGTGTCAAACTCCTGTTGAATGGCAAAAACACCGGCAGCAATGGCATTGCCTTCACTTAAAGATTCCTCCGGGTGGGCTGCAGAAACTTTTCCTCTCTTGGGTAATACGATCGTGAGTTCAGATGGCTGGAACCTGTCATCCACGCTGATCGCAATATTATTCTGGATGCCATAGCCCACCACCAGTTTGGGGTTGTCTGCATCACCCGTCTCATATTTTCCCATCACCGTTTTATCAGCCACACCGGTAATATGCTTGTAATTATCGTCCACCCCTTTTAATGTAATGGTGGCCTGTTTATTGTCGTCGTTGTCATTGTTTTGCAGCAGCGCTTTTTCTTCTGCTATCAGTGAGATACCACTTACACCATTCGATTTTTTGATGGCTTCAATTTGCTGCGCTGTTAACAGGAACGTTTTGCCTTTGGCTGGGGTGATCTTTAAGTCAGTATAGAATGCGCCATACAAGGATTTTACCAGGTCTTCAAAACCATTGAATACACTCAGCACCAGTATCTGGCAACAAGTGGCAAAGGCGATCACGCTCACCGTAACCCATGCAATGATGTTGATGGCATTCGCAGATTTTTTTGCTTTAAAGTATCGCCAGGCGAAGGTTAAGTACATATATGTTTCTTGTTGCTCGTTGTTTTGTTTCTCGTTTTTTCAGGCTCAGGTCTCAGCCGAAAAATTGCAACCCTTAAAATCAAAATGCTCTCACAACGAGAAACAAGAAACGAGAAACCGTTTTAGTCTTTATTTTTAGTATCGGAATCTTCCTTTTTAATCTTCTCCAGCAATTCTTCCATTTTAAAAACATAGTCCAGGGTATCATCAATAAAAAATTTGAGTTCGGGGATACTTCTTAACTGGTGCCGTACCCTTTTCCCCAATTCATTTCTAATCTCTTTATATTTTTCTTCAAAATGGTGCAGTACAGCCTGTGTATCTTTCACCTGGAACATGCTTAAGTATACCCTTGCCTCAAAAAGGTCGGGGGTTATCTTCACGGTGGAAATAGAGATCATGCCACCATCCAGCATACTCAATCCCATTTTACGGAAGATGTCAGTCAGTTCTTCATTTATCAAGCCCGCAACCTGCTTTTGTCTTTTCGTTTCCTTCTGCATAACATATCATTTAATGGCGTAAAAATAGCCCCTTTTAAATAAAGGGGCTACAAAGTTGAATAATGTATAGAAGTAGATTGTTAGTACAAAAGAGGATAGAGCATTTACCGCCAGGACTTCCTCTCTACAGGAGTGGGACTGAGGGTGAGGCTAAATATTCTCAATGATCCCCGCAATGCCCTGCCCGCCGCCTACACAGGCCGTAACAATACCATATTTCTTTTTCAACCGTTTCATATCATTGGTAATCTGAATGGTCAGTTTGGCACCGGTGCAACCCAACGGATGCCCCAATGCAATGGCACCTCCATTAATATTTACAATATCCGGGTTCAGGTCTAACTGGCGGATAACCGCCAAAGCCTGCGAAGCAAAAGCCTCATTCAGTTCAATTAAATCAATATCTGTTAAACTCATTCCGGCCTGTCTCAATACTTTTGGTACAGCCTCCACCGGGCCAATACCCATCACACGGGGATGCACACCTGCACTGGCACAATTTACCAGTCTTGCAATGGGTTTTAATCCCAGTTCGTTGATCATCCTTTCACTCATCACAATTACAAAAGCAGCTCCATCACTTGTTTGAGAACTGTTGCCTGCTGTAACACAGCCACCTGCTGCAAAGGCGGGTTTTAATTTTGCCAAACCTTCCACTGATGTATCAGCACGAACACCTTCATCCGTATCAACAATATAATTTTTTTGTTGCTTCTTACCCTTTTCATCTAAGTAAACCTGTTCTACTTTGATGGGCAGAATACCGCTTTTAAAATAGCCTTCTTTAATCGCTGTGCCAGCCTTTACATGGCTATTATAACTAAACAGGTCCTGGTCTTCCCGGCTTACATTATAGTCTTTTGCCACAGCCTCCGCCGTTAAACCCATACTTAAATAATAATCCGGTTCATCTTTCGCAATCGAAAAAGCAGGAGAGGTTTTCCATCCCGCTGTTGGCACCAGGCTCATACTTTCGGCACCGCCGGCAATGATGCATTCTGCCATCCCGGTACGAATTTTAGCCGTAGCCATCGCAATACTTTCCAGGCCACTGGCGCAATAGCGGTTAATGGTAATACCCGGTGCATGGTAGCCAACTGCCCTGGCTGCAATGATCCTTCCAACCTGTAAACCTTGCTCTGCTTCCGGTACCGCATTGCCTACAATTACATCATCTACTCTCTTTACATCCAGTTGCGGCACACTTGCGAGCAAACCTTTTATTACATCAATGGCCAGGTCATCAGGCCTGGTGAACCTGAAACCACCTTTCTTACTTTTTCCTACGGCCGTTCTGTAACCGGCAACGATGTATGCTTCCTGCATGATATTATTTTTTTGTACCGGGCCTCCAACAAGGTTGGGGGTCGCACTCTTGTACATTGGTAATTAGATGCTGCAATTTAAGGAAAATTGCAATTAGTTGTCTATGCAACTTTCTGTATCAAAGTTAATATTTCCTTTCAAAAATGCAAACGGTCAGCCAAAAACTATAAAGTCTGCCATACAGCATTGCAGCTGTGCAAGACCTTACAGGTTTACGCCAAAGCTCAATTATCTTTGCCGGCATGTACAACATCCTTCGTTCCTTTTTATTTTTTTTCGATCCTGAATGGGTGCATTATTTTTCAATGAACAGTTTGAAGCTGTTTTGCAAACTGCCTTTTGGTAAAGCGACTATTAAAAATATGTTTCATCCCAAGGGTGCTAAAAAATATTCCCTTTTCAATATTACTTTCCCCAATAGAATTGGCCTCGGTGCAGGCTTTGATAAAAATGCCCGATACCTAA
>JAKQJG010000096.1 GCA_029561305.1 Bacteroidota bacterium | reverse complement strand
AAATGGTATTTCACCTCATGGAAAGGGGATGAAAAAAAGTCGGGCGGCGTGGCTACTAATATTGGTGTGCATTTTTACGATATGCTGCACTTTGTATTTGGTAAAGTGGTGGATAACAAGCTGCATTACCGGGACGATTTTAAAGCCGCCGGTTTTATTGAATACGAAAGAGCAAGGGTACGCTGGTTTTTATCGGTTGATGCCAATACCATTCCCAAAGAACTGCTGGCACAGGGGAAACGAACTTACCGTTCGCTAACCATGAACGGCAGGGAAATTGAATTTTCAGATGGGTTTACCGACCTGCATACCAGGATTTATGAGGATATATTAAATGGTGGCGGTTTTGGCCTTGAAGAGAACAGGGTGGCTATTGAAACTGTTGGCAGCATCCGTTCACAAACACCACTGGGACTGGTAGGAGATTATCATCCATTTTTAAAATCATAAAATGAACTATTCAAAACACGACACAGCTATTGTGGATGAGGGTGCTCAAATTGGTGATGATACCAGGGTATGGCATTGGGTGCATGTATGTGGTAAAGCAATAATCGGCAGTAAATGCTCCCTGGGGCAGAATGTTTTTGTTGGCAATGCCGTATTAATCGGCAACAATGTGAAGATCCAGAATAATGTATCCGTATATGATAATGTAACACTCGAAGATGATGTGTTTTGCGGCCCCAGCATGGTATTTACCAATGTATATAATCCCCGCAGTGCTGTTACAAGAAAAGACGAATACAGGAACACGTTAGTAAAGCGTGGTGCTACCCTGGGTGCCAATTGCACAGTTGTGTGTGGTGTTACCATTGGCGAATATGCGTTTGTGGGTGCAGGCAGTGTTATCAATAAGGATGTACCGGCCTTTGCATTAATGGTAGGTGTGCCTGCAAAACAAATTGGATGGATGAGCCGCTTTGGCGAACGGGTTGACCTGCCATTAACCGGCGAAGGCGTTTATACCTGCCCGCATACGGGTGATATGTATGAACTAATCAATGGGAAATTATTACTGAGGGCAGGATAAAGGATCCTGTCATTGTATTTTCAATTTTTTAAAGATCAACCCAACTTTTTCTTCTGTGATACAACGTATAAGCAATGTGTGGAATAGCAGGAATTACTAACACAGGCAACGGCGGGTATAGCGCAAAGGATATTCAGTTGATGACTGATATCGTGCGGCACCGTGGTCCGGACGATGCTGGTTTTCTTTTGGTATCCGAAGACGGCACTGTGTTGACTGCTGGTGGTGATGATACTCCTGGAGAAGTGTATGCAGCAGAAACCCCCTACAAACCCCATTTGAATATATCGGGTATACCCGGCAATAGTTTTAGGGTGGCATTGGGACACCGCAGGCTCTCCATACAGGATCTTACGCCGCTTGGGCATTGCCCATTAAGTTATAAAAACGGTCGTTATTGGATCACTTTTAATGGAGAGATATATAATTTTCCTCTTCTCAAAGAAGAGCTGGAATTACTGGGTCATCATTTTATCTCTCACACGGATACGGAAGTGATCCTGGCCGCCTATGATCAATGGGGTACCGAATGCGTACACCGGCTGCAGGGTATGTGGGCATTTGCTATTTACGACATAGCATTAAAGGAGTTGTTTTTTTCAAGGGACCGGTTTGGTATCAAGCCCTTGTACTATTGGGTGTCACCGGGTGGATCCCTTTGTTTTGCCAGTGAAATAAAACAGTTTACACAATTACCCGACTGGAAAGCAAAGCTCAATAAAGAACGAACCTGTGATTACCTGTTGTACAATGTTACCGATCATACGGATGAAACCATGTTTACCGGGGTTTACCATGTTTTGCCGGGTCATTGTTTCAAATGTAATATCAACCATTTCACTGCCGTGCCATACGGAAAAATTGCTTTGACAAAATGGTATGATCCAAAATATACCGGAAGTGATATACCATTTGCAGAAGCAGCAGAAACCTTTGAAAAACTTTTCAGGGCATCCGTTAAAAAGCACCTGATTGCCGATGTTCCGGTGGGGGCTGCCCTCTCCGGCGGGCTTGATTCTTCTTCTGTTGTTTGCGAAATAGACAATATGCTGAAAAACAGCCATAGCAATATCAAACAAAAAACATTTTCTTATACCAGTTCTGATGAGCGCTATAATGAACAAAAATGGATTGATGAAGTATTGAAGCAGGTGTCTGCAGAACCGCATTTTGTTGGTGAAACGGGGGATATTGTAAATACAGCTGTTGATCTAATATGGTACAATGATGAGCCTACCCAGAGCCAGAGCGAAATGGCAGCATTTTTTGTGTACAGGCTTGCAAAAGAAAATAATATCAAAGTGGTGATCTCCGGCAAAGGAGCTGATGAATACCTGAGCGGGTATAAATCTTACAGGCTTTTTCGCTGGACCCTCCTGCTTAAGAAGGGACAATTTTGGCGGCTTAACAAAGAAATAAGGGACAGTAAAGCCCATATCAACCTGGGGTTGATGGGTACCTACTTGCGGCTTTGTTATTTCTTTGTTCCAACGTTTGTAAAAAAAATTTTCCGGTATGCAGGGAGTACTTATAAAATAGTTAAATCAATCGTTGATTTTGATAAGCTGGGAAACAATGATTTACATCCTTATGATGACGAAGCTTATGCCGAAGACAGTATTTTTAAAATAGCATCCCGTAATATTTTTTATAATCCCCTGCCTAAATTCCTGCGCTACGAAGACAGGATGTCAATGGCCAATTCAGTAGAATCGAGGGTGCCGTTCCTGGATCATGAACTGGTAGAGTTCACCATGCAGCAAAAAGCCGACTACCTGGATGCCCCGGGTGAACAAAAAAGAATTTTATTACATGGCTTAAAAAAGCTCTTGCCTCCGGCTATCCTTTCAAGAAAAACCAAGATAGGGTTTATCACATCAGAAGAAAAATGGGTGCGGCAACAAATGACACCTGCTTTTCGCAAACTGCTGGAAGAATCTATTGCTCATTCCCATGGTATATTAAAACCTGGAGCGCTGGATTATTTTGATAAAATTGTGGCGGGTACCGAACCGTTTGACTATACCTACTGGAGGCTGATTGCTTTTGGTTTGTGGATGAAAACCTTTAATGTGCAACTGGAAGATGAACGCACCCCTTAGCTTTTTCAATTTTTATTTATGGCAAAAACAAAAATAGTTACCATTATTGGGGCCAGGCCGCAGTTTATAAAAGCTGCAGTAGTATCAAGGGCCCTGAAGCAATTTGAAACAACTGCAGAAGAAAAGATCATTCATACAGGGCAGCATTTTGATGCCAACATGAGTGATATTTTTTTTGATGAACTGGATATTCCAAAACCACACTTTCATTTAGGTGTTGGCGGTGGTACACATGGGCAGAATACAGGCCGCATGATGGAAAAAATTGAAGCGGTGCTGATGGAAGAAAAGCCATCGATGGTATTGGTATATGGAGATACAGACTCCACGCTTGCGGGTGCAATTGCTGCAGTAAAACTGCATATACCTGTTGCGCATGTTGAAGCCGGGCTCCGCTCATTCAATAAAAAAATGCCCGAGGAAATTAACCGCATATTGACCGATCACTCGGCAGATATTTTGTTTACACCAACTGCTACTGCCACCACCCATGCCCTTGCCGAAGGTATTGCCAAAGAAAAGATACAACAGGTGGGTGATGTAATGCTGGATGCAGCGTTGTATTATGCTTCTGTATCAAGCAATACTATTATAGAAAAACTTTCGCTTGAGCCCAGGCAATTTATTTTAACTACCCTGCACAGGGCCGAAAATGTAGATGACAAAAGCAGGCTGCAGCAAATTTTGAACGGCCTTGCGCAAAGCAATATGACGGTAATATTACCCATGCACCCCCGCACAAAAAAAAGACTGCTGGAGTTTGGCTTAACACTGCCTGTCAATATCCGTATCATCGAGCCTGTTGGGTATCTGGAAATGATAAAACTGGAAGAGCAGGCTGCGCTGATTGCAACAGATTCCGGCGGTGTGCAAAAGGAAGCTTATTTTCACCAAACCCCCTGTGTTACTATGAGGGATGAAACGGAATGGGTGGAACTGGTGGAATGTGGTGCCAATATTTTGACAGGGGCGGACGAAAATAAAATTGTGAACGCCATACAACAATCACTAACAGTATCGAAGGACATATTCAGCAGGCCATTATATGGTAAAGGTGATGCCGGCCTTTTAATAGCAAAGGCAATTGTATAGAAAAATGGAAAAGAAAAAAATTTTAATTGTAAGCAGATCTTTTCACCCTGAGAACAGTCCCCGTTCTTTTCGTACGACTGAACTTGTAAAAGAACTTTGCCGGCAAGGTCACGATGTCACTTTATATACAATACAAAACAGCGAACACCAGTTGCCGTTAGTAAAACAATTTGGCTTTACACTTAAAGACCTTGGTAAGATGCGGTCTCCCTCATTTAGTCCTGTTAAAGGGGATGGCAGGATATCCTTTTTGTTTAAAAGGGTTATGAAAAGGGTACTGCTGATGCTTTTTGAATATCCCGATATTGAACTTATGTTTAAAGTGAAAAGGGTATTGAAAAATGAAAGCGGTTATGATATGCTGATATCTGTAGCGGTGCCACACCCGGTTCATTGGGGGGTGGCCTGGGCCAGAACCAAAGAGCATCCTATTGCAAAAACATGGGTAGGCGACTGTGGGGATGCTTATATGGGCGTGATAAAACACGATAGTTTTGAAAAGTTCTTTTATTTCAAATACCTCGAAAAATGGTTTTGCAGGAAAGCGGATGTAATAACCATACCGCATATTCAAATGCAGGTAAACTATTATCCTGAATTCCGCCATAAAATAGTGGAGATTTCACAGGGTTTTAAGTTTGATGAAGTGCAGGCAGCAAATGTTGAAGTAAAAAATCCTGTTCCAACTTTTGCATTTGCCGGTGGTTTTATACGCACCACCCGTAACCCCGGGCCATTATTGGATTACCTGGTAAGTACAGGAAGGGATTTTAAGTTTATTGCTTATACACGTACTACAGACCTGTTGCAGCCTTATAAAGAAAAACTGGGGGATAAACTGGAAATACGTGATTATTTGCCCAGGGAAAAATTAATACAGGTAATGGCGGGAATGGATTTTTTGGTTAACATTGGTTTTGACCCGGCACAGCAGGCGCCCAGTAAATTGATTGATTATTATCTTTCTGGCCGGCCAATATTATCATTGAGTACTAACCAGCCTGATCCAAAAATTGTAGATGAGTTCCTGAATGGAAACTACACGAACGGATTTAAATACCCAAGCATGGACAGGTTTAAGATTGAAAACGTGACCGCAGCCTTTTTACAATTATGCAGGTAGTACAAAGAAAAAAACTGCAGACATCAGATTCGCACTGGTTTATTTTCCTGTTGCTGCCTTTTTTTGCCAGC
>JAKQJG010000074.1 GCA_029561305.1 Bacteroidota bacterium | reverse complement strand
CACAGAGGAATTTGTGCCGATTGATACCGAGGCGGTAAGTGAAGCCGATACAAAGCAGGCTCGGTTATGGGCGAATGAATTTGGGTTTGATGCAATAATTTCGACAGATGGTGATGCTGATCGTCCTCTAGTTGGTGACGAACTTGGTAACTGGCTGCGTGGTGATATTGTGTGTACTTTATGTGCACGTTATCTTGAGGCTGAAACGGTAGTTGCCCCGGTAAGTTGTAATACCGCAATAGAATTATGCGGAGCCTTTAACAAAGTGATACGAACTAAAATAGGGTCGCCCTATGTGATTGAAGGAATCCAGAGGGCGTTAGCTGCCGGTAGCTCAACGGTTGTTGGCTTTGAGGCAAATGGCGGCCTGATATTGGGATCTGCTATTAGAAAAAATGATAAAGCATTAGCAGAGTTAATGACTAGGGATGCGGTGCTTCCTATTTTGGTTTTGCTGGTTTTAGCAAAAACAAAAAGGTGTAAACTTTCGGAGTTGTTACATGATTTGCCAAAGCGTTTTACGGCCAGTGACCGCTTACAATCATTTTCGCAAGAGGCTAGCAGGTTGGTGCTAGAAAGACTGGCGACATCCATAGAGGCTGCAAGAAGTTTTTTTTGTGATTTGGGCCTATTGCCTGTCTCGATAGATCAGACAGATGGTATGAGAGTTTTAATGAAAAATGGTGAGATTGTGCATTTTCGCCAATCAGGTAATGCGCCAGAATTGCGTTGCTATGCAGAGGCTGCCGAACAAGGCAGAGCTAATTGGTTGGTAAAAGAAAGTCTCAGGCTAATCTCCCAGTACAAAAATTAAAAAAGTACTATTCAATTTATTAATATGGGTAAACACAACATTTAAGTGGTTCATGTAGTTAAACCAAGCTAGCTAATCATTATTTTTAAAGGTTATAAACTGTTGAAAATTATTCCTGTTATTTTATCTGGGGGCTCTGGCACACGTCTTTGGCCATTGTCGCGTGCGGCTTTTCCTAAACAATTTCTGCCGTTAGTTTCCTCAAACTCAATGTTGCAAGAAACGTTAAAACGTTTATCTGGCTGGGCAACAATTGATTCTCCCATCGTGGTTTGTGGAAATGAACATCGTTTTTTAGTGGCAGAGCAGTTGCGTGAACTCGACATCACTCCTAAGTCAATTATTTTAGAACCGTTGGGTAGAAATACTGCCCCTGCCATTGCCGTCGCTGCCTTGGCGTTGGCGGCAGAGCATGATGCGTTGATGTTGGTGTTGCCTTCAGATCATGTGATTAGTAATTTAGCGGCATTTGAAAATGCTGTTACACAAGCGTCAGTTGCCGCAGAAGC
>JAKQJG010000065.1 GCA_029561305.1 Bacteroidota bacterium | reverse complement strand
CATATTGCACAGCTCTTTGCACATCTTCAATAGCATTTGGTATGGCATATCGCGGTCCGGAGCTGTGCATGGTTAGAAATACGGTATACCCACTGTTCACAAAAGGTTTTGCCCTGTTGATCATCCTTTCTAATCGTTCATGACCTGACACCCAGTTGCCACTAACCATACTGATGATGCCTTTACCATTTGCGTTGGCAGGCGTTATCACTACCATGGTTAAAGCCATGCCATCCCTGCGTCCATAAATTACCTCTTGTTGAGAAAAAGAACTGTCTTGAGAAAAGGCAGACGTTGCCAGGAAGAGGCTTATAATGATATTCAATTTTTTCATAAATGGATTGATAATGTTTAGATGGAACAATTTGTACGATGCTGCAGATTCTTTACAAGTCTGCAGATTGATTCAAATATACAATGCATTCATTTTGTTTGAGAACACTTACAAGGTTTTCTCCCAACACAGCAAGTTGTTAGTGTACTCCGTTGAGTTTGTATTGGGTGACACAGACGCAGGCAAAGGTGACATCGGACAGTACCGTAAGTCGACAACTTTCTTATTTGATTTTCTTAAGGTCTTTCGCTCTTAGCTCCCTGCTTGACTCAACCATTGTTTTATATACCACTTTCTTATCTTTCACATCAAAAATGGTGATATACTTAAACGTCTCACTTATTACATTTTCAAACAGAAACCTCCCTCTTTTTTCTACCTGGAAAATCTGATATAGCTCATCATTAGTACATAGCCTGTAGGGAAACTGATACGCCTTGAATAAATCATCGCCAACATAATTTTGTTTATACCCTAACCCACGAAAATCATTCAACACATCTTTGGGCACATATAAAGTATCAGCAGCAAGTAAGCCTGCTAAGTTTTGATCCCGTACTTTTTCGTACAAACATGGCCGCTTGTTTTGAGCAAGGCTTGAAGCGGCAACCAGCAAATGTGCTTTTAATGAAATAGGGTTCCAGTTAAAAAAATAATAAAACCCGTAAAATGCGATCCTGCTCATTTCCGGGGTGCCATCTATACCAAATGTAGAGGTGATTCTTGGATACAATTCTATCCTGTATAAATTGTCGTTGCGCCCCCCAATTTGCAAGAGCAGGTAGTTATGTGTGTATGAATACGAGACTCTGCCCACCGAGCCAAAGAGTTGATATCCCCCATTGGTAAAGTACGAGTAGTTTGGGTTACCTGCATATTTTTCGAAATTCCTGCCGTTATCTAAAATGATAGGGGTAATATTCCAGGCTTCGGAAAAAGCCTCCCGAAACCGGCTGACTTCTGCTGAATCTAAATCGCGGTAAAAAAACACGGTAGTTGTTTTCTTTAATGCATCCATAGTTTCCGTAGAAAATTCCCTCTCATAAAAAGCCATTTTGTCTTTTGGATCAGATTTCTCCCATTCTTTTTGGCACTGTGCAGAAATAGTAAGCGGAAGAATAAATGCTGCAATAACGGTTACCAGTTGTATCATCATGATTCAATCATTTGCAGAAGCGTTTTAGATTTTTCTCATTGGCTTTGCCGTGAGGCATACCAGGCAAAATAATAAAAATCCCCCGCATGTATCAAAAGCGGGGGAAAGGAAAATTTGCTTTGGTTTTTACTGTGCCAGCGATATCCTCACCTGCACCCCTGCCCGGGTATTGATGGTTGGCGGGCTGCTGGAAATATAAGGTGTTACCCTGCGCTGATCAAAGAAGAGTTTTACATTCACCCTGCTGCTTAAGAAATAATCAAT
>JAKQJG010000031.1 GCA_029561305.1 Bacteroidota bacterium | reverse complement strand
GTGTGTAAATACTCAGGACCTATTAAACCACTAATAGCGATAGCACCGAGGTACAAAATAGAAGTGAGGTTTACAAAAACATAGAGTAATAACCAAAATATGGCCATGATAAGAGAAACCGTTTCATTATACCGTGTTTTAAGAAACTGTGGCATGGTGTAAATCTTATTTTTAAGATACACCGGCATAAACCATACAGCAATAATGATCAGCGCCAATGCTGCGATCCATTCATAAGCCGCCACAGCAATACCTACAAAATAACCGTTGCCACTCATACCGATAAACTGTTCTGCAGAAATATTAGAGGCGATCAAGGATGCACCGATAGCCCACCAGGTCAATGAACCTTCTGCCAAAAAATAATCATGCGAAGCAGAAATGGTAGCTTTCTTTTTCTTATTGTATACCCAATAACCATAACCTGCTACCAGGATAAAATAAAGTACAAAGATGGACAGATCCAAGGCGGATAAATTTTTCATGTGGAAGCTTTATAGTTTATAGTTAGTTACTGGTTATTCGCTTTGTAATATACTTCACTCCAGCGAAGTTCATTTTTAAATTGATACAATTCTGTATTCTTTCCAATTCTTACATACTCGATGCCGGCCATTTCCGCAAAATCCTCCATGTGTTCGCTGCCAAGGTTCTGGCTATAACAGGTATGATGGGCACCTCCTGCCAGTATCCATGCGGCACATCCATCGTTCATGTTAGGATACGGTTTCCACAATACCCTTGCCACCGGCAATTTTGGTAAATCCGCAATGGGTTCTACTGCTTCCACCTCATTAACGAGTAAACGAAAACGGTTGCCCATATCAATTACGGATGCGTTGATAGCGGGTCCTGCAGCAGAGTTAAATACCAACCGTACAGGATCAGCCTTACCTCCAATTCCTAAAGGATGAATTTCGCAGGAAGGTTTGTTACTGGCAATACTTGGACAAATTTCCAGCATATGTGAGCCCAGCACCAATGAATTGGCCGGATCAAAATGGTACGTGTAATCCTCCATAAAACTATTACCGCCTTTTAAACCTGCGCCCATTGTTTTCATCGCCCTCACCAGTGCAGATGTTTTCCAGTCGCCTTCGCCTGCAAAACCATAGCCTTTGGCCATCATACGCTGGGCACCAATACCCGGCAACTGGATCATACCATGGAGGTCTTCAAATGTATCACTGAACCCTTTGTAGCCACCGTCCTGTAAAAAATACTGCAGGCCTAATTCTATCCTTGCAGCATCCCGGAGCGACTGGTATTGTTTGCCATCACTTTTTAAACTGGAAGACACGTTGTAGGTTTCAAAATATTCTTTTGTCAATGCATCTGTATCTGCATCACTTACTGCATTGATCACTTGTACCAGGTCACCAATACCATGTGTGTTTACACTAAACCCAAACTTCATTTCCGCTTCTACCTTATCCCCGTCCGTTACTGCCACATACCGCATGTTATCGCCAAAGCGCACGAATTTTGCGCCCTGCCAGTCGTGCCATCCTGCAGCTGCCCTTGCCCACGCATTGATCTTTTCAATTACCGCATTGTCCTGCCAATGGCCCACCACTACTTTCCTTTTTAACCGCATACGGCTCATGATATATCCAAACTCCCTGTCCCCATGGGCGCTCTGGTTGAGGTTCATAAAATCCATGTCAATCTCATTCCATGGAATATCCCTGTTGAACTGGGTATGAAAATGCAATAAGGGTTTTTGTAAAATATTTAATCCCCTGATCCACATTTTAGCCGGTGAAAAAGTGTGCATCCAGGTTATGATACCAATGCACCTGGATGAAGCATTGGCTTCTGCACATACTGCATATATTTCTTCCGGTGATTTTACTGTTGGTTTAAAAACAATATTTACCGGCATTGCGGCGGCATTGTTTAAAGCGGTGGCAATTTCCTGTGAATGTTCTGCTACTTTTTTCAACGTTTCTTCCCCATATAAATGCTGGCTGCCCGTTACAAACCAAACTTCTGAATTTTCGAATGCTTTCATTTGTCTATTTTTTGATTGAGTGCTTTATTTGATATCATCTTGTTTATTAACCTACCGGGCAAATAATTTCTTCCAGGGTATTCCTGCACAGCGTCTATTGCTGACCGTAATAGCTGTCGGGTCCGTGCTTTCGTTCAAAGTGCTTTTTTACCAGGGCCTCTTTTAATCTTGGTGCAGCAGGGTTTATTTGCTCTGTCAGCAAAGCCATCTGTGCCACCGTTTCCAGCACGGCACTATTGTAAACAGCTTTGGCGGCTGTTTTACCCCAGGTAAACGGTGCATGGTTTCCTACCAGCATCATTTCCACCTCTTGATAATTCAACCCTTTTTCTGTAAAACAATTCATTATTTGAAAACCGGTTTCATATTCATAATTCCCTTTAATCATGTCATCATCCATTGGCGGTGCACAAGGAACGTCAACCGTTATGTGATCGGCATGTGTGGTACCAAAGATGGGTATATCTCTTTGCGCCTGCGCCCATGCGGTAGCATAAGTGGAATGTGTATGTACAATACCATTTATTGCTGACCAGTGTTTGTATAATACCGCATGGGTTTTTGTGTCGGAAGACGGACGAAGTGTACCCTCAACAATGTTGCCGTCAAAATCAACGATCACCATTTTACCGGGAGAAAGATCTTCGTATGGAACACCGCTTGGTTTAATTGCAAATACACCCAAACTTCTGTCTGCTGCACTTACGTTACCAAAAGTGAACAATACCAAACCCAACTTAGGCAATTGCATATTTGCTTCATAAGCTTCCTGCTGTATGTGACTATATTTACTCATATTGTTATGCCGGAATTAATAGGGGTTCATGTTGGGAAACCGTTTGCTTTTCCATAAATGCACCAACTGTTTTGTACTTTTCATACCGCTTTTGATATACAGGTACCAACGCTTTGTTGGGATGATATTCCGCATCAAACCCCTGCCCCATGGCTTCCATTGCTTCTTCCACTTTATTGTATACGCCGGCAGCAGTGGCAGCAAACATGGCAGCACCCAAAGCGCAGGTTTGTTCTGATTTGTGAATTCTGATGGGCATGTTCATCACATCTGCCATCATCTGCATAATAAAGGGGGATTTTTTTGCAACGCCGCCCAGCCCTATGAGCCCTTTTACCGGAATACCCTGCTCCACAAATCTTTCAACGATGGCTTTTGCACCAAAGCAGGTAGCTTCCACAACGGCACGGAAAAGGCGAACTGCATCGCTTCCCAAATCTAAACCGGTAAGGCTTGCCGTTAGTAGTTGATCAGCATCTGGTGTTCTTCTGCCATTTAACCAATCTATAGCCAATTCGCTGTTTTCATCCACCACTATCTTTTCTGCCAGTTTACTCAAAACAGGAATGATGGCATCTTCTGTTTCCTTTATCAATTGTTCTTTTGTTACTTCATCAATCAGCGAAGATGCAGCAAGAATATTCCGGAGTGGCCAAGCCAATACCTTTTTATACCAGGCATAGGCATCACCAAAAGCTGATTGCCCTGCTTCCATCCCCAGCATACCGGGAATGATGGAGCCCGGAACCTGTCCGCAGATACCCTTTACCAGTTTATCACCCACTTCATTTAAAGGTGCTACCAGCATATCACAGGTAGAAGTACCCATTACTTTACTGAGGTAGTAAGGTTCAATCTGTCCTCCTACAGCGCCCATGTGGCAATCAAATGCACCTACGCCAATGATGGTGTCAACGGGAAGGCCTAAACGCTTAGCCCAGTCTGCGCTTATTACTCCTGCTGCTGTATCTGAAGTATAAGCAGCTGTAAAAAGTTTATTAGTAAACCCATCCAGCAACGGGTCAAGTGAAGCAAAGAATTCATTGGGTGGTAAACCGCCCCATTCTTTGGCCCATAAAATTTTATGACCCGCAGAACAAACACCTCTTCTCATGGCATGCACATCACTGCCACCAGTTAACAAAAAGGGGATCCAGTCGCAATGCTCAACAAAAGAGTAAATACTTTCTGTAACCCTTTTATCTTCTCTTAATATATGCAACAGCTTTGCCCAAAACCATTCAGAAGAATATATTCCACCGACAAACTGCAAATAGTTGGTTTCAAATTTTCCGGCATGTGCATTTATCTCAGCAGCTTCATTCACACTTGTATGATCCTTCCACAAAACAAACATGGCGTTCGGATTTTCTTCAAACTCCGGCAACAGGGAAAGTGGTGTACCCGTTTTATCAACAGCCACCGGGGAGGAACCGGTTGTGTCTACCGACAAGGCTTTTATTTTTGACGCTACTTCAGCACCGGCTTTTGCCACACATTCCTTAATAGTTGCTTCCAGGCCTTCCACATAATCAAGCGGGTGCTGGCGAAATTGATTATCGCCTGCATTACAATACAATTGTTTTTTCCACCGGGGATAGTGAAATACGGAAGCCACGAGCTCTTCGCCGTTTGCCGCATTTACGATGATGGTTCTTACTGAATCTGTTCCGTAATCAACCCCTAATACATAAGCTTCAGATGCATTCATACATTTTAAATTAAAGTCATTTCTTTCTTTTTATAACAGCCCTTACTTTACTGGCAATACTGGCTGCATTCAATCCATATTTTTCCATCAGTTGTGCAGGTGTGCCACTTTCACCAAAAGAATTATTTACACCAATCATTTCTACTGGAGTTGGCAGATTCCTTCCCAGCAGCTGGCATACAGCATCACCCAATCCACCATTCAACTGGTGCTCTTCTGCTGTAACAACACAACCAGTTTTAGTTGCTGATTTTAAAATGGCTTCTTCATCCAATGGCTTAATGGTGTGGATGTTGATGATCTCTGCATCAATGCCTTCTTTTTCCAGTATTTCACCGGCCAGTATGGCTTCCCATACCAGGTGTCCTGTGGCAATGATACTTACATCCTTTCCTTCATTTACCATCCAGGCCTTACCTATTTCAAATTTCTGATCAGCATCAGTAAACACCGGCACAACCGGCCGGCCAAAACGCAGGTAGGCAGGACCGTTATGATCTGCCAATGCAATCGTGGCAGCCATTGTTTGATTATAGTCACAAGGATTGATCACGGTCATTTCGGGCATTGCCCTCATCATGGCAATATCTTCCAGAATCTGGTGGGTTGCACCATCCTCTCCCAGTGTAAGACCAGCATGAGAAACACAAATCTTTACGTTAGTACCGGAGTAGGCAACGCTTTGGCGTATCTGGTCGTATACCCTGCCTGAACCAAAGTTGGCGAAGGTGGTTGCAAAAGGGATATAACCAGCAATAGCCATACCTGCTGAAACACCGATCATGTTTGCTTCAGCAATACCGCATTGCACAAAACGGCCGGGATTTTCTTTTATAAATGCATCCAGTTTCAGTGATGCTACCAGGTCGGCACAAAGAGCTACCACGTCTGGGTTCTTTCTTCCCAACTCAGCCATGCCTGCACCAAAACCAGAACGGGTGTCCTTCTTTTCTGTGTATGTATATTTCTTCATTGTTTGTAAACCGCCTCACCCAAATTCTCCCGATTGTATCAGGAGCGGCCAGGCATTTAATTTTATTTCAATATTTGTAATCAAGCATTTCAAAATTCTATCCTTTAATCAACCAGGCCGGAACAAACCAATTAAATAAACCAGTGTCAAATTTTACAGCTCTTTTAATCACACATTATGGGGTGGAGGGAGTTAATAATCCCCCAATGTCTCCGGCAATTGTTCCAATGCCTTTGCCAATTGTTCGTCGTTGGGTGCCGTGCCATGCCACTTGTGCGTATGCATCATGAAATCAACCCCGGATCCCATTTCAGTTTTCATGAGTATGGCAACAGGTTTGCCCTGTCCTTTCAATTGTTTGGCTTTGTGCAAAGCTTCCAATACCTGTACAATATCATTTCCATCTTCCAGCGAAATGGTTGTCCACCCAAATGCCTCATACTTAGCGCCGATGTCACGATTGTTCATCACTTTATCAGTCGACCCATCTATCTGTTGTTTGTTCCAGTCAATGATGGCAACAAGGTTATCCAGTTTATAATGCGGTGCAAACTGGGCACCTTCCCATACCTGTCCTTCCTGTTGTTCACCGTCACCCATCAGCACATACACGGTACTGTTATCTCCCTTAAGCTTTTTTGCATGTGCCATACCAGCTGCTACGGAAAGACCCTGTCCCAGCGAACCGGAAGCAACCCTGATACCCGGTAAATGATCATGTGTTGCCGGGTGACCCTGTAGCCTGGAATTAATTTTTCTAAAGGAAGCCAGTTCACTAACCGGAAAATACCCACGCCTTGATAGTACTGAATAAAACAAGGGTGAAATGTGTCCATTGGAAAGAAAGAAAATATCCTCCCCGGTTCCTGCACGGGAAAATGACAGGTAGCCATCTTCCTTTTTTTCCTCCCTGATCTTCATTTCACTGAAATAAAGAGCGGTGAGTAAGTCTGCACAACCCAATGAACCACCGGGATGACCGGACTGGCAGCCATGTACCATGCGTACAATATCCCTGCGTATTTGGGAAGCCGTATCCTGTAATTGTTTTAATTCCATTATTGCATTTTCTTTGAGTCATCTAAAAATTTAGCGAGTCCAATATCTGTCAGCGGATGTTTTAACAAACCGAGGATGGGCTCCAGCGGGCAGGTACAAACATGGGCACCCATTTCAGCCGCCATTATTATATGGTTTACATTCCTGATAGAAGCCGCCAGTATTTCTGTTTTATAATGCTGTATGGTAAAAATATTTGACAGCTGTTGTATCAACTGCATGCCGTCCCATCCGCTATCATCTATGCGGCCGATAAATGGCGACACATAAGTAGCGCCAGCTTTAGCAGCCAGTATCGCCTGCCCGGCAGAAAATATGAGGGTACAATTGGTACGGATGCCATTATCGGTAAACCATTTAATTGCCTTAATACCATCTTTGATCATCGGCACTTTCACCACAATATTTGGGTGCAGTTCGGCCAGTACTTTTCCTTCGGCAACAATGCTGTCGAATGTAGTACCAAGCACTTCTGCACTAATATCCCCTTCAACAAGTTCGCAAATGGTTTTATAATGTTGCTGAATGGCGGCTTCCCCGGCAATACCTTCCCTGGCCATAAGCGAAGGGTTAGTGGTAACGCCGTCGAGTATACCTAATTCATTTGCCTCTTTTATCTGGGCAAGATTGGCTGTGTCAATAAAAAACTTCATGGTAGTGAATTGTCAATGGTGAATGGTGAATAAACTCTATTTACTTACTGAGACTTTATATTTTGTAATAGTATGGTACTTTTCGCCAGGTTTTAATAAGGTAGAAGGAAACGCTGGTTGATTGGGAGCATCAGGAAAGTGTTGTGTTTCCAGGCAGAGTGCTGCATATTTGTTAATGGCTGTTCCATTACTTGTTTTAATCGTTCCGTCTAAAAAATTTCCAGAATAAAACTGCAGCCCTGGTTCTTCTGTAAAAACTTCTAATTTTCTTCCACTGATGGAATCGGATAAAGTAGCCACCAGTTCAAGCCCCTTTTCTTTTCTTGTTAAAACAAAATTATGATCGTAACCGCCTTCTACTGACGCAATTCGTTCCCCAATTGTATGTGGTTGTAAAAAGTCAAACGCTGTTCCTTTTACTTCTTTTAATTCTCCTGTTGGTATAAGACCTTTGTCTACCGGTGTGTATTTGTCTGCATTCACCTGCAGGCTATGATCAAGAATTGTTTTTGACGGATCTCCTGTCAGGTTAAAATAACTGTGATTGGTAAGATTTACTACTGTTGGCTTGTCAGTTTCTGCACTGTATTCAATACTCAGTTCATTCTCATCAGTCAGGGTGTAGGTAACATCCACTTTCAAATTACCGGGATAACCTTCTTCACCATCAAGACTCACATAATGCAGCGTGATGGATGTGGATGAAGGTGATGATTTTTTTGTTAATCCGTGCCAAACCACTTTATCAAAACCTTTATCGCCTCCATGCAAATGATTCACCCCATTATTCTTAGCCAAAGTATAAGTGGTGGTATCAATTTTGAAACTGCCTTTTGCTATACGGTTTCCATACCGGCCAATGATGGCGCCAAAATAAGGTGGCTTTGCCAGATACCCGCTTAAACTGTCAAAGCCTAAAACGATACTGGTACTTTTGCCATTCTTGTCTGGGGTAACCCAGGACGTTACTATACCACCATAATTGGTGATCTTTATTGTTGCACCACTTTTGTTTGTGAGTGTATAGAGATAAACATCTTTGCCATCAACTGTTCCCCATTTTTCCTGTTTCATTTGTGCTTCAGGAGCCGCGTTGGCTGGTTCCGTTTTTTCTTCGGCAGTATTACAGGCTGCGGTAAAGATGGTTGCCATGCTGGTTACAATTAATAGTTGGCGCAAAATTTTCATATAGCCTTAGTTGTTTGTTTTTACTTTTTTAATGAAAGGCCAGCCATTGCTGTCCCACTGTAATTCATCAATGATCAATTTGGGTTTACCCTTATCCTTTGCATCATATCCATGATAAATAAGGTAATATTTTCCTTCAAACTGGTATGCCGCATTATGCCCTGCGCCAAACCATTCTTTATTATCTCCTTCGGCTACCAATGAACCACCATTTTGTGTCATCGACAAACCTGTTTTATCAAGATATGGCCCGGTTAATTTTTCACTCCTTCCCACCACTACTTTATAATTACTCTTCTCACCCCTGCAACAATAGTCCCATGATACAAACAGGTAATAATAGTTATCCTTTTTAAGGATAAAGGGAGCTTCAATAGCTGCATCACCTGCAGCGGTATCCGGTATAGAAAAATCTCTCGGTCTTGCTGCCACAGTATGCCATTCTTCAGGTTGCGCAACAGCTGTCAGGCTGTCGTTCAATTTCACGAGTTTCATCCCATTCCAAAAAGATCCAAATACCAGCCAATGATCTCCATTTTCATCATCTATCTGATTGGGATCAATGGCATTCCACATATCTTTTCCGGGAACAGACTGAATAACCTTCCCTTTGTCTATCCATTGAAAATCCGGAGAGGCCGGATCCAGCGTTTTATTTACAGCCAGTCCGATGCAGGATGTGTTTTTGCCAAATGCCGAAACAGAATAGTATAAATAGTATTGACCGTTGTGAAAACTGATATCCGGTGCCCATATATGACCTTTGAATGATGGTATTGCATCTATGGCCCATTGTGGCGGAGTGGCAAATACTCTTTTCTCTTTTCTCCAGTTCTTCATATCCTTTGATGAAAAAGAAGATATACCCCAACCTGTACAAAAAAGATAATAGGTATCCCCCTGCTTTATCATCACAGGGTCATGCACTGCTGTTTGCCTCGTCGGCTTTACCGTACCTGCACTGTCTTCCCGGTGTTGGGCACAGACCGGCTGTAAAGAAATCAGCATTAATATGACAGCAAGCTTTTTCATTCCGGTATAGCCCTTCGTTTATTTAAAGATTTAAAGGTAGCTATTTCTCTTTAATTGTCAGGATGACAATTAAAATATTTTTATCCTCAAAATGCTAAAGGAATATGGAGCTGCTTTGTACTCCGTTTTTTTACCCTTCCATGGTAATACAGATTCCCTGGGAGAAATATTTCCCGGGTTGCTGAATGAGTTCACTGCATCCAGGTTGGTGCTTTGCAGCAAAGTAAGTTTAGCATCCTTTGCCAGTTTTTTCACGCCCTCGAGTGATAAAACCATTGTTTGCTCTTTCCCGGATGCATTTACAATTTTAATGATCAGTTCGTTTGCAACTGCGTCAATACAGGAAGAAGCGTACAGGCTGTCCTGCCCTGCCACCACATCATTATTTAACATAATGGGAACTACTTTAGTCCCTTTGTTTACGGAAAATAATTTTTGAACATGATAATCTGGTGTGCCATATGATTGCAGGTTGTTTACCCAAATCAGGTCCGGGGTCCATTGCCAGCCATCAATATGTGCAAACAGCGGTGCATAAGAAGCCATGCTTACCACACCGGCATTTCTTTCCAGCCCCGTCATAAAAGCCGCTTCACTTAATGCCGTAAGCCAGCTATTCTTATTATCAACGCTCACTACTTTGTCGCTCTGTGCAGCATATTCTCCTGCAAATATTTTTGATTCATTCCTGGGATAATTATCATATCGTCTTGCATTGCTGAAAAACCACTCCGGTCTGCGGTAATAGTGCTCATCAATAATATCAGCATTCATTTTCCTTAGTTCCGTATTCAAAAGGTCAAAGCGTTCTCCGTTAGGATCTGTGCCAGAACTGGTGACCAGCTTAAAGTCAGGATATTTTGCTTTGATCGCTTTTTGAAAAATTTTCAGCCGTTCAATATATTGCGGTCCCCAATTCTCATTACCCACGCCCATCATTTTTAAATTGAACGGAGCCGGATGGCCCATATCAGCTCTTACCTTTCCCCACACCGTGTTAGCATTACCGTTAGCAAATTCAATCAGGTCCAGTGCATCCTGCACATAAGGATCCAGTTGGTCAAGCGGAACCAGTTCTGCTGAATTAAACTGGCAGGCCATTCCACAGTTTAAAATGGGAAGGGCTTCTGCACCCATATCTTCTGCCAGCTGGAAGTATTCAAAAAAGCCGAGACCAAAGGTTTGAAAATAATCTGGTGTGGGTTTGTGTGCAAATTCGAAATTCCAGCGGTTGATGATCAGTTCACGGTCTTCAATTGGCCCCACCGTTTTTTTCCATTGGTACCGTTGTGAAAGATCATATCCTTCCACAATACAGCCACCCGGAAAACGTAGAAAACCCGGCTTCATATCTGCCAGTAGCTGTATCATATCTGCTCTCATGCCACCCGGTCTTTTCTTCCAGGTGTCTTCCGGAAATAAAGAGATCATATCCATATCCATCACCCCCGTTCCTTCAAACCATATTTTAAAATGTGCTTTTTCTTCCGTAGCGGTTGCATTAAAACTTACCGCCGTTTTTTTCCAACTGGTGCCGGCTTCAGATGGCTTTAGAAGAGTGCTGCCGATCACTTCGTTCTTAGCATTGATCAAAGCTGCATGTATGGTGATACCAGCCGCAGCCTGCCTGTACATAAACGAGAAATCATACCGTAGTCCTTTCTTTATTCCCATGCCCCGAAAGCCTTCATTCGTAATACTTACACTGCCACTAACGGCATCGTTTACACTCACCCGAAGAAAACGTGGATTGGCAAGATTTTTTCCTTCCCGGTTCAATACGGTTAAAGCTCCTTCTTTGAAGGGCTGCTGTTCTACTTTCCATCCCATTAATGGCTTGAAGAATTCAAATGAACGGTTCTTTACCAGTTCTGCATAGATTCCGCCATCAGCTCCCAGGTTGATATCTTCAAAAAATACACCCCACATGGTTGGCTGAATAGCTGCGATGGGTTTATCAACTTTTACAGTCAATACATTTTTTGTTTGAGCAACAGCTGTTAGTGACAACACTGCGGCGGCACCTGCTACGATCATTTTTTTTCTTAACTGCATAAACAATTATTTTTTTTCGTTCACAATTTTATAAAATCCACAACCATGTTGTTTTACCAAGGGAGAAAATTCTTTACTGAATATCCCAATCGTTTTCCCAGACCATATGTCTTTTACAAGAACAGGCCTGTTAAAACCCATTTCTTCCAGATCGACTGTTATTTTTTCTTCCGCTGCAGGCATTATTCCAGCGGGTTCCTGGGTAAATACCATGAATTGCATGGTGGCACCTGCGTTTTGTATTGCTCCGGCTTCATCAATACCTGCCATGGCTTTAAATGTGATAAAGCCGGCTGGAATATCAAACTCTATTACTGAATTAGCATGTGTACCAATGCCCTTTTCGTATACCCTGCCATCAACCATTAATTTTCCTCCTGATACACTTGCATTCATTTGCGCAGTACCCCAGCCAGCAATGGCAGTTTTCCATTTAAGTGTTGTGAGGGAGATGGAGTCTGTATTATTGTACAGCATGGGATTGATCCAGTTGGCATGATCCCAGTCAATATTATCCCCACCGTCTTTTACTACGAGGTACAATTTTTTTGCACCTGTAATATTTACATTCACGCTTTCAGTTTTTCCAACTGTATTACGATTAATAATACTTCCTTTCCATGCAGCCTTGCTTGGTACAGCCATTTCCTGGTCGGCATAATTAAAAACTGCCAGGTATTTTGTATGGGTGTCAGCATCCTCTGCAATCCATGCCGCTTTACTTTCTGTAGTAAACAATGGGCGGTTGTTTTTACTTTTATTCAATACATGCAGCATGTCTTTATTGGTAAGAAGAGAAAGTGTAAAAGCATCTGTATCCGGTAAATGCCCGCCAAACATTAAAGGAGAACGAAAGATACTCCACAATGTCATTAATGTATACTGTTCGTCTTTGGTGAACTGGCTCATACGGTTGACACCCCTTTCTGCCCGGATACCAATGTGCCCAAGAGGTAACATATCTCCGTCTGGCCAGGCACCAAACTTCCGATAGTTGTTCCATCTTTCAAACACTTTAAAGTGTTCTTTTAGTTGCAGCCAGCTATCCCAAAAATCACCCACCGTTCTCCACATGCTGGCGTGCTGCTGCACGTGTGCGGCATGATCAACAGGTGTTTCGCCGGGAGAAGTACTGAGCACAATTTTCCTCCCGGTTTTATCAATCGCCCTTCTTATCATCTCCACTTCATCTGTAAAATAAACAGGAGAAGACAGGTCATCTACCTTTACAAAGTCAACACCCCAGTCTGCATACAATTGGAAAATTGAATTGTAATATTCCTGTGCACCGGTCTTACCCGGTACAATAGTATACATATCCCTTAACCAGGTGCATTGGTTTTCTTCCGTATAAATATCTTTTGCAGTAACCTTGGTATTGAGCACCGGCAAATTGTTTTTCACTGCCATTACTGGTATTCCTCTCATAATATGAATGCCGAATTTCAATCCTTTGCCATGGATATAATCTGCCAGCGGCTTAAATCCCTTTCCATCTGCAGCAGAAGGAAAACGGTTAACAGCCGGTGTAAACCTTCCGTATGGATCAATCGAATATTCAGGATTAGTTTGATTATAACCATTCGCTTTATCGTTGCCAACAAACCATCGAATATCCACAATGATGTACTCCCATCCAAAAGATTTTAAATATGCCGCCATGTAATCAGCATTGGCCTTTACTTCACTCTCGGTAACGGTTGGCCCAAAACAATCCCAGCTGTTCCAGCCCATGGGCGGGGTGGCAGCCCAGTGGTGAAACGGTTTTATTTCCTGTGCTGTTGAAGACAGTGATAAAAAAAAGAATACTATGAGATGATTTATTTTCATTTTGATATTTAAGCCGGTCTGACCTGTGGTGCTGACCGGTATAGTTGAAGCCGGTCTGACCTGCGGTGCAGACCGGTTTTATTTCTTCTTCCCCCATACGGCCGTACCCGCATTATCAAGCCCGGTGAATATTATGCTGTTGGCTCTTTTATTTTCCCAGTCCCTCCCCTTTTGCACATATACTTTTTCTGTAGTTCCATTACTCCAGTTTAATTGTAACCATGGTGCAGTATAGTTCCATGTATCAGCACTGTTACCATTTAAAGTTCCGGCAGCATCAAGTGTAATATCATTTGACACCTGGAAGTCAGGAGATAACTGTTCTGCAGCATAGCCCGGCACTATTGCATAGTTCAAAACAATTCTTTCCCACGCTCCTGTGATATCTGCCTGGGATATAAGAGAATCTTTTTCCCATGCATACCGTTCTGGTGATGCCACCGGCCAGCCATCGGTGGTCCAGAATAATTTACGTACATGCAGGTTCATAAAAAATTTATCTGAACCGGGTCTGGCCTGGCTTGCAATAAAGTAATTGCCACTGCCATCGCTGAAGGCGCAGGAGTGTGCAGTACCCTGGTAACCACTATGACCAGAAAATTTGTACGGCGCAATGATCATCGGGCCGTGATCCACATTTGTATTGGCATCCACTCCATTAAAATCATAGAATGGCCCATTAGGGTTATCGCCTCTCATCACCCTTACATTGTATTTAGTTTCCAGCCAGTCGTAGGCAATAAAGAGAAAATATTTATTCAACACCGGGTTATAAATAATATCCGGCCCTTCAATGTTGCCATTGTATGCTGTACCGGTAAATCCCCGGTTAGCCACACGGGTACCCTTATCGTCGGTTGTAAATGCAAGACCGGTTGACGGATCCAGCTTTAATGAATAAATACCGTCCCATGCAGAACCATACATCATCCAATGTTCACCTGCCGGTGTTACAATAACAGCAGGGTCAATGGCATTCGTTTGTACGGTACTGTTATTTCTTGATGTTACTACGAGGCCTCTTTCTGTAAACGGACCTTGCGGGCTGGAAGAAGTTGCCAGGCCGATTACACTTAATCTTGGTAAAGAACAGGTGAGTGAATAATACAAACGGTACTCGCTGCCCACTTTAACAATACAGGGTGCCCACAAAGAATTAAAGGGTGTTCCTCCGCCAGAAGTAATAAAAGCACTGCCCATTGCAGGAAGACTGTTGAAAACCCAACCTACGTACTTCCATTCTACCAGGTCCTTCGATCTTCTTATTTGTATGCCGGCACGAACATCAATACCATACCCAACATCGGTATTATAGCAATAATAATATTCGCCATCTTTTATGATGGCAGGATCATGCACATTGTGTGAGCCCCATTCAAGATACCTTGCAAAAGGAGCAAGGGCAGCGTAGTTGTCGTTGATGGAATTAATGTCAAACGACGGTGTTATTACCGGCGGTACTACCGGTGGCGTGGGGGCAGGTGATTCTTTTTTACATGAGCCAATAAAAAGAAGCCCCAGGCCTGCAATTAAAAAAGTTGCACTGTTACGGATCTTTTTCATAAATAGATTATTTGAGTGTTAATACAACAACAGCAAAGGGTGGTAATTTTACCTGCAACTGTCCGCCTGATAATTTAGCATCCCTAAAAATTGCCGGCTGTATTTTACTTGCTTCGGTAAAAGAATTATAATCCTGCAATTTTTGAGAAGTAAGTACCCTGCCGGAAACAGAACTAAATTTGGCACCATTGATATTCACTACAATATCCTGCGGCTTTGAAGCATCAATATTTACCAACGAGATATGCGTAATACCATCTTTATCTTTTGATGCAGACACTGAAACAGCCGGTATTTTTCCTCCATTAAAAACATAATCATTTGAAATTATTTTTGCAGGGATCATGGTGGCGTCCTGGTGCACATTGTACATTTCCATTACATGATAAGTAGGCGTCAGTATCATTTTTTCTTTGTTGGTAAGAATAACAGACTGCAGCACATTCACTGCCTGTGCAAGATTAGCCATCCTCACCCTGTCGCTATGGTTGTGAAAAATATTTAAGGTAACACCGGCGATCATAGCATCTCTCATCGTATTTTGCTGATATAGAAACCCAGGATTGGTTCCCGGCTCTACATTATACCAACCACCCCATTCATCCACCACCAACGCAATTTTCTTCTTGGGATCATATTTATCCATGATAGTGCTGTGCTTTGTAACCAGCTCATCCATACGAAGTGCGGTTTTCATGGTGGCAAAATACTGCTCCTCACTGTAATCCGTAGCCGAACCTTTTTCACTCCATTTTACAAAAGAGTAATGATGCAATGCCACACCTTCCAGCATGTTAGCAGGTATTTCTCTCATTAATGTTTCTGTCCAGTTGTAATCATCCACATTGGCGCCTGATGCCACACGGAACAAACTGTCACTGTTTGTCCAGTCTGTCATAAAAGTAGCGTACTGCCTGTAGATGTTGGCATAATGATCAGGCTTCATATTTCCTCCACAACCCCATGCCTCATTTCCCACACCCCAGATCTTTACATTCCAGGGTTCCTTCTGCCCATTTTGTTCCCGCAACAGAGCCATCGGGCTGCTGGCTGGTTTATAATTTACATATTGTATCCAGTCAATAAAATTTTGTACGGTACCACTTCCAACATTGGCAGCCAGGTAGGGTTCACATCCTATCCGCTTGCACATGTTTAAAAAATCATGCGTTCCAAAGCTGTTGTCTTCAGTTACTCCACCCCACCAGCGGTTTACAATGGATGGCCTTTTATTCTTAGGACCAATGCCGTCCTTCCATTGATAGGTATCTGCAAAGCAACCACCAGGCCAGCGGAGGTTGGGAATTTTTAATTTTTTCAAAGCGTCAATGATATCATTGCGTACCCCATCTGTATTGGGTATCGTTTTATTCCCTTCTCTTACATAAAATCCATCATATATACAGCTGCCGAGGTGTTCAGCAAAATGGCCATAGATATTTTTGTTGATAACTGTTTTGGCCTCGCCAACGTTGAGGGATACTGTATTTACTTGCGCCAATGATGCCGATGCGATCATTGCCATTGCACTTACTGAAATAATTTTTTGTAGCATAACAGGTAATTATTTATCTGTTTTAAATTTGTTTATGGAGAATACTTTTAATTTACTGTCATTAGGTGCTGCAATAAGCCACTTTACTTTGCCATGCCCGATCAAAGCCATGTCTTTTACATCTCCGTCAATCAGTAGCCCGCTTGCGGAAATGCCTGCTGGAGCAAATATGCCTTTGCCGTTTCCTTTCAGCAATAACCCATAAGAGGCATCATACCTGCCAATTGAAATGGAAGCCTGGTATTCGTTACCTGCGATAATCAAATCAATATTTCCATCCGCATCCACATCTTCTGCAAGGATACTATTGACCGGTGCGGCCTGCGCTTCAGCTGGTAACTTATGGAGAACAAATCTTCCCGCACCCGCATTTTCAATCCATACGGATGCCGGCGTTTCACAAGTGAGCTCAGTCCATTCTTCTGTGCCCAAATCATTCTTCAGCTGTTCCATTGTAATTTTCGCATAATCAGCATGACGCAGGTATTTTTTCTTTACCGAGGGAAGCTGATCTGATAACTGGTTCCTGTCTAATGCAGGAAACAAATCTATTTTGCCATCCTTGTCACTGGAATAATAAGCAGGGATCAGTTCTGTAAACCCGTTTTTGTCGATGTCCTTTGCGTATAACATCATTGGCTTTCCTTCCGCAATATGATAACGGTTATTCATACCCATGTTGCCAGCGATATAGTCCATATCACCGTCTTTGTCAATATCCGCCTGTTGCAGGGAACGCCAGAGTCCTCTACTGCCGGCGAGTACCGGCAATTCAACCAGCTTGTTGTTTTCATTTTTGAAAAAGCGGATCGCTGTCCATTCACCACAAATAACAAGATCTGCTTTTTTATCATTATTAAAATCTGTGAACAAAGCACCCGTGATCATCCCGGGAAACTCCAATACAGGGTTGGTGCTTTTTGTTATATCGGTAAATTTACCGGCATCATTTTGCAGGATATAACTTCGGGGAGATGCAGGATACTGCCGGGGTTTTAATCTGCCTCCAATAAATAAATCCATGTCCCCGTCAGCATCAATATCCCCTGTTGATACAGCATCAGTAATATCTTCTATCACTGGCAGAGCCGCAGCATCCAAAGAATAATTTCCTTTGCCGTCATTGAGGTACAAACGAGGTTGATTGTATCTTATACTGCTAAATTCAAAACTACCGCCAGTAATAAGTAAATCCTTATCCTTGTCCCCATCAGCATCAAAAAAAACAGCTCCCAAATCCTCCTCCATTTTAACTCCCTGGGTTAGGTTTGTTTCCATAAATCCGCCTGATGCTTTCTGTATAACTATTTTTCCAGGATGGCCGGCTGCTCCACCCGCAAAAAAATCTTCCAGCCCATCTCCATTTACGTCAGCCACAGCAACACATGGACCCAGTTGAGAGTATTTTTGCGGCAATGGCTGGTGATGGCCAAAATCAAAATTTTGTGCCTCGGTATGTTTAAAATTAATTGGTACTGTTTCCGAAATATCTGAAAATAACCATGCGGTTTTTAATTTTTCCTGCAAATGATCAACGGCATTTACATGTTTCAATACAAGCAATTGGTTGCTGGCAACATTCTTCAGCAACTGAACTTTATCATCTGGCCATTGCACTTTGATGGAGTCAATTAATTTTTCACCTGCCAATCCAAAGTGCAGCCGCTGATCCACACTGGATGAAAACCCCCGTACAGGAAACTGCTCCGCATACTGCATTTTATCACGGCTGTACAAAGTGACTTTTGTGCCAAAACCAGTTGAATTCCCTTGCATACCCTGCAGTTGAATGCTAATGAAATTATCTGTTGTGCCGTTCGCTGATTTTCTCAATTCATTTTTCCATACAAATGCCGTTTCATTGATATTGTTTACAACCAGGTCAAGGTCACCATCATTATCCAGGTCGGCATATGCAGCACCGTTAGAGAGTGATAATGCTGAAAGTCCGGCTGAAGCAGTAATATTTACAAAACCAGGCTGGCCGTTATTTTTAAACAGGTAGCCCTGCATTTTCACAGTTCCAAACTTGTCAATATTTTTTCTTAGTGCTGCAATTGTTTCCCTGTCTAAAACTTTTGATTCGCTATTTGCCCCAAAAGTATAATTACCCGTATGTGCTTTGTCATTTACAAAAGCAGCATAGTCATTGTTGGTAAGATCCTTTGCTAAACCGTTGGTGATATGAATATCTTTCCATCCGTCATTGTCAAAATCGGCCATTAATATACTCCAGCTCCAGTCTGTTTCGGATATACCTGCCTGCTGGCCTATTTCACTATAAAAGGGAATACTCTTGTTACCCGATTGTCTTATGCCGTTGTTAAGCTGCAGCATGTTCCTCATAAAAGAAGGTTCATAACCAAAGCGCTGCTGCATGTCATACTTTTCCTGGTTGGCAGCACTGAACATCATTTTTTTTCTTTCGTTGCTTTCGGGCAGCATATCCACTACCGCAATGTCAGGCAGGCCATCGTTGTTGATATCCGCTGCATCCACACCCATACTGTTATAACTTTGGTGCCGCATCGAAGCGGCAATCGTGTTGGTGAAAGTGCCATTGCCATTATTCAGCCACAACAGATCGTTGGCGATATAATCATTGGCAACATAAATATCCGGCCAGTTGTCATTGTTGGCATCTGTTATTACAATGCCCAGGCCATAGCCATCCTCTTTAATACCTGCAGCTTCTGAAACGTCTGTAAATACGGGATACGGCCGTCCGGCTGTTACGCCATCATTCCTGAACAACTTATCCTGTGCAGGTGAATCCCCACTGGTATCCCGTGGCTGCAATTCGTTGGCGGTTTTGCTGTAGAGGCGATGATTGAGTAAGTACATATCCAGGTCACCATCTTTATCGTAATCAAAAAATGCAGCCTGTGTTGAATAACCGGTATCAGCTAAATTATATGCTGCGGCCTGTTCGGTAAAATGTACCTCGCCCCTGCCCTCTCTTGAACGGCCATCGTTAATAAATAATAAATTCTTTCTTTTTTCTCTATCCGTAGAGTGAGAAGCAGCAACATATATATCCTGGAAGCCATCGTCATTAATATCCACCACACTCACCCCTGTACACCACCTGTTTGTTTGCAGTCCCGCCATTTCGGTTACATCTTCAAATTTAAAATTGCCTTTGTTGATATATAATTTACTGCTGACCATACTGCCACAGAAAAAAACATCCTGCAAACCATCATTGTTAAAATCACCGATACCCACACCGGCACCGTTATACATATATTCATTGGTAAACACATTGATGGAATCATCTTCTGAAATATTGTTATTAAATGCAATGCCCGTTTCAGCAGCCGGCATTTTTGTAAAATGAAAATGCGGATCAACCTTACTATTGTTGCTGCAGGCCGTTAATAAAAACAGCCAAAAAAAAATCAACTGGTATGTTACTCTATAAAAATGCATTTCAAATGATACAAATGATGTTTACTGCCGGAATTATATTTCAATTGATTGTTTAAAATAATATTTAGTTATGTATTGATAAGAAAATTCCCGCCCACACCGATTAAGTGGGCAGGAATTTATCTATTACCAAAAACACTAGTTAGCCGTATTAGGCAAAAGATTTTTATTCAGATCCAGCTCACGCTGCGGAATAGGCAGGTATTCGTTGCCTGGTGTGTATGTATTAAAATCCGCATCATGCGTTTTTAGTTCAGCCAGTTTACCAGCGTCATAAAACCAACCCCAACGGATCAGGTCATTGATCCTTTGTCCTTCTATTGCAAATTCAAGCGCTCTTTCATGTGCAATCTGGTCACGCATCTGCGCCTGGGTCATGCCCGGTCTTACCGTTGCAAGGTTGGGCAATTTGGCCCTTGATCTTACTTGCTGAATAAAAGGATACGCTTCTGTGGTTCGTCCCAATTCGTTTAACACTTCTCCATACATTAATAATATATCTGCATAGCGGAGTATCCTGTAGTTGATACCTGATTCAGCAGCCCCTTCAAATGGCTTACCGTTGCCTACACCATCATTGGTATATTTTCTTGGATAGATTGCGTTTTGCGGATTAAACCATGCTCTTCCATATGCCTGTGTAGAATTTTCTGTTGGTTCATAAGAAGCGATCGTTACCAGCAATCTTGGATCAAGCTTGTCTTCAATTGTTCTTTCCTGCTTGTATTCATTGTATATCCATCTTGTAGGCAGGTAATCAGAAAAACCTGCACCTTCCATTCCATAGGTTACAGAAATTGCCTGCACTTGCTTCCAGGCCCCCGTTGGCTGGCAGCACCAATTGATATCGGTTCCTGCTCCTTCTGTAAATTGAATTTCAAATAAAGACTCGCTGTTATTCTCATTGACGTCTCTAAAATTATCCCTGTAATCTGGCATCAGAGAATACACTCCGTTTAATGGACCTCCTGTAAAGAACTTTTCAAACTGGGTGGCAGCTTTTGCATAATCTTTTCTGAAGAGATATGCTTTGCCTAACAAACCGGCAGCTGCTCCTTTTGTTGCTCTTCCCTTCTGACCCTGGTCTAAGCCTGTAACACCATCATAGTTAATTGGCAGGTTGGCTTCTGCTTCAGCAAGGTCAGCAAATATCTGGTCCCACAAAACTTCTTCTGTTGCTGTTGCCGGGTAATAATCTTCTTTTGTTTCTATAACCCTGGTGATCACCGGAACTACTTTAAACGTAGTAGCCAGGTTATAATATGCAAGGCCTCTTAAAAAATGGGCCTGTCCTAAAATTCTTTTCTTTTCTTCTGCAGGCAGTACCGATTCATCATACTGTGCCACATACTGAATGGCCTGGTTGGCCCTGTTGATAGTGAGATAAAATTCTCTCCATATCCAGAATACAGGATCAGAAGTTGTTGGAATGATAAACTGTCCGGTCAATACAAGATCAAGCCAGGGACTATCGCCTGTAAAATCATCTCCCCTGCTGTCGGTAAGTCCGGGAAAGGAACGCATGTAAGAGCCATCTACTATCAAGGCATTGTAAATAGCAGTACAACCTGCATAGGCCTGTTCTTTTGTTTTCCAATAGTCTGCGGTTGTAAGACTGTTAGGATTAGAAACCTCCAGTTTCTTGTCACAACCCGTTGTTGTGATGAGGCAACCGCAAATGATCAGATATAATATTCTTTTCATGATTTTATGTTTTAAATAATCTGTCAGTTATTAAAAAGTTAATTGCACACCTACCATTACAGTTCTTGGTTTTGGATAGGAACCAAAGTCAAAGCCCGGGTTCAATACACCTGAAGTAAAGTCTGGGTTGTAACCTTTATAACCCTGGAAAGAGTACAGGTTTTGTACGGTTGCATATATCCTTGAAGTTGAAAGACCCTTAATTAAAGATGCAGGGATTGTATAACCCACAGACACCGTATTTATCCTGAGATAGGTTCCGCTTTGCAACCAACCGGGACGGTTAGAATCTTTAAAATTATTAACATCATCGTCATTGAGTCTTGGGATGTCTGTATTGGTGTTGGTAGGTGTCCACCTGTTCAGCATATCTTTACTGTAATTAATGGCTCCTGCAGAATGGTGAAGATCCCGGTACATACGGCTGTTGATCATAAAGTTGCCGCTGCCCGATGCAAAAATGGAAAAATCAATATTCTTATAAGATGCGGTAAAGTTGAAGCCATAGTGCAGTTTAGGAATACCACTGCCAAGATAAGTGCGGTCAAAAGCTTCATCTACAATACCATCCGGCTTTCCTTCCGGACCGCTGATGTCTTTATACCTGATATCACCAGGTGCCAGCACTGCTCCAAACTGGGTTGCATGCGCAGTAATTTCTGCCTGGTTCTGAAAAATTCCATCGTATACAAATCCATAATGCTCACCTATTTCCCTGCCTACAACTGTTCTGGCACCAGCACCAATGAGTGGTTCATTATTTCCTCCCAATGCGAGTACTTTGTTATTTACTGATGATACGTTTGCCGACACTTCATATTTAAAATTACGCTTTGCTTTACCGCGGAATGTAAGCGTTAATTCCACACCGGTATTTTGTATGGAAGCAGCGTTAACCACCGGATCGAGATTTATAAAACCCGTGCTGGCAGGAATTAAAACTCCCACAAGGATGTCTTTACTTTTTGAATTGTAGTATTCTGCCGAAAGATCTAAACGGCCATTCAGGAACGATGCATCAAAACCAACGTTGGTGATTTCTTTTGATTCCCATTTAATATCAGGCGAGTTCACGATTGTTTGAATACCGCCGATATTCCTGATGCCGCCAAAATTATACACCACACCTGTATTAATTACACCGAGGTATTGATAATCGGCAATATTATTATTACCCAATGTACCATAGCTTGCTCTTAATTTAAGTGATGTAATAGTTGCTTTTGATACATTCCAGAATTCTTCGCTGCTGATTTTCCAGCCTGCTGATACCGCCGGGAAATAACCAAACCTGTTGACCGGGGCAAAACGTGACGAACCATCCTTTCTGAGAGAGGCGGATAATAAATATTTATCTGCGTAAGAATAATTCAGCCTGCCAAAATAAGAGGTGATTATGTTTTCAAATTCAGTTCCTTTGGAGGCAGAGGTGGCGCCGTTTGTAATAACAGGATAATAAGGTTGTGTAAAACCTTCTGCCCTTGCTTCCCGTAAAACTGCGCTGCCGTACCTGTATGACTGACCCACCAATAATTGTACAGCGTGTTTACCAAATGACTTATCATAGTCAAGTGTATTTTCAACCGCAGCATTTGTATAAACCCTTGTATTGTCATTTAAAGTAGCAGTGGCCCTGCTGAAGAAATTTCCGAAATTAAATGCAGGCTGCCATGAATAATCCCTTGTATTGGTCTTATCATAACTGAGGCTCGTTCTGAATTTCATGTTATGGCCTTTCAGGTTTTTAAGCAGCTGTACTTCACCGTATACATTGGCAAGAACACGGTCTACGTCCACCCAGTTTTCCAGCACACTGTTTACCCCAATACCATTTAAAGAATTGGCACCATTAAACTCAGAGTTAGAACCACCGAAACCGTTCAGTCCGGCAGGATCATATACGGACATGGTTGGAATAGCAATTACGAGTGAGCCAATTAATGGAGGAATACCGCCTAGTAATATATCATCACGGAAAGTGAGTGTATTTTCACGTGAATGGGTATAATTGAATGTCTGACCAAATTTAAAAATCCCTTTTTCTGCAGTAGTGTTAATCCTGGCTGTATAACGGGTATAGTCGGGACCGTTACCAACATAGGTTCCTTTATTCTGAAAATAATCAAGCGACACATTATAGGTATTGCTGGCACCACCGCCAGACATGCTCACATTGTGATTTTGCCTGTTACCTGTTTTCAAACCTTCTTTCTGCCAGTCGGTATTTACATTATTGATAAATCCTGGATTGTTTGGATCATTGGCAGGAAACAAAGGTTTGCCGGCATTGGTTCTTGACTCATTATTCAAAAGCTGGTATTCTTCCCTGTTGGTTACATCCTGCATTTGCCAAACCTTATCCCAACCATAGTAACCATTATAGTTAACTTTCATCTGGCTGTTTTTCTTTCCCTGCCTGGTAGTAATTATTACAACACCGTTTGCAGCAGCAGCACCATAGATAGCAGCAGCAGAGGCATCTTTTAATACGGTCATGGTTTCCACATCATTGGGGCTCAGGTCCCTGATGGTTGCTCCCGGAATTCCATCTACCACATAAAACGGTTCTGCACCACCAAATGTGCTGAAGCCCCTGATGCGTACACTTGGTACAGAGCCAGGCTGCCCGTCACTGTTAACAGCAACCCCTGTAACACGTCCCTGCAACAACTGCGACATATCGCTGGTTGAATATTTTTTTGTTTCGGCAACGTTTACATTACCAACAGCACCGGTCAGATCCTTCTTTCTTTGCGTACCATAACCGATCACTACCACTTCATCAAGATTGCCAGCTGCCGATTCATCCAGCACCAGCGGGGAACTACCGATGGCATTTACTGCAACTTCCCTGCTGGCAAACCCAACTGAAGTAAACAACAGCACATCTTTTTGTGAAGCAACAATAGAAAAACTTCCATTGGCGGCGGTATTGGTTCCGGTGCCGGTACCTTTCACCATTACGGAAACACCGGCTAGTGGCGAACCCTTTTTATCTGTCACAGTGCCAGATACAGTACCCTGTGCGATAACATGGGTGGAAGAAAGCAGGCCAAAAAACACAAGCAGCAGCATGGCAGGCTTTCCTGATAAGAAGGAACAGATCCTTTTCATAAATGTTGGTTTTGATTTAATAATAAAAGTCATTTTTACAATTATCAGTTTTGGTAAAAAAAATTCAGACCTGTACCGCCTTGCTTTTACTGACAAAAGCGGATACAGGTTTTATAATTATTTTTGAAAAAGCAACAGGTGGAAAAATATAAGAAAACGCATTGGCGGGAGCGTCAACTCCCCGCAGCTGAACTGTAAACAAGATATCGTAAACAGGTATTTTCATATAACAATCGTTGGTGAAAACTGGCGTTTTTAAACAGCAATGGCTCTTGTCTAAATCGTTTTTCAAAACGAAAATAATACTTTTTCTGAATAATTGTATTTTAAACAATTATTTTTTTTCACACCGTGATTTGCAATATTTTTACATAAGGATATAAAATACCACAAAGCATTATCTGCATTTTGCATGACCAAATATCAAAAACAAACACGCTTGCTTGCCGCCGTTGACTGTATTATTTTCGGATTTGACGGCCAAAAATTAAACCTGCTGGTAATTCAACGTGCCTTTGAACCTGAAATAAATAACTGGAGTTTAATGGGCGGTTTTATACAGACTGATGAGAGCGCAGATGAAGCAGCCGTAAGGGTTCTAAAAAAACTGACCGGTCTTGAAGGAGTTTACCTGGAACAACTGTACACATTTGCAGACCCGTTACGTGACCCGGTAGAACGCACCATCTCTATCGCCTATTTTGCTCTTATAGACAGTAACTTATACAAAAAACAATTGACAGACGAATACCATGCCGAATGGTTTCCTTTAGAAGAAATACCTGACCTGATATTTGATCATAAAAAAATGGTGCTGATGGCAAAAGAAAACCTGCGGTACAAGGCAGCCCTCCACCCAATTCTTTTTGAACTGCTGCCACCCATGTTTACCATACCGTTATTACAAAGCCTTTTTGAAGAAGTATATGAAACCACGTTTGACAAAGGTAATTTCAGCAGGAAGGTGATCTCAACGGGTTTACTGATCAAGCAAAAAGAAAAAGACAAAGTCAATTCAAAGAAAGGCGCCTTCTATTATAAGCTGGATAAAAAACATTACAAAAAGAACTTTAATAAATTCCTGCATTTTATAAGGAACCCGGAGGGTATTTCTAAAACCAATACTTCCTTATAGAAAATTGATGAAGATCCGGATGATTTTTTACCCGGCAACATGTTAGTGTTCTTTACCTCTGAAGCCTGGCGGTACTGCTGCTGGTTAGTTCATTTGTTTCTGCAACAGCTCCAGCCATTTGAAATACAACTCATCGTACAGTTTTGGCAACGTCGGTTCCACCAAACGCAAAGTTTTAAAATGCTGGAAAGCTTCTCCCTCTGTTTTATAAATCCCTGCACCCAGCCCTGCACCAATAGCTGCACCAACACTTCCATCGCAATTGTATAATTCTACAGGCACATTCAATGTATTTACAAAACTCTCCGTAAACACTTCACTCAAAAACATATTGGCTTTACCTGCACGGATCACATTTGGGTTCATACCATTTGAACGCATGATATCCAGACCATACCGGAAAGCAAATGCAATACCTTCCTGTGCAGCACGCAGTAAATGTGCTTTGGTATGTTTATTTAAATCAATATTATGTATGTGAACATTTAGTGTCCGGTTGTTCAGCATTCTTTCTGCACCATTACCAAAAGGAAGGATCATTAAGCCATCGCTTCCTGCATTCACCGTTGTTGCAGCATCATTCATTTGCTGGTAACTTACATCAGCGCCCCAGATATTTTTCATCCAGCGGTTTAAAATACCAGTACCATTGATGCAAAGCAGTACACCCAACCTGGCTGCTCCATCCACTCCACCAGCTTCAGCAGGAGCTTTGTAATTTACATGGGCAAATGTATTAACCCTGGACTCTTTATCATAAGCAAGCTGATCACTTACACCATATATTACGCCGGAAGTGCCTGCGGTTGCAGCCACTTCCCCGGGTTGAAGCACATTTAATGAAAGGGCATTATTAGGCTGGTCACCTGCTTTATAGGTTACCGGAATACCATTGGTAAGACCAAGTGATTGAGCAACATCAGCACTTAACTTTCCATGCTCCGAAAAAACGGGTTGAATCACAGGAATGATATCTGCAGAAAAACCATAATACTTCATTATATCCTCACTTAAACTGTTGGATTTAAAATCCCAAAAAACGCCTTCGCTTAATGCAGAAATGCTGCTGGTAATTTCACCTGTAAGTTTCATAGCGATATAATCGCCTGGCAACATGATCTTATCAATGGCTGAAAAAACAGCTGGTTCATTTTGCTTTACCCAAGCCAGTTTACTGGCGGTGAAGTTTCCTGGAGAATTCAGCAAATGTGAGAGACATCTTTCTTCACCAATCGCTTCAAAAGCTTTATTACCGATCTCAACAGCACGGCTGTCGCACCAGATAATACTGTCTCTTAAAACCTGCTGGTTGTTGTCAACACAAACCAATCCATGCATCTGGTAAGCAATTCCAATGGCACCAATTGCTGATGGGTTATATTTTTTTGTTGCGTGTGCTTTTAAAACAGCCTGCTGTACGTGTTGCCACCACATGGCAGGAGACTGTTCTGCCCAACCATCCTGTTTAGCAATCACCGGTGATTCTGTTTCTGGATAACTGGCCGCAGCAATACAAACCTGTGTTTGCGCATCCACCACGGATACTTTAATAGACGAGGTTCCGATATCAATTCCAAGCAGGAGCATACAATCGTTTTATGGAGTAAAGATATACTGTAATGTAGCGGACTACAACCGTTATTTATTGAATAAAATCCGCTATCTTATCATTCCTTACAGTATTTGGCGCTAAATTGTGATAATATAGGATTTTAATAAAATGATTGCGTGAAAACACTCCTCCAGAAAATACATGTAGAAGAGCAGCATTCCTTTGCCTGCAGAACGTACAGAACACCACAGTTTGAAACCAACTGGCATAAGCATGAAGAATATGAACTGATCCTTATCACAGAAGGTCATGGCACTGCTCTTATAGGTGATTATGTTGGAGAGTACCAGCCAGGTGATATTTTTCTATTGGGATCCGGCCTGCCGCACTGGTTTAGAAAAACCCGGAAGAACAGTATTTGCAGTGCCGTTGTGTTACATTTCCTGAAGGATGTTTGGGGCACAGCGTTTTTGCAAATGCCTGAAATGAAAGCGATACGAAAATTATTATCCAGTGAAAACAATGGCATATCACTACAAAAAAAGTTGCAAAAGAATATTGCCAATCTGTTACCACAGGTTGAAATAGCCACTGGTATCGAAAGGATATGTATGCTACTTAATTGCCTGCAACAGATAGCCGATAGCAAGCAGTATGATGTTATCACAAAAGGATTTGATACAGGTTCCAAAAACAAAGAAAATACTGTTATCGAAAAAATATTTACCTGGTCTTTCAATCATTTCCTGGAAAACATCACGCTGACTGAAGTGGCTGCTGTTGCAGGTATGAGCATACCTTCTTTTTGCAGGTTCTTTAAGCGCAATATCAAAAAAAGCTATTTTGATTTTTTAAAGGAGTTAAGGATTGGCCATGCCTGCAAACTGCTGAGGGAAACCAATAACCCGATCCTTGATATTTGCTATGCCAGCGGTTATAATAGCTGGGCAAACTTCAGCAAACAATTCAAGCAGGTAAAACAAATGGCGCCCGGTACCTACAGAAGGCATTTCAAGAGTTTAGACCAGGATTGAAGGGCCAGCTAAAATAATAATTGATACTGGTAGCTTTTCAATTGATTATAAATCCTGGCTCCAATCATTTATCAGTGTTATGCTGCTGCGCTGGCTATAAAAAAATAATTACTATTTATTAATAACCAACTTGTACTTGGTAGCAGTTTCATATTTTTCTCCCGGCTTTAACAATGTGGCAGGAAATGATGGCTGGTTAGGGGAATCCGGAAAATGCTGGGTTTCAAGACAAATGGCTGCGTGCTTATTTATAGATTTGCCCTCGCTGGTTTTGAAGCTGCCATCTAAAAAATTACCTGAGTACAATTGCATTCCCGGCTCGGTTGTGTATACCTCAAGCGTTCTGCCACTTACTGAATCTGCTAAGGTTGCAATCAATTCAAGCCCGTTGCTTTTCCTGGTCAGCACAAAATTGTGATCGTAACCACCATCCACTGCCTTAATACGTTCACCAATTGTATGCGGTTGTAAAAAATCAAACGGCCCGCCTGCAACATTTTTCAATTCTCCATTGGGGATACCATTCTCCACCGGCGTATAATTATCCGCATATATCTGCAATGTATGATCAAGGATTGAACTGGCTACATCCCCGGTTAAATTGAAATAGCTGTGGTTGGTAAGATTTACAACTGTTGCCTTATCAGTTTCCGCATAGTACCCGATCAATAATTCATTATCATCCGTCAGGGTGAAGGTAACAGCTACCTGCAGGTTTCCGGGGTAGCCTTCTTCACCATCTTTACTTAGATAATTCATTGTTACTGACGCCGACCCATCATCGGATGGTTTGGCGCACCAAATAACTTTGTCAAAACCTCTGTTGCCACCATGTAAATGATTTTCACCATTGTTTGTTGCTACTGAATAAGTGTCATTGCCAATTACAAAACGGCCTTTGGCAATCCGGTTACTGTACCGGCCAATGGTGGCGCCAAAGTAGGGTGGCCGGGCAAGATACCCGTCAATACTCTCAAACCCAAGTACAATA
>JAKQJG010000414.1 GCA_029561305.1 Bacteroidota bacterium | reverse complement strand
CAAAGTGGGCAAAAATCACCAGGTCATCTCAGGATACAGCAGGACGTGATATTAATGATCTACTCGTCAAGGGAGTCTTGCTGAAAGAAAACGCAGGGGGCAGAAGTACCAGTTATCTATTGGCGACGTTGTAATTTTCATCGGGAATTAGCCATTTGGCGCATGACTTCTGTCCATCTGCCAAACGTCGCTAAGACCAGTGCATTGGGAAAGTAGTTGCTTATGAAAAGAACCCTTATCACCTAATCAGCAATAACCTCGGAAGCACCACAATTACCTCTTTTTGTTTGTCCTCATCTTTCCAGTAAACCATAAAATTCACCTTTGCTTTTGCAATGCGAAAGCCCTTTTCAAAATATCCTTTCAACACCTCGTTGAATTGGTTTGCATATTTTACAACGGGTTCTTGCTTTTGATTGCACAGACCTTGCTCCATAATGGTTAGGGTTGCCCCACTAAACAGAGCGGATATTCTGTGCTGCACAAACTCAAAATAACCCAGGTAAACATCCCGGTGCGTAAGATGTAAAATGATTTGTTTCGGTTCGGGATATGGGTCATTGTCTTCGCTATATATTAAATTGTCTGCAGAGAAAGACCGCAGGTATTTGCCGCTATAGTGTATTTGTAAGGTTGATTTTGCTCTTGTTATCGCAACATACAATTCACGTTTTTCTTTATCTGTATCCGGTGAAAAATTTTTTAGCTCCAGGAATATATTATTAAACTCCTTGCCCTTTGCCTTATGTATTGTGGAAACATAGATCATTTCCGAATCAATAGTAATAAAATCTTCCAGCTTAGATTCTGTTAAAAAAGTATTCCAGTCGCTCTTGTATTTTCTTGCCGGGTTCACGCCTTCAAATGCATTGATAACAGCGTTGACCATTTCTTTTTTATCACTGGAAAGGATCTGCTGCTGTAACTGTTGCTTTGCGCTTTGCCAGTCATCATCCGGTATGATGGAATTGTCTCCACTGTTGTTTACAATCGCAGTGAAATACCGGAACTCAACAAGATTGGCGAGGTTAAAGCCATCATTGCTTTGGATCAACTTTGCAGCAATGCCCATTTGAGTGAGCATACCGGCAACCAGGCTGGCTTCTTCATTGGTTTTGGTAAGGACACAGGTGGAGCCGGTTAATTCTGCCTGCTTTATTTGATTGGATAGCGGAACCGCTACATTTTTACTGCTATAGGCTGTTACTTGTATTATACCGTTCTCCTGCTTAACCGGGTAAGAGGGTGTTGTTTTTAAACGCCTGCTGATAGTAGCAGCCCATTGATTGGCGAAGTCAACAATATTCTTTTTGCTGCGGTAGTTTTCTATCAGTTCATATTTTTTTGCTTCTTTATCGGTGATCAATTTTTGCATATTGGCTGCATCAGCACCCCTGAAGCCGTAAATGTTTTGGTCATCATCACCCACCAGTATCACCCTCATTTCTTCGTTCTGTTCCATCAATCCTTTTACCAATTCATATTCATCAGGGTTCATGTCCTGCGCTTCATCCACCACCAATACGGTTTTAGTGATCCTGGAAGTCTCTATTTCGCCGGTCCTGATTTTTTCCACCACGGTTTTGATAACATTACCCACTTCTGAGAGACTGCCAATTCTTCCCAGCAGGTCGAAACAATAGGAATGAAAGGTTTTAATTTCAATAAATGCAGCCGCATTGCCAATTAATTCCATCAGCCGCTTTTTAAATTCAGTAGCAGCAGCCCTGGAAAAGGTAAGCATCAGTAACTGCTCATGCTTTACATCTTCCGCCAGTAACAGCGAGGCCAGCTTATGCACCAATACCCTTGTTTTTCCACTGCCAGGTCCGGCCGCCACCACGATGTACTGGTTGGCCGAATCATTAATTATATGCAACTGCGCCGGTGAAAGTGATCCAAAGAGCTTGATAAATTTCTCCGGCGTCAGTGTTCGTTTAATTTCGTCCTGCCGGCTACCAGGGAAATACTTTGACAAAAAAGAGGAATAATTCAACCTGAAATAATCATCCACAAACTGCAGCGCCTCGTTGTAGTTGCGGATCATTCTTTTCGCATACTCGCCAACGATATGTATCTGTTGTACTTTCTGCTGGTAAAACTGTCTCAGCTTTTCATAGTCATTTTCTTTATACTGTATGCGGTTGTTTTTTTCAAGGCGGTTAATGGTAAGCCTGTTGTATGAAACAAGAAAACCTCCCTCAATTGTAATGGCGCC
>JAKQJG010000412.1 GCA_029561305.1 Bacteroidota bacterium | reverse complement strand
GCAGATGCTGAATGCCACGCCCGCCATACCAAGGCTCGGCATACTTGCCTATGACTGGTGGAACGAGACCTTACATGGTGTGGCAAGAACTCCGTATCCTGCTACTTCTTACCCGCAGGCGATTGCAATGGCAGCCACCTGGGACAGCAACTCACTGTACCGCATGGCCGATTATTCTGCCATGGAAGGAAGAGCCATTCAAAACCTGGCAATTAAAGAAGGTAAAACAAAAGACCGGTACCTGGGACTAACTTACTGGACACCCAATATTAATATTTTCCGTGACCCCCGCTGGGGCCGTGGACAGGAAACTTATGGCGAAGATCCTTTTTTAACAGCCATGATGGGAAGGGCTTTTGTAAGAGGTCTGCAAGGCGAAGATCCAAAATATTTAAAAGCCGCGGCCTGTGCCAAACATTATGCTGTACACAGTGGCCCGGAACCCAGCAGGCATTCTGATAATTTTAATCCTTCTGCCTACGACCTATGGGATACTTATTTGCCGGCATTTAAAGAGCTGATCACTAAAGCAAATGTAGCCGGTGTAATGTGTGCTTACAATGCAGTAAACACACAACCCTGCTGTGCTAATGATTTTTTAATGAACGATATTCTGCGCAGGCAATGGAAATTTACTGGCTATGTTACCAGTGACTGCTGGGCCATTGATGATTTTTTCAAGTATCATAAAACGCATAAAGATGCTGTAACAGCCGCAGTGGATGCGGTAATGCACGGAACAGATATTGAATGCGGTGTATCAGTTTATCTTACTTTATTAAATGCCGTTAAAGATGGATTGATACCTGAAGCACAGATCGATGCGTCACTGCGCAGACTATTTACCATCCGCTACAGGCTGGGAATGTTTGATCCGCCCTCGATGGTAAAATATACCAATGCACCTGAAACAACACTGGAAGCGCCCGAACATAAAGCACTGGCATTAAAAATGGCGCAACAAAGTATTGTGTTATTAAAAAATGCTAATAATACATTGCCCTTAAGAAAAACAATTAAGAAAATCGCCATTGTTGGCCCTAACGCAGATAACCGGGTGGCGGTTTTAGGAAACTACAATGGCATGCCATCAGAAATTGTTACGGTGCTGGATGGTATCAAAGCAAAATTGGGAAACAGTGTGCAAATACAGTATGAAAAAGGGAGCACTTTTACCAATGACACACTGGTGGTATATACCGATGTAAGCAAACAGTTTACCTGGGAAGGCAAGCAGGGCTTTAAAGCAGAATACTTCAATAACATGGAATTGAAAGGTGAACCTGTAGCTGTAAGAACCGAAAATTCCATTGATCATTTTTGGCAGGAAGGAGAAACGGTGACAGGTAACCTGGTGGCAACAAATTTCTCAGCAAGATATGCCACTAACTATACTGCAACTACTGATGGCAGTATCACATTTGAAACAGAAGGCGATGATGCCTACAAGTTACTGATCAATGATAAGGAAGCCATCAATGTATGGACACGCAACCGCATGGGTGCAAGAACCTATAAATTAAAAACGCAAAAAGATTCAGTCTATAAAATGGTGCTGGAATACTGGCAGGGCGCAGGTAAAGGGGAGATCCGGTTAAGAACAGGGAATTTTGAACCGACAGATTTTGCTGCACTGGTCAACAGCATAAAAGACGCAGATGCTATTGTGTATGTGGGAGGTATTTCACCACAACTGGAAGGAGAAGAAATGCCGGTGAATGCACCTGGATTTAATGGTGGTGACAGAACGACGATTGCTTTACCAGCAGTGCAAACCCAAATGATGAAAGCATTGCAAACCACAGGAAAGCCTGTTGTATTTGTAATGATGACAGGCAGTGCCATTGCGATTCCATGGGAAGATGAAAACTTGCCAGCCATTGTTAATGCATGGTATGGAGGACAAAGTGCCGGTACTGCAGTTGCGGATGTATTGTTTGGCGATTACAATCCTGCAGGAAGATTGCCTGTTACATTTTACAAAAGCGACAGTGACCTGCCTGGATTTAGTGACTATGACATGAAAGGCAGAACCTACCGTTATTTTAGAGGTGACGCTCTGTTTCCATTTGGTTATGGGTTAAGCTATACAACATTTAACTACAGTAATTTCAGGTTACCCCTAACTGTTACAAAAGGGAAAAACACAACATTAACTGTGCAGGTGACCAACACTGGTAAAATGAAGGGCGAAGAAGTAGTACAATTATATGTATCCAGTCAAAATAAAAATATCCAGGCACCCATCAGGGCTTTAAAAGGTTTTCAGCGGATCGAATTAAAAGCAGGTGAAACCAAAACGGTAAAATTTACTTTAACAAGTACTGATCTGTCATTGGTAAACAAGGAAGGTAAATTATACCAGCCTGAAGGAAAGATCATGATCAGCGTTGGTGGCGGACAACCGGGTATAAAAAATAAATCCAGCAGCAATGTTCTGAGTAAAACCATCATAATTAAATAGTGCTGATCACTTACTACAATCAATAAAAAACCAGCAATGAAAATACTCTTGCCATTATTCCTGTTCACAATAGTATCCTGCACTGTAAAAGCTCAATACCCTGCTGTAACGATCCCGGGTTCTGAAGTGAGAAAGATAACCTCATCCATTGTAAAAGGACAGGAATACGAACTGCAGATATTACTGCCGGGAGGGTATAAAGAAAGCAACAAAAAATACCCGGTTGTTTTTTTGATGGATGCACAGTGGGATTTTCCATTGGTAAAATCGATCTATGGCCAGCAGTACTATGATGGCTTTATCCCGGAGCTGATTATTGTTGGCATTACCTGGGGCGGCACACACCCCAATGCAGACAGTTTACGTGCAAGGGACTATACACCCACTCAGGAAAAGCGGTTGTTACAAAGTGGCGGTGCTGATAAATTCCTTGACTTTATGAAACAGGAATTGTTCCCATTTTTGGATGTCAATTATAGGGTGGATAATAACCAACGGATATTAATGGGTTGCTCACTGGGTGGATTGTTAACATTGTACAGTATGTTTACCCATACGGATATGTTTACAGGATATGTGGCAGCAAGCCCTGCCGTAGCCTGGAACGACGAAGTACTATATAAATACGAAAAAGAATTCGGCGGCAAAAAAGTAACTAATCCTGTTCGTTTGTACCTTACCGTTGGTGATGTGGAAAGAGGAAATAACATCTTTACAAAAATGAGTGGCTATATACAAAGCAGGCAATACAGCAATGTTTCCATCCGGTCAAAAGTTTTAGAAAACACTGGCCATTCCGGCACCAAGAGCGAAACCTATAACCGGGGCCTGCAGTTTATGTTTGAAAAACCAGATCTACCGCTGCCCGGCAGCCTCCGGCAGCTTTATACAGGGCGCTATGCTGATTCAAATGGAATCACACTCGAAATAAAATACGAGAAAAGCCAGTTAGTGGTATTTTCTTCTCCCTCGGAAGAGGAGCCAATGAAATATGCAGGCAACCACTTGTTCTATTCGAATGCAGCATTCTTAAATCTTGTTTTTTCACCTGATGGGAGAACATTTCAGCTAAATCAATTTGGTGGAAGCTCCACCTTTACAAAGAAATAACAGGCGGGCATTCTGACACTATAATTAAACGCTACTGATGAGTCTCCTTAAAAAAAAATCTGGGATTGCCATTGTTGGATTGGGCAACTATGCAACAGGCCAGCTAATACCTGCGTTGCAGCAGACATCGCATTGTTATTTAGCTGGAATTGTTTCAGGCAAGTCATCAAAAACGGGTGAATGGAAAGAAAAGTATCAACTGCCGGATAAAAATTTCTATACGTATGAAAATTTTGGTTCAATTGAAGACAATCCAGATATAGACATAGTATATGTCACTTTACCAACGCACCTTCATGCTGAATATTCTATCCGTGCATTACAGGCCGGCAAACATGTTATCTGTGAAAAACCAATGGCTTTTACTATTGCTGAATGTGATGAAATGATGGCAGCAGCAAAAAAGGCCAATAAGTTTTTATCCATTGGTTATCGTTTGCAGTTTGATCCCTATCACCTGGAAATGATCCGTCTTGCAAAAGAAAAGGTATATGGCGAAATAAAAAGTGTTGATACCGCCTTTTCCTTTATGCCCGAAGCTGGTGAATGGCGCTTGAACAAAAACATTGCCGGAGGAGGCCCCTTAATGGATGTCGGCATCTATTGCATACAGGCGGTTTGTTATATTACAGGAACCACGCCATTGGCTGTAACCGCACACTCCGTTCCTGTGAGTGACAATAAAAAATTTATTGGCATTGAAGAAACCATACACTTTCAAATGGAAATGCCAGGGGGGATAACAGCGAGTTGCCGCAGCAGTTTTTCAGAAGAGATCAGCTACTTAAAGGTAAACTGCAGCAATGGCTGGTTTGAACTGGACCCTGCTTATAATTTCGGCGGGTTAAAAATGAATACATCTGATAGAAGAAATTTTGATATGCAAACGATTTCTCAACAGGCAACACAAATGGACAACATGGCACTGTCCTTTCAAAACAACCAGCCGTCCATTGCTTCAGGAGCAATGGGCAAAAGAGATATGATCATCATGGAGGCTATTTATGAAGCAATGGAAACAGGCAAAAGAGTTGCATTAAAAATGCATTGAGTAATAACTAACTCCTGAAAAATACTCCCAGCTTATTAATTTTTTTTCACGACATACTCCGGAAGATCTTACTGCAACTCAGCGATCCTTGCAAATTCGTCGCCCAGTTTATTACTAAGGCTCTCAAATATCCCGTAGTATTTCATATAAGTATGATGATGATTTTCCCCCGGGGTATAACTATCAGCTATCTCGATCTGTGCAGCGGCTTCATCCAATGATTTAAATATACCCATTTCCGTAGCCGCTAATAAAAAAGCACCAAAGCTTACGCTGTTTGAATTTTTGGTAATGTGGACTGGTTTATTAAACATATCTGCTATCATTTGTGCACAAAATGGTATCGTTGCAAAACTTCCATTTACCGACAACGCACTGATATGCCTGTGTTCTGCCAGCATTTTCCCGATACTGTAAATTTCATACAATATCCCTTCAATAACAGCCCTGATAAAATGCTGCCGCTCATGTTTAATATTGATACCAAAGAACATACCTCTTGCATCCGGGTTCCAGATAGGGGCACGCTCACCCAGCAGGTAAGGTAAAAAGAGCAGTCCACCAGAACCAATGGGCACCTTGGTTGCTTCCTGCAGCAGGCTGTTCATACAACTCTCCAGGTCATAGGCTGTGGCAAAATCCCCGAACTGTTTTGCAAACCATTCAAAAGTACCTCCTCCACTGTTGCTCGGGCCTCCGCTTACAAAACAATTTTCCGTAATTAAGTAATTAAAAATCCTTTTCTTTTCATCATGCAGCATTTTGTTGCCGACTACCCTTACTGCGCTGCTGTCTTCAATAGTGATAGTGGCTTTGTCGCTGTTCCAGATGCCGGCGCCCAGGGTTGCCAGGCATCCATCGCTGGAGCCGATGAGTATTTTGGTATCAGCACTTAAACCCAATGAATTCTGGTAGGCTTTTTTTAATGTGCCTGCCGTAGCAAACACCGGCACGAGTTGGGGTAGTTTATCGGCAGTGATGCCGGCAAAATGAAGTGCCTCCTGCTCCCACGCAATGGTATTGATATTTAACATGCCGCTTGCACAGGCCAGGCTGTAATCTATCATATACTCTCCCGTTAGTTGATGAACCACATAGGATTTGATGGAAAGAAATTTTCCTGCCTGTTGAAATTTCTGTTGATCATTATTTTTCATCCAGGCAATCTTCAGCATGGGCGACATGGGGTGAAGCGGTGTGCCGGTACAATTATACATGGCGTCGGCAATGGAAGATTCTTTTATTTCAATAGCTTCTTTCTTCGCCCGGTTATCTGCCCAGGTATATGCATTTCCAAGGGGAATACCATGCTTATCAACGGCGAGTGTACTATGCATGGAAGAACTGAAACATACCGAGGCCACTTTATATTTTTTCGGATGAATTTTTTCGTTCAGCAGGTTTTTAAACACATACAGCATCGTGATAAATATCTGCTCAGGGTCCTGCTCGCTGTAATCAGGCTGCGTATGAAAAGTGGGGTAATAACCTTTCATACTGCCGATAGCAATACCATTCAGGTCGAAAGCAAAAATCCTGACAGCATTGGTACCCAGTTCTATAGTGATGATACATTTCATAAAAACTATTTATTCAGTAAAAGAATTATTTTTTCTAAACTCACCGGGTGTAAAGCCAGTCAATTTTTTAAATGTGGTTGAAAAATGCTGTGATGAATAAAACCCGGTATCCAATGCAATATCAGTTATGCTGATATGCGGCTTTTTTAACAGCCTGATTGCCTCGGAGATCCTGATATTAATAAGGTAGTTCAAAGGTGTAAATCCAGTATAGCTTTTAACTTTCTCATTAAACAGCGTATTACCCAATCCTGCCAGTGCAGCCATTTCATCCACCGTCCACTGATGAGAAATATCCTTACGCAAAGCTTCATCCAGTTTCATAAATGTTTTATGAAAATCGCGGCCGGGATTGTTTTGCCGGGTGAGCTGTCTTGTAAGCAGTATAAACAGTTCGTCAATATAATTATTCACCCGGGCATAATAGCCTACTTCCTGGTTGCATAGCTCCTGCTGGATACTTTTAAGTATTTTTCCCGCCTCATTCAGTTTTGTTATTACAAGCGGGTTGCTGAGCAATAAAATTTTGCTGATGGCAATGATTTCATTACCGGATAAACTGCTCCATTTATCCAGGATAATTTCATCCGTACCCTTCAGGTCTGCATTAATATGTAAAAAAGAAAACGAACCAATTTCCAGCACCGCACTGCTGCTGCCAAATTCCTGCCCCGGAAGTATTAACGCAACATCACCTGGAAAAAGGGTATACTCACTGTTATGAATATGCCAGTGAAATTTACCGTCTAAAATATAAAGAAACTTTACGCCGGTCATAACGGCTTTGGGCAAAGCGTTCAGCTGCACATAGGAATTTTTTACAACGCCCAGTTCCAGGATATGCGGAAACAAACTCAATTCCTCAGCACTGCCTTGCATTAGCACAAATTGGTTCATACAGCATTTTCTTGTTTCAGTACTACTATAAAGTACAAGTTATCCTAAATTAAAAATAAAGAAAAGAAATTTAGTCCTCCTTCTTGTATAAAATCCACCATAGTTTATTATTGGAAGTCTGCAACTTATTATTATAATACGTTTGTTGCGGAATTGATTTTTTTACCAAACAATTAGCTATATGAATAAACTTACACGCCCCCAATGGGTTTTCCATGTCTTTACTATTTTCTCCCTGTTAATGCTGGTCTCCTCCTTTTCGTTTGGCCAAACGATTACAGGAACCGTATCTGATGACAATAACAAAGCACTGTCGGGTGTAACGGTATTGGTGAAAGGTACCAGCAGAAACGCTGTAACCGGCAATGACGGAAAATTCACCATTGCTGCTAAAAGCGGGGAAAGCCTGATTTTTACTTATGTAGGATTTGCCATGCAGGAAGTTACTGTTGGCAATGATATCAATATATCTGTGAGCATGGCCAAAAGCAAGCCAGGTGAAATGGATGTGGTGGTAGTAACCGCTCTTGGCATCAAACGCCAGGAAAGAAAATTAGGGTATGCAGCCACGTCAGTAAAAACAGAAGACCTGGTGATCAACCGGACTACTAATGTGGGAGAATCACTCGAAGGAAGAGTGGCTGGTCTTAACATCACAGCACCAGCTGCGGGTGCTGGCGCCAGCACACAGGTACGGCTTCGTGGACAGGTTGGTTTCGCTGGTTCCACCAACTCACCGCTGCTGGTAGTGAATGGCATCCCGCTGGACCAGGGTGCCAGGAATGCAGAAGGCGGTGGAAACACCCGTGACCAGGGCGATAACCTGCAGTCGATAAATCCGGATGATATTGAAAGCATGACTGTATTGAAAGGATCTACTGCTTCTGCACTATATGGCTCAAGAGCCGCTGCTGGTGCCATTATTATTACCACCAAATCAGGAACAAAAAATTCAGGTGTAGGTGTTGAATTCATGTCGAGCCATACTACTCAAACCGCATTGAATTTTATGGACCAGTTTCAAACAGTATATGGACAGGGAACAGGAGGCTTAAGGCCAACCTCTGCTGCCAGTGCTGCCGGCAGTGGCCAGTTTGGCTGGGGAGAAAAATTAGACGGGGTGCCTACGCCTATTTTTGATGGTACGCTCCAACCTTATTCCGCTTATGAAAACAGGTTGTTTGATTATTTACAAACAGGTTCCAATTTTACCAATACGGTTGCGTTATCCGGCGGTGGGGAAAAAGGAAGCTTCAGGGTATCGTTTTCAAATGCTGATGCAAAAGGTATTGAGCCCAGGGATGAATACAAAAAGAAGATATTTAACCTGGGGCTTAATCAAAACATCACTAAAAAACTCAAGTTAAATGTAAACATCAACTGGTCGAACGAGATACAAAGCAACCCGCCACAGGTAGGTGTTCAGGGTGGAGGCTCTGTAAACTTTTTCACCAGGCTGGCTATTTCTACTCCTTCATCGGCTTTTGAAAATAGTGCTTTCAATCCTGCTACCGGAACAGAGGCACAGACATCCGGCTTCCAGGGCACTTTGCTTAATCCCTATTATGCCAACCAGGCAGGCCAGAGTTGGGTGAACAACAGGGACCGCATATTGGGAATGGTTAGCTTACGATATGATTTTACAGACTGGTTGTACATCATGGGCAGGTACAATTATAATTATTCGGTGAATACCAACGAGTCTAAAATTCCTTCTGGCATAGGAACCAGCGTAGCAACAAATGCGGATGGTACTTACAAAGGCACTTATAATAT
>JAKQJG010000409.1 GCA_029561305.1 Bacteroidota bacterium | reverse complement strand
GTTTTTATAAGTTTTGGATGTTCCTTTTCTTTTGGCAAATCTTTTTTAATTGGCCCGTTGCAGGCAGTGCCAAAAATTAATATTGTGAGAAAAGTAAAAACGGGTGTGTATTTCATAATTTTTTTAATTAGCAACCGCCTTTTCCAGGTACAGGTTTATAAATTATTTTACCATCCCGTTCTACATAGTTGATCGATATTATTGGATGTGAATACTTGGGTGCATGTAATACGCTATTGCTTCTTATGATTATTTTGTCGGCCACTTTCAGGCTATGCAATTGCTGCAATTCATCAGGCTTTACCGGCCCATAACCCAGGATGTAATCGTCGCCATTAATGCTGACCATCACCCCGAAACCTAATCGTGAACCTGGAGGAAGAGAAAGAGCCGTTACAACCGCCTCCATATTGGTAAATGCGCTGATATGCTTGCTTATTTTAACTTCAGCGGCATACACTTTTTTACCTGCGGGAGACGCTTCCCATTTTTTGAACTCTATACCTTCAGGGGTAGCCTCCCATTTTTTCAATCCGGCTTCCCTTTCAGCAGCAGAGAGTGGTTTTGGGGTTGATTTTTTAGCAATTTCATTTCTAAATTTGCTATTAGCAAATACTAGTCCGCTTACCACCACCAGCAGTAAGATCAGCGCATAAATAACCTTTTTCATATTTTTTGTAGTATTAATTAACATGTATCTATCTCCTGATTAATCCAATCCGTTTAAATCATTTCTTTTATTTTTCGTATCCTTTTAAAGCTGGTTCAACAAAAATACTTGTATATGGCCGGGGGCTTTCCGATAACACACATGACAAATTCTAATCTTCCGGCACAGACTAAAGCCACCTTCCTTCAATTCACCAGAAAGACCTTCCCAAATGTCCTCCGATGTTTGTCCGCCATCTGTAGATCTAAAAACAATGTTTGCAGTTCCGGTCTTATCTCTTTTTTGATTTTGCAAACTATCCAAAAGCTGATATGCCTGTGGAAATTCTGATGCCTGCTTACAGGAAAGGACTTGAAAAAGGAATCCCGAAATAACCGGGATGTACGACAGAAAACGAAGGTTATCGATGATCTTCATGACTTTATTTATTTTGATGAAACAATGAAGTGAAGGTATCAATGAGCAACTAACCCGGAGCTTTTTAATAGTAAAGAGTTGTATTTGATATGTAAAACTTATGTAAAACCCGTGAATCGTGGCGTTCTAAATTTTTTTTCGTTGTGATATTGCTCACCCCGATATAAAATTTTGCCGCTTTCCTCAAAAAATGGCTATCTATCTATTGAAAGTTAACAACCTGCTGTTCATAGATGCCGTTCGGCATTTATGGCTTCATCTGTTTGACTATCCTGCATCCAGTTTTCGCCCAATCCTGTACAGAACAGCAGCATACAGGTAGTAATGAAACAGGCGCAAAAAGGGAAGTACCGGTATGAACTTTTTAATAGTATAGGACAGCAGATCATAAAAGGCGAATGGCTTCATGAGGGAGGGAGTAAGGTATTCAGTATCCTGCCTCCTGATAAACTGCCACAGGGTATTTATAAATTATCCATTGCCGGTACTTCCTTTAAAAGAACGGTGTTAAGTGTTGTTGTGAGGGAGTAATATTATCCATCATTTTTTTAGTATCCTGATCTCAACTCTCCTGTTCTGTTCTCTTTCAATTTCTGTTTTTTCAGGATAAGGATATAACGGTACGGAGTGTCCGAATCCTTTATACTGCAGCCTTGCAGAGGCGATACCGTTTTTAGATAGATAGGTACAGATCTCTCTTGCCCTGTTTACTGAGAGATTCATCGTCCTTGTACCAAGGTCCATACCATCGCCATCACCTTCGAGGCAGCAGATATGACCTTCTACTGCGATCTCCAGTGCCGGGTGTTTCTTCATCGCCTGTACCAGTTCCATCAGCACCGGCATCGACTCAGGAATGATGATATGTGTACCGCCGTAAAAATTCATGTTGTTAAGTACGATATTCTTACCAGCGATACTGGAGGTATCTTCGATTTCTTCAGTTAAAGTTCTGGCGGGTTTTTCATCACAGGGTTGTTTTGTACTGGCAACGGCTTTATTTCCTGCCACCTGGATTTCCACCCGCCGGTTGAGATACATTTCCAGCTCACCATGATTGTTATTTAATGGCCTGCGCTTTCCAAAGCCCCGTTCTTCAATAATATTGGCGGCAGTAAATCCTTTTTGCACTAAGTAGCTTTTTACGGATGCTGTTCTTTTCATCGACAGCGCATCGTTGTATTCATAGCTGGCCATGATATCCGTGTGACCATACAGTTTTATTTTGGTAGTATCACTTTTATTGCTGGCAATAAAGCTGTCGAGGCTGGCGAGTGCATCTTGTGTGAGGTTCCATTTATCGAGATCAAAATGTACAGTGAAAAAGTTATTGCTTTGTGCAGCAGCAAGCGTAGTGATGCAAAGCAGGAGAAACTGGAGAGAGAGTTTTTTCATAATCAAATGTTTTGTATAATAAACTCTGCCGCAGAAAGAAATGGTTGGGTTAAGATAGAAAATATCCTGGAGCCGGATTGTTATGAATTGTTTAAAGTATTTTAGAGGATGCAATGCAAATATCATGAACCCTGCATCTTTCAGAATACTCTTTACGGCGATCTTTGTTGTGATAACAGTTTTAGTATTTGATAATAATTGTTTTATTAAAGCGCCTGAAATTGTTAGGGTTGCTTATACGGACGCAGAACGCTGAGGTGGGGCTGTGCATGGCGGCGGCAGTCATTATACATACTTTTTATTCGACGATAAAGGGAATAAATACAAAGTGCCTCAGTATGTTTTTAATTCTCTTGTACAGGGTGATTCTTTCAGCGTTACAAGATCTTTGCTTTTTAACAAAACAATTCATTTGCAGGTGAACCCCAATGGCGGATATATAAATGAAAATACTGGTGTGCTCAATTCGGACTGGTTTAGCAAAATCATTTGTGTAATTCCGATGTTACAGGCTGTAGTGGGTATTTTTTTCAAAAAATTATTAAAGACCGGAGAGCAGCAATATACCGCTTTATATATGGCGGGTTTATTAACTGTTGTGATTACCTGTTTCTATTTTATTTTCTCCACCTGATATCACCTTCCCAGCCACTCCTTAAAACCATTTACTCTTTCCCGGCTCACGACTGTTTCCGCAGTAGTACCGGGTGATATCTCCAGCTTCAATCTGCCGCCAAGCCAGGTATGCACTTTTTTTACCGCTTCAATATTCACGAGCAGGTGCCGGTTGATGCGGTAGAAGGAAGATGGTTGCAGTTGTTCTTCCAGTTGGCCAAGGTTATTTTCCAACAAGTATTTACTGCCGTTGAAGTCAACTGCATAGCAAAGTTTTCCATCCGCAAAACAATAAGCAGTATTACCTGTTTTAAGATAACTCAGTTGTTGTCCACGTTTTATCAGTAAGCGCTCCTTGTATTTCACTATGTTCATTTCCTGCATCAGCTTCATCATTTTCTCCGAAAAATCCGGTGTATGCTTTTGATGCAGGTCGTAGTATTTGCTAAGCGCCTTTTCCAGTTCTTTTTCGTCTATGGGCTTCAGTAAATAGTCAATACTGTTTACTTTAAATGCTTTTAAAGTATACTGGTCAAAGGCGGTGGTGAAGATAACTGGAGTTTTTACCTGCACCTGTTCAAAAATGTCAAAACTTAAACCATCGGCTAACTGTATATCCATAAAAATAAGGTCCAGGTTGGGGGAGGAGAGGAGGTATTGCACGGCGGTTTCAATACTGTCTGCCTGGTGCAATATGCAGATCTCATTATCCAGTTGCTGCAATAGTTTGCTTAAACGGTTGGCTGCGGGTATCTCATCTTCTACAATTAATACATTCATCAGTATTCTATTAAAGGAATGGACACGGTAAAGTTGCTTCCGGTCTCCGTTACTTTTACTTCTTTTTGGCTGAGCAGTTTATAACGGTTGCGGATATTGTCAAGACCAATACCAGTTGATTCTGATACCTGGTGCTTCATCTGCAGGTTATTGTCCATCACCAGGCTGCCGTTCTCTGTAAATATATTGATCTTCAAAGGCCTGCTGGAGGAAACAATATTGTGCTTGATAGCGTTTTCCATTAATATCTGTAAACTAAGCGGTACGATCTTCTTGTCTAATTTTTCACAAGGGATGTCGATATTAACTTCAATGTTGTTGCCAAACCTGGTCTTTAATAAAAAGTAGTATGCTTCCAGCACTTCCATTTCTTTACTTAATAAAATACTTTTTTCCTCTTTCACTTCAAGGATATGCCGGTACACTTTTGATAGTTGTTGTACAAAGTCAACTGCATGTTTGGGATTTTCAGGAATAAGTGAACTGAGTGTGTTCAGGTTATTGAACAGGAAATGAGGATTTACCTGTGTACGCAGTGCATTCAGTTGTGCAGATAAACTTTCTCTTTTTAAATTTTCGGATTCTTCAATAAAATGCCTCAACTGGTGATTGAAGAATATACTTTCATATACAGCGATGATCATGATCGTACAAAATACAGCAGCGGAGTTGGAATGGATAAGCTTGTCGGTGACAGTAGCGTTGAGCGTTTCATCCATAAAGGTTTTCTCAAACACCTGCCCTAAAATAACATTGGAAGTAACGGTAAAAAGCAGCATCCATACCGACTGGTAAAATATTCGCTTTCGTACATCATCAAATAAAGGAAATTTTTTCCTGCTGTAGATCATGATGTACCGGTTGCCAACCCATAATATAGTGGTGATGAGCAGCGTGGCAAAGTATTTATCCAGGGTAAGAAAGGGAGGCCTGCTAAAACGGCAATTGAAAAAAACAATGGGAATGATAAATGCCATCAACGGGATACCGGTTACCATCAGTAGCCCGTCGTTAAAGCCGATCCTGCAATTGTGTTTCTTCATTGGTGATAAAGTTACTATAAATATCTTTTCTTAAAAATCATTCCGCAAATTTGATAAAGCTGCATGGCTAAAAGGTTGGCAACCCTCCATGAATAGAATCTATAAACGAATAGGATAATGTTTTCCCTGTTTATTCACCGTTCTCTTCTTTCTATGTTTTCTTAATAACCTGCACCATTAAAACGTTATCTGGTAATTTATATTGGGAAACAAGCCCATTTGGTTGATCCTGCTTTCCATTCCTGTTTTGGGGTTTAAAGTCCGGATATAAATATTTTCCCTGTTGGTAAGATTCTGCAGGTCGATATACCATTTTTGTGTTACTTTTTTGAGGTTCCTTACATACGAGAACTTCAAATCAAACCGCAGGTAGGTTTCATTTTGAAGGCTGTAGGCTTCGTCTTCTTTATACACAATATATCCCTCGTTTTTGGAAGCTGCCACGTCAAATGGTTTATACCGCTGGCCGCCCGTAACCGTTAATTTGGTGTCGATGCCAAAAGTTGTTTTTGCATTTAATCTCCATTCTTTACCACCCAGCACATTCACAACATAGTTGCTGTTGAAAGCGGTGTTGCGCCAAACATTATCGCTTCCCTTGTATTTCGATTCAAACAGGGAAACAGTGAGCAGGTAGTAGAATCCTTTGTGTAAAAATCTTTCGGCTGTTATTTCAACTCCATAGTTATAACCCTTGCCGTTATTAACCAGGTCAGTTTTATCCGGAAAACCAAAATCACTTCCTGCATTCAGCATACTGAAAGAAGAAACTGTTTTTTCAACAGCAGCATTGTAAATGTACTGGCCGTAGAATTCTGTTTTTAAACGGAAATACCTCGACACATTAATATCATATCCCAATGCACTGTGTATACTCTTTACAAAATCGAGTTCTTTGTTGGTGAGCAACCTGTTGCCATTGTTGTCCCGGCTTTGAAAAAAGTATACTTCAAGCGGCTGGGTTTGGCTATGAAGCCCGGCACCAAATGAAAGTGACTGATTGGGTTTTAACTGGTACCTGATATTCCACCTGGGTTCAATACTGATACTATTGTTCACTGTAAAATCCTGGACATACACACCCAGGTTAGTAGATAATTTATCGCTGAACCGGTGGCCGATACTGGCAAATCCTTTTAACAATACAGCTGTTTCATTTACATCTAATAAATTGCTTAAAACAGAGTCGCCATTTTTAATATAATCCTGGTACAACTTTACCTTGTTTACATCTGCCACCACACCGGCAGTAAACTGGTTTTTGCTGTTGATCTTTTTATTGAACGTATGACTGAGGGAGTATTTTACTATATCATTCTTTCGATAGAATGCGGGTTTATTTGCCTTATTCTCTTCTACAATGGCTTCATCATATTTAGACGAAAAGCCCGATACTGCAAAAGTTGTTTTGGCTGATGTGTTGGTATTGTAAAAGTACAAATGATTCATGCCCACCACTCCTGTGAGCGATTTGAAATTCCTGTCTCTTTGTGTTCCGTCGTTGGAAGAATACAGGTTGTCTTTGCCCTGGCTCTCCGGTAGAAAATGAATATGACTTTCTCCACCCAGGCCAAAAATACTGAAAGTACCTGCTTTTTTTGTTGGCAGGTTTATTTTAAAAGTAAGATCCTGGTAGTAAGGCGTGGCAGAGCCTGTGCCAAAATTTAGCCCCAGGTTTTGCAACGCCGCCACCATGGAATAACGGTAGTCAATAAGGTAGGACGATTTGGAAGACTTACTTACGGGACCTTCGGCTGCAAATTCAAAACCGTTGAAGCCCATCTGGCCGGTGAACTCAGTTTTATCGGCATTTCCATTTCTCAAACGAAGGTCAAATACACCTGCAATGGCATTGCCATATTGGGAAGGAAAAGCGCTGGTCAAAAAATCGGAATTTTTAAGGGTGTTGATATTCAGAATACTTACAGGGCCGCCCGTAGCACCGAGTGTACTGAAGTGATTGGGATTTGGAATATCAATTCCGTCCATTCTCCACAATACACCCGCAGGTGAGTTACCCCTGATGATAATATCATTTCTTCCATCGTTGGTGCCACTTACACCTGCAAAGTTTTGTGCCATTCGGCTTGGGTCGCTTCGTGTGCCTGCGTATTTGAATGCTTCATCCACACTGAGCTGCCTGGCACTTACAACAGCTGCTTCATTCAAAGCTTTTGTTTTTGATCTGCCGCTTTTCATCACCAGTTCATCCATCTTCTGCACTTTTTCTTTCAGTTTTATTTCAATCATCACTTCTTTTGAAGAGGTAACTTCTATATTGGCAACAAATGCTTCTTCATAGCCACTGATACTTGCTTTTAAATTTTGCCTTCCGATAGGTACCTGTTGTAATACAAATGTGCCCCTGTTATCGCTGATACTGTTGATATTATTATTTTCAATGGCGATGGTTACACCTTCGAGGCTGTTTCCGCTTTGCTCATCAATAACAATTCCTTTTATAGTTTGTGTAAAGGAATTGTTTTGGGCAGCTGCAGTGAATGTACTAATTAAAAGTGCTGTGAATACAGTTAGTTTTTTCATGGTGCTGATACTTATTTGTTTGCGGTATTATAGATGGTTACTGCTTCGGCGAGGGCAGCAATATCACCATTAATGGTTTTTGCTTTTTCCACTGCAGCTGTACAGGTTGAAAGCTGATCTGCAATAAATGCATCCACCGTTTTTTTATTGATCAGTGTCAGCTGGTTGTTGGTATAAGAAAAATGATCCCCGATCTTTCCCTCTGTTCCCGGAATAATGATCGCTTCAGATCCATTGTAGATCGTTTTGCCTGCAGCATTACTTGCTTTTTGAAGGAAGTTCATTTTGCCGGTACAGATCACTTTAAAAAGGTCTCCTTTTAGTGAAATGTAGTTGGTGGCATCAATAAGCACGGCATTTATTTCAGTGCTGTTGTAAAGTTTTTTATCGCCGCCTTCGCTGCTGATAAACATTATTGCCGCCCCTTTTTTTATATTGTCCTGTACAAACCCTGTGATAATGCTGCCATCAGCAAGGGTGACAGAACCTTTGGTAAAGCCTTCTGGTGTTTGTGCCTGAAGTTGCGTAAAAGCCAGGAATATGGCTGCATAAAGGATGATCTTTTTCATTGCAATACTTTTTTGGTGTTTGATAATCTGATTACAATGCAAGATTGCTGCAATCAGCGGAGTGGTAAAAGGAGAAAAGAGTGAATTGAAGAAAATAAAGAGTGAATGGGGTAAAGCGCCGGTATGGTGTTTGTAAGTTTGAACCAAAAGCAGGGCATAACATATTTATAAGTAATTTTCAACTATGAAAGAGATCAGGAAACTTTACTGGTTTAGGCGACAAATGCTGGTTTTATTGTGTTGCACACTGGCTGTTTTAGATGTTTTTCCGCAACCAGCTGCAAAAACATTTGTACCCTCTTATAAGGCAGTCTTTAACAAGCCCCCAACCAATATACCTACGTCAAGACCACCGGATGCACCAGTATCTGGAAATGGTGACCTGGGAATAGTGCTTGGAGGCACCCCTGATAAGCTTTGTGTTTACATGGGCAAAAACGATTTCTGGAAATCCAAATCCAGTTACCCCGAAGGTGGCCTGTGCCTGCCGGGTGGTGTAAATATGTTTATTCCGGAGCTGGAAGGCGCTTCTTACTATGCAGAGCAGGTACTGGCCAATGGTACCATCAATGCCACCTTTAGGAAAGAGGGGCTGACTGTTTATTTGAAACTAACGGTTCCGGCTACCACCAACATTGTAATTGCTGAAATGTCGGTATCCGGTAAGCCTGTAACAGTTAACCTTCATGCCTGGGCAAAGCAGGGATTTGAGTCAACGGTTGATTCGGGAAGGATAGGAGGGATTGAATATGCACAGCGGCATTTTGATCTGCCGGTACTGGACTGGCCCTCGCATGTTGCCATTGCAATAAATACGATAGGAGCAAAGGGCAATAGTTTTATTCTAAAGCCATCTGCTAAAGTAATTGTTGCTGCAGGTATCTGTACCAATCATGAAAACGGGAATTATCTTAATACAGCCATCGCAAGGGTGAAAAATATCAGTACTACTACCGTTAAAGCCTATGCACAAAAAAATACGGCTTGGTGGAAACAATTTTGGAATAAGTCATACATTAATATTGGAGACAGCTTGCTGGAAAAGTATTATTATGGTTCCCAATACCTGCTGGCCTGTTGCAGCCGGAATAAAGTATTTCCTCCGGGTATTTGCGGTAATACCATTACCGACGATGCCACCAACACCTGGGAAGGCGACTATCATTTAAATTATAATTACCAGGCTACCTGGTGGGGCAGTTATTCCAGTAACCGCATTGAACTAACGGAAGGATATGACAGGCCCATCCTTGATTATATGCCGAAGGCCAAACGGCATGCAAAGGAAGAGCTGAATATAAATGGAGTCTATTATCCAACAGGTATTGGGCCAAAAGGATTTACAGCTACGGTTTTCCCTGTAACTGAAGAAAAAATGGCAGCAAGGTATGGCACAAAACAATCGGGGCTGGTAGGAAAAACCATGTTCAGGGGACAGCAAAGCAATGCGCTCTTTCTTACAGCTAACATGTTGCTGCGGTTTTATACAACCTATGATAGAAGTTATGCTCAAAAAATTTATCCATTTCTGCAGGAAGTGGATAATTTTTGGCAGGATTACCTGCAGTTTGAAAATGGGTATTATAATAGTTATAATGATAATTTTTGGGAAACGGGTCCTGGAAATCCTAAGTGGAAAGAAGACATGAAAAGCGGAGACAGCAATAATACCGCTACATTGGGTCTGCTTAAAATGTTTTATAAAGGACTGCTGGATGTAAGCAATTTTTTAGGAGTGGATAAAAATAAGGCAGCAAAATGGAATCATATAAAAGACAACTTGTACCCTTTGGCGTTATTGAAGTATGGCAATGTTACCAGGTTGATCGCCACCGAAAGAGGTACTGGTCCTGGTAGTATAAAACGCACCAATCCCGGCTTTGGAAGACTGATGGGATACACCTGGGTGTTCCCTGCCGGTATTGCCGGTGTAAAAACAGATTCCTCTTTTGCAACCATACTGCGTAAAGAAGTCGGCAGGTGGGATACGGAACCGGGCGGAGATGCCGGCTGGCGCAACACAGGCAATGGCTTTGAAGGAAATTTTACCGTTGCAGTGAGGGTGGGATATGATCCGGTAACCATACTGGAAAAATTAAAGAAGAGGATCATACAGGGTACACTACCTAATTTGTGGGTGCCGCAGGCTGGAGGGTTTACAGAAACACTCAGTGGTGTGCCCTCTTGCATCAATGAAATGCTGTTGCAGGGATATGAAGGAATGATAAGGGTGTTTCCTGCATGGCCCGGCGCTGTTGCCAGCTTTGATAAATTGCGAACGCATGGAGCTTTTGTTGTGTCATCACAAAAAAAGAACGATGTTGTACAATATGTAAAAATTGTGAGTGAAAAAGGAAGGGACTGTATGGTAGAAAATCCCTGGCCAGGTAAAGCCGTTAACGTCAGCTACAACGGAAAGAAGATTAATACCGTTACATCAGGCTCCACCTTTAGTTTTAAAACCAAACCGGGAGGAGTGTACATGATCACGGTTAAAAAAGTCGGCTAGTGATAGTTGGAATAGTTGACAATGTTCTATTTGATAATTTAAAATGATTTATATATCTACTAATAATCTGTCAAAAAAAACGCAGTAAACATAATGAATAAAATTTTGCTGATTGTACTGTTGGTGCTTAACTCAATTGTTTTACTCGGGCAGTTGTGGCCGGCTGGTGCGCCGCCATTTGCAAGACTGGTAAATATTGTTTTTCTTTCGATGAGTTTGTTGTATTTTATTGCAACGATTGTAAAAAGAAAATCATCCCGTTGAAGGCATTTTTTTAAAGCGTCAACTGTACGAATAATAACCTCCTTCTCCATTTATGATATTGCTAATGAAAAACTAGACTTATCAC
>JAKQJG010000336.1 GCA_029561305.1 Bacteroidota bacterium | reverse complement strand
TTGGGTGCCTTGGGTAGTTTTTGCTGCAATTCCGGAATGGTATGACCCCTGAAACGAATACCTTCTTTTGCATCCAGCAAAGAGGTTTCAGTAACAAGCCCGGTGATGCCCCGCATGCCCTGGTAAACCTGGCTCAGGGTGACTTCACCAATTTTTTTATTACCATGTTCTTTCAGTAGTTCTTTGATCTCTGCACCTACCTGGTCGGCCTTGGCCTTAAAAGCAGTTTTTACAATTTCCATACAAAATGTGTTTGATGTGCTGGCTTGCACCATTTAAAAGTCCGTGAAATTACGTTGTAAGTATTTGTGAAACAAAACAAAAAGCGCAAAGGTTCCCACCACAGGGAAAAAATGTTTACAGGCTGTTGAAAGCCAGTGTAGCGCAGGGTATCAGTTTAAATTTTTCAGCTGTTCTTTCGCCAAAGCACCGCTGTAACCTTGTCAGTCAACCCACCAGAGCATAAGGTGAACGCAGGGTAAAGGCAACTTAGTTGCCAGCTCTTAAAATGATACGCTACGGATTGTAAAAACCACGGGTCATAAAGTAAGTGCTGATCCAATAGCCATTTACCCTCACCGCATCCTGCAGGAATCTGGCAAGAAATGCGGTATCACCAAAAGCAGTTTCCTCCAGTCGTTTGTTCGTGATCAGGCCATCATCCGAAAAGGTATAATCATCCACACTGGTCAAATGCTTTTTATTGTACAGCCCCGTTTTCCATTTTGTTTTTTTGAATTGCAACAGCTTTTCCAGGTATTTTTTTTGTACGCCTTCCGGAGACACAATACCAAGGGGTTCGCCTGTTAAAATATTGGCTTTGATAAGAAAGAGGGTATGCCAGGAGGGGGCTGTTTTGTTGGCGAAATGCTCCAGGTCTTTATCGTCTTCACTGTTCAGTGCGTTGATCAATGCCTGTTTTAATTGTTCAAAACTGGTATAGCCGTTATGTGGTTCCATAGGTCTCTCTTCAGACAGGAGGGCGCCATTTTTATTGAGCAGCCTCATTTTGCCTTTGTAAAAACTCAGGGCAAGATTTCCTTCAAACAAACTGATCTCATCAAAAGGGCCCTTGCTGATGAGCTGGTTTTTATCATCTAATAACACAAAACGCTTTTCATCATTACCCGGTTCTTCCTGCAGCCGGGCTTTATACAAATTATCATCACTCAGCTTTACCAGGCTGCTGTAAGATATTGGAATCATTACTTTATTAGCCAGTGTAACTGCACCATACAGACTTCCTTTTTTTACTACTACTTCCAGTTCGTGGTAGGCAGCAGGGTTGGCAAGGTTCATATCAACAGAATCATATTCTAATGGCACAACGATGCTGTCGTTGGAATAGATAACACCAAACCTGGTTCCCTTTCTTACTGCAAAATAAGCGCCTTTGATGGTCTCCAGCTTTTGATAAATGGCATCGTACTCAACAGGTATGATCATGTTGGCACTGGTTTCCTCCATCACCCCCATTTTGTTGTTCCGGTCTTTTACGTACAGGTACTTTTTCCTGACGGAACCATAGGGATTCAGCAGGCCATCCGTATCCGTTATATAACCGGTGGAGGTAAACGCAGGTTCATACAATACAGTGCCGCCCTCTTTAATGATCCCTTTTAGTGAATCTTTGTACGAAAAAAGCAATGGGCTGTACTTGGTAAAACTGGGTTTAAACCCCTGGTAAACGGTATCGCATACCCGCTTTCCATCCCTGTTGTATAAGCCGTATCTTTTTCCACTTTGTACTACTAAAAAATGATTCATCTCAACAATACTTTCGTACAGCACCGGTACAATTGTTTTACTGGATGCATCTGCAATACCCATGCGGCCATTGAGTGTCACTTTGTAAAGCCCTCTCAGTTTTTCAGTTAAAGAGAACTCATCAATTGTATCATACATCAATGGAACAATTGGCCTGCCGATGTCGCTGAATAAACCTGTTTTGCCATTTTGAACAGCCCGTAAACAGCTGCTGCTGCCCATGATATCGATTTTATCATATTCGCAGCGCAATACCTGCTGAAGCTGGTAATTGATAATGCCATAGCGGCCATTCTTTTTAACCGTGATAAATCTCATCCCATCACTGTACACCTGTTCATATTCAACAGCGGTTTTCTTTTTGGTGGATTCAAGGTACAGCCCGGTAAGCGTGTCTTTTTTTATGTGGTATACTTTACGGTAATGGTCATATTGAATATTGTCGTACATGGGGGCGGCTATAACATTTCCATCCTGATCCAGCAGGCCATACTGATTATTTTGTTGAATAAAAAGGGTGTTGGCCATCATGCGGTAATCAGAAAATAGTGAACTGGCGGTGATGGCCCGAAAACTTTTTTGCTGCGCCACATAGATACTGTCGTATTGGGATGGCGAAACCAGTTTGCCATTCTTCAACAGGCCATATTTGTCGTGCTGTTTTATTACAACAAGATTGTTGTAGAAAACAAGTGACTGGAAGGGCAGCGTTACAGGCATCTTGCCAAATAATAAAAAGGTCTGCCCATCTTTTTTTACATAGGCATATTGGCTGCCGGCATTGGCATACAAAATGGCGTCATACTGCAGCGGCAATATCTCCCCTCCCTTTGTGTTGAATACAGCCGCCTTGCCGCTTTTGTACACAACCAGTGCTTCATTGCCTGCAAAATTGTGTTGGATACTGTCATATTCCAACGGGATAAAGATGCGTCCATTTTTATCTGCCACCCCGTATTTGCCCTGTTGCTTTAACTGTAAAATTGAAGCGGTAATGGGAAATATCTCTTCGTAAACGGGTGGGAGTAAAACAGAATCGGTCTTTTTAAGACCATATAACCCATCTTTTTTGAATACAGTAGCGGATTTTTTCCGGCCGGGCTCCTGGGAGGGAGCAGCAGCTGGATTTATTTCATCCAGTATGGGCAGCTGCGCCAATGCAGGGTATAGCAGCAGGGTACATATTAAGGAAAATGAAAATTTTAGGCCAGTCAAGATGGAATTTAATTTATTGAATCTCAAAACTATGCAAAATAATGGGCAGCTTGGATCCAGTGCTCAATTTGGCCTGTTAAAAATTTGCTGTGTGCCATCGTTTTGCGCAGCATTTCCCCAATTTTTTTAAATCAAATTTTACCGGCACAAAAAATCACTGTATGTTTGCATGACCTCCCGGATATTTTTTCCCACTGGTCATATAAATTGTTTCTTAAGTAATCGCTCATTTTACGGCTTACATGTGCCGCATGACGCTTTGAATCAGCTCATGCTTGGGTGGCTATTTTTGTAGAAAGGCATTGTTAAACATTCGAAACTTTGATAAACCTGTTTTATGGCTAAATATATATTCGTTACCGGCGGCGTTACATCTTCTCTTGGAAAAGGGATCATCGCTGCTTCTCTTGCAAAACTGCTTCAGTCCAGGGGATTGAAGGTTACCATTCAGAAATTTGATCCCTATATCAATGTTGATCCCGGCACGCTGAATCCTTACGAACATGGCGAATGTTATGTTACGGAAGATGGCGCTGAAACGGATCTTGACCTCGGTCATTATGAAAGGTTCCTGAGTACTTTTACCACCCAGGCCAATAATGTTACTACCGGCCGCATTTATCAAACTGTTATCAATAAAGAAAGGGAAGGCGCTTATCTTGGCAAAACCGTGCAGGTGGTGCCGCATATAACGGACGAGATTAAACGCAGAATGCTGCTGCTTGGACAAAGCGGCGACTACGATATTGTCATTACAGAAATTGGTGGCACTGTAGGTGATATCGAAAGTCTTCCTTTTATTGAAGCGGTAAGACAGCTGCAATGGGAAATGGAAGACGAAGATTTTTTAGTAGTACACCTGACACTGATTCCTTATTTAAAAGCAGCCAAAGAACTCAAAACCAAACCCACCCAGCACAGTGTAAAGCTGATGAGCGAAAATGGGGTGCATCCTGATATAATTGTTTGCCGTACTGAAAGGTCATTAACGGCAGAACTGCGTAAAAAAATTGCTTTATTCTGCAATGTAAAAACAGAAGCAGTGATCGAAGCCATGGACGCCAGCAGTATATATGAAGTGCCGTTGAAGATGCTGCAGGAAGGTTTAGATACCATCGTTTTAAAGAAGCTGCATATCAATGGTTACTCTGCTCCGCAACTGGGTAAATGGAAAGAGTTTTTAGATAAAGTTAAGAACCCCGTTTCGAAAGTAAATATTGGACTGATCGGGAAATATATCGAACTGCAGGATGCATACAAATCAATATTGGAAGCCTTTGTACATGCCGGTGCGGTTAACCGTTGTAAAGTAAATATCGTAAACATACATAGTGAGTTTATTACAGATGCCAATGTGCATGAAAAACTTGGTGGCCTGGATGGCTTACTGGTGGCACCCGGTTTTGGTATCCGTGGCGTGGAAGGGAAGATCATTGCAGTAAAATTTGCAAGGGAAAACAGGTTGCCTTTCTTTGGTATTTGCCTGGGTATGCAAATGGCTGTAATAGAATTTGCAAGAAATGTATTGGGGTTGTCCGATGCACATTCTACTGAAATGGATGTCAACACAACCAATCCTGTCATCGACCTGATGGAAGGACAAAAAAAGATAACGGCCAAGGGCGGCACCATGCGGCTCGGCAGCTATCCCTGCGAAATAAAAGAAAATTCCCTTGCACATGCTGTATATGGCACTACTGAGATTACGGAGCGCCACCGCCACCGCTGGGAATTTAACAATAGCTACCTGCCACAATTTGAAAATGCCGGAATGCTGGCCAGCGGAAAAAATCCTGCAACCGGATTGGTAGAGATCGTGGAACTGAAAGATCATCCATTCTTTATTGGTGTGCAATATCATCCCGAACTAAAAAGCACAGTGGAGAATCCGCAACCAGTATTTACTGCTTTTATAAAAGCCTCTAAGGAGTTTTCCGAAAAAAAAAATCTGAGTAATCCTGTGCTGCAAAGCGAAATGATCCAAACTGTGTAACCGGCATGAAGAAACTTCTTTTTAGCCTTTCCATACTTTGTATTGCCACAATGGGTACAGCACAAACAGTACCCACCCGGAATGATTATTCATTACAAATTGGTGCAGACCTTGGTTATGCCACCGGCAGGTTTAATTTTGCCCACCGCCTGGGCTATGGCATTTCAATACAGGGTGAATATTTATTTGCCGACAATTCAGCCGTTACTATCGGTACAGGGTATATGTATTTTGAAAACAAATATGTTTCACCTACGGATTCTATTGATCCTTCCATTGGCTATGAGCGCATACAACGTTTTGGTATGGTGCCCTTACTATTTGGAATGAAGATTGACAATGAAGGAAAATTCTATGTACATCCCCAGTTTGGTTTTGCTTTCAGAAGCAAGCCTTTTGTTTCTGCCACCTATGCGCTTGGCGTGGGAATGATGGCATCTCCTAAAACAGATATCTCTCTACGCTTCCAGGCAGTACAAAAAAGAGGTATTGTAGCCACTTACTTTGCAGCAAGGGTGGCGTATGTTTTTTAGTTTACTGATAGATTTTCCTGCCGACCAGAGGCAATGTGCTTTTTTTCGTAGTTTTATTTTGCTGATAGCTGCATATATAGCTTATGTTTCGAAAGAACCTTGATATGCAAAAGTTCTGCCTTTTAAATTAATTCAATGAAGCACGCAATAGTTCCTTTGTATTTAATACTAACAGCTGTCCTACAGTTTGGCTTCGCAAAAGA
>JAKQJG010000379.1 GCA_029561305.1 Bacteroidota bacterium | reverse complement strand
ATAAATTTTTGATAGCGAAGGCTAAGAACAATAAACCGTTTAGTACCATGAAAGCCGCTGTTAAGTAATCTTCACTCACATTTTTATCTGCATCCATATCGTAATACCTTCTCGGTGGAAGTTCAGAAGAAAATCCGGGATATGTAACTGTCATGTTTAATATAAAAAAAATTATAAAGACAAGTACAGTACCACTATAAAAAAACTTATATGAAGTTTCAGACTTTATAAATCTTGAATACACTTTCAACAGCAATACAAATAACAGCAGTATCAGGATTGAAATGGGCAAGGCGAGGAACGGGTTTAATCCTGCAACTATATATTGCTTCAAAAAGGGCAGTGATATAAAATAATCAAAAGAGCCAATAAGCACATATTGTAAAAAGGGCAGTAAAAAACCTGCTGCAAAAAAATACCACCACCAGTTAAGTTTTTCTCTCATGTCAGTAAGTACCTTTCTTCAACGCCAGTATGCTGAAATCACTTTCATCTTTGATTATTGTATTACTTAATTTACCCAACCCATCTATTTCCATCTCCACCACATCGCCTTCTTGTAACCATTGCTCCTGGTAATTGGGATCATTTAATTTTCCTGTACCATTCAATTCTAAAAAACAACCCGTACCCACCGTGCCACTTCCTATCACATCCCCGGGGAAAAGATTAACGCCATAGCTGCAACGCTCAATGATCTCCGCAAAGGTCCAGTCCATATCACTTAGGTTGCCTTCACTTACCTGTACGCCATTTACCCGGCATTTCATTTGCAGGTTCCATGCTTTGCCGGTATGGTTTTCTTTGCAGGGCACTTCCAGTTCTTCCAGCTCATCCAATGTAACCAGCATAGGGCCAATCACAGTAGAAAAATCTTTTCCTTTTGCAGGGCCGAGGTTCAGCAGCATTTCCTCCATCTGTAGCCGCCTTGCACTCATATCATTCATGATCATCAGTCCGGCTATGTAGTCGTCTGCATCTGCTGCAGGAATATTTCTTCCATGCCTGCAGATAACGATGGCTGCTTCGAGCTCAAAATCAAGTTTTTCAAAATGATCTGGCATGCAAGCTATTTCACCCGGGCCCTGTATGCTGTTGTGGTTGGTAAAATAAAATATCGGGTATTGGTCAAATTCCGGAATCATATCCACCTTCCTGTTTCTTCGGGCTGCAGCCACATGCTGGCGAAAAGCATAGCCATCCCGGCAGCTCGTGGGAACCGGCACCGGGGCAAGAATATGGGCTTCATTAAAAGTAGCCGATGGTAACTTATTTGCCAGCCCTTCTTTAATTCTTTTTTCTGCTGCTGCTGCGATGGGATACACATCATCCCAATAGTTTAAAAACATCGACATACTGATGGGCAGGTCAGGGTGCAATGTATCCGTATTATATAATTTTCCATCGATCAGAAGGGCAAGTTGTTCGTGGCCTTCCTTTGCATAAGTGACTAATTTCATCGGCTTAAAATTTGCAATCAAAAGTAGGTATTAAAAATTCATCAACATTACAAACTGCAGGCCTCAATTGACGCCAATTATTTAAATTTGGTGTAGCAAAACCCCTATATGAAAATGGAGAAAATTTATAATAAAGGGCAAGCCAGGCTATTTGAAAATCGTTTCCTGGAAATTTTTACCAAAACACACCCCTTGGTTATTTGGGGAATGTACGGGCCCCTCATTATCTTCCTTATTTTTTATAGCAGTGCGTTTAAAAATGTAGCGCTCCTTTCGCTCATCCTGAGTTTTTTGTCAGGTGTTCTCTTCTGGACATTTTTTGAATATTGTATTCACCGGTTTGCATTTCATTTTATTGCTTCCAGCAAAAGATTAAAGAGAGTGGTGTATGTATTGCACGGCAATCACCACGAATATCCCCGGGATAAAGAACGCCTCTTTATGCCGCCACTTCCAAGCCTGGTTATTGCTGCTGTTGTTTTTTTAGTAATATTTTTTACCAGTAAAATGGCAGGCATAAATGAGTTTTCCTTTAGTTTTTTTGCAGGCTTTGTAATGGGGTATTTATTGTACGGTTCTATGCACTATGCTATTCATGCCTGGAATCCGCCTTTTAAATGGATGAAGCCTTTATGGCGTAACCATCACCTGCATCATTATAAGCAACAGGAAAAAGGTTTTGGTGTAAGTTCCACGTTGTGGGACCATGTATTTGGAACCATGTTTGACCTGGAGAAAGAAAAGGAGGACAAAGAGAAAGTAAGGGAACTTATGTTTAACACCCCTAAATCCCCTAAAGGGGACTTTGACGTTCAATGATTATTACCACTTTTCTTCATCATCGAAGCTGCTGTCATTTGTTTTGAATTGTTCTCTTGACTTTATTTTTTGTAATTGTCTCTCAATGACAAGATTGGCAATAATATCACCTGCATTGGTTCCCGCCTGGTATTCCAATAGAGATTTGATTTTTGCTTCACTCACATCAATCCTGTACAGCAGGTTTACCAATTGTTCAAAATTGCTTTGTATCAGCCTGTTGATATGAGCAGATAACTTTTCCTGTATCTCTTCCATTGAAATTTGCTCTGGCAGTTCCAATGTAAGTTCTTTGTTCACCAGTTGTATCAACGCGGCATTTTCCATGAGGTCAAGTTAATATTTCTCCATCACTCCCAGCCCAAATAAAGCATAGTCATATTTTACGGGGTCATGGGGATCCAATGTTCTCAAATAGGCAGTAAGTTCCGCTGCGGCCAGCCAGTCGTCTTGTTTTCGATGCAACAAACCCAGTCGCCTCGCTACTCTTGCTACATGAACATCCAGTGGGCAAATGAGCTGCGAAGGTTGAATCGTTTGCCAGATACCAAAATCAACTCCTTTATCATCCTGTCGTACCATCCATCGTAAAAACATATTGAGTCTTTTGCAGGC
>JAKQJG010000335.1 GCA_029561305.1 Bacteroidota bacterium | reverse complement strand
CAAACCTGTTTCTGTAAATGCCGCCACTTTACCATTCTTCTCTGCAAATGCTGATACGATCTGTAACTTTTTTATCCCCGCTTTCAAATCATATTTTCCATCCCTGCCCCAATCACCATAATTATCCAAACCCACCATATCAACATAATCATTACCAGGGTAGCGTTCGGTAAATTCCACTTCGCTGTTAAAACGGTTATCCGGTGAAAAAGCATATATAAAATTATGCACCTTCATAGAATCTCGTAAATAAATGACTGTATACTGCCACAGGGTTTTAAATTCATCCACGGTACAATGAGAACGGCCCCACCAAAACCAGTCACCATCAAATTCATGATAAGGACGAAAGATCATTGGCACTAACTTACTATCATTCCCTTTTACTGATTTGGCAAAAGCAGCGATATCCTGCAATATCATTTTATACTTGCCGTGATGACTGCCACCGGGAATGATCAGTTTTACCGAAGGTTTCGATACAGAATCTTTCCAATAAAAACCACCACCTGAGGCAGGATTGTTGAAATGCCAGGACACTGTTGTAATGCCCCCACGGTTATAAGTAGCCACAATATTTTGTCTTAATGCCTCCCTTTTTTTGTCAATACTATTTCCTTCAGCACCAAAAGCATCCATAAAATCAACACCGATCACTGCAGGATGTGAACCTGTCACCGATTTCACATCACTCCGGTTTTCCTCCCCACTCCATCCATGTCCATATTCCGTAGCATGCTGGTGACCAAATAAAATTTTATGATCATTTGCAAGCAGGTACAAGTTAGAGAAAAGATGTTTTGTTTCTTCTGTGGCGTTGCTGTCGATCAGCACAGGAATTCCAGGTTGCGCCACTAGATCCGCATACAAACAAAAAATCACCAGCAGTAATAAAATCTGTTTCATCAAAAAATTTTTACCAAACAATATTTTTATCAATAAAAGCAACCAGGCTGTTTGCCAGTATCTTTTGTTCATCCGTCCGGGGATGTCCCGGCGTATTTTTATAAGGCACAACGAGGTTGAAAACATTTTTATCATTCAGCTGGCCGGTAGCTGTTGCCACATAACCCGGCCATAAAGAGCCTTTGCTGGTGATATCCATATTGCCCAGCATACAGATAATTTTCGCACCAGGATATTGTGTCCTTACAGATTGAACAAAACTTTTGTATTCTCCAATAATATAGTCACTGGTTGGTTTTTTATTGCCAAACCTTAATTTGAATTGATCATTATCCGGCATATTGGTGATCCAGTAATCGTTTTGCATTAAGTTGATCACTACTATATCTGGTGTGTATTGAGAAAAATCCCATTTACTGCCGGAATCTTCCGGGTTAAGCCGGTTGTACATTTCTTTCATCAGCAAGGGAAACCAACTAACGGTGATGCCAATGCCGCTTTTGGCAATACAGCTGTATTGTGCGTTGAAGTGCCTGGCAGTAACGGCTGGAAAGGCATTGTAATTATTTTCAAAAAATCCGATCCCCATATCAGTTGTAAGGTCTTCAATGGCATAACCGCAACTGATAGAGTTTCCATAAAACTCAATTTTTCTCTTAGGCTTTGCAGGCGGCGGTAAAATTTTTAAATCCTTGCCGGAAAAAGAATAAAAGGAGGTGCTGCCTTTATCCCACTCTGTTCTTTTAAAAAGTTTCAGGCTATGAGCCCTGTTTTCAAGCCCTGACGCCAGCGTGTATGTTTTTCTTTCTTTGTCAAAATGCATTCTGGATATGATCTTCCCGTCGATGATCACATTGTAATAGTTAGCAGTATCAGATTCACTAAACGATCCTTTTATTTCAGTTCCGCTGAAATTGATATGGATGGCTGAACCAGGCCATGATAAAATGGCGGCTTCGTTTGTATACCGGATCCGTCCATCGTAAGCAAGCTGACTGTCATTAAAAGCAATATTGATTTCCTGCTGTTGTTTGCAGGAGATGGCAGCCATCATAAAAAAATAAATTACAAGCATCGTTGTTTTCATTTTAAACAGTTGAATTTTGAAAGTACGTAAAATAGTCATCAGCTCCTTTCACTGTTTTCAAAAGTAAAACTGTACAATCATATTCAGCTATCAAACATATTGTTGACCTGCTAACGTTTGCCAGCCTTTTTCAAAAAAGGCAGGTGAAATAATCTTAACAATACAGGCAAAGCCAGTAAGCGTAAAATTCCAAAAAAGGTCCGCACCCCTTCGATTCCTTCACACCCAAAAGTTATTCTTTTAAAAAGTAAATGCCTCAAAAAATCATTAAAGTACCGGGGTTGGTAAAAATTGTACCAATACTGCTGAATATATCAAAGCATTGTTAACTTGTGGCCAAATGAAAACCAGATGAAACAAATTAAAAACTGGCCGAATTTCCTCGCAAGCCGTGCCGTACTGAGTTTGATCATTGTAAGTTGTATGGCCACCACCTGCAAAAAGCAATCCACCCCCCTGCCACCAACACCTCCGGTAACAGATAGTTTTGCAAAAGGAGCCGACGTAGGCTGGTTGACAGAAATGGAAGCTGCAGGCGTGAAATTTTATTCAACAGCAGGTACCCAAACAGAGTGTATTGCATTGCTAAAATCACTTGGCATGAACAGTATACGGTTGAGGGTATGGGTAAACCCGGCTGCAGGATGGAACAATGCTGCTGATGTGGTTACCAAAGCGGTGAGAGCAAAAAACATGGGCATGCGGGTGATGATCGATTTTCATTACAGTGATGATTGGGCAGATCCAGGTAAACAAACAAAACCAGCAGCCTGGGCAGCGCAGGATTTTGCCACACTGAAAACATCGTTGGCTACTCATACTACAGATGTATTGAATCAATTAAAAACGGCAGGCGTAACACCCGAATGGGTACAAGTAGGTAACGAAACAAATGATGGTATGCTTTGGCCGGATGGCAGGGCTTCCACCAATATGACAAATTTCGCTCAATTAGTAAATGCAGGATATGATGCCGTAAAATCAGTTTTTCCTTCCGCAAAAGTAATCGTACACCTGTCTAATGGTTATGACAACAGCCTGTTCCGCTGGATGTTTGACGGACTCAGAACAAATGCTGCAAAGTATGATGTGATCGGTATGTCACTCTATCCTTCCTGGGCGGGCACTGGCTGGGCTGTTGCCAACCAGAATTGCCTGAACAATATGAATGATATGATCAGCCGATACAACAAAGAAGTAATGATAGTGGAAGTGGGTATGCCCTGGGACAATGCAACGGAATGTAAAAACTTTTTAGCCGATATTATTGCAAAAGGAAAGTCTGTTGCCAATAAAAAATGTCTCGGCGTACTCTACTGGGAGCCACAGGCATATAATAACTGGAAAGGATATACGCTGGGCGCCTTTTATAACAATGGCAAACCAAGTGTGGCACTTGATGCTTTTAAATAAAAATTCTATGACGGAGCAAGTCAGCAAACAGTTTGCAGAAAAATTTTCCGGTAAACCCCTGATCGCCAGGTCACCGGGCAGGGTAAATATCATTGGAGAGCACACCGATTACAATGATGGATTTGTATTGCCGGCAGCTATTGACAAAGCGGTATATGTGGCTGTTGCCAAAAGAGATGACGATATAATAAAACTATATGCTTCCAATTTTAATGAAGCATTTGAAACCGCTATCTCCAGGATACAGCCATCACAACAATGGCATACCTACATCCTTGGTATCGTGGACCAGCTGCTTAAAAATGGTCATCCAATCAGCGGTTTTAATTTAGTGATTGATGGTGATGTGCCTGCAGGCGCCGGGCTCTCTTCCTCCGCTGCAGTAGAATGTGCGGTTGTATTTGCATTGAATGAATTATTTAACCTGGAGCTGCACAAAATGCAAATGGTGAAACTGGCGCAACAAGCAGAACATGCCTATGCCGGCGTACAATGCGGCATCATGGATATGTTTGCCAGTATGTTTGGCAAAAAAGACCATGCTATCAAATTAGACTGCCGCTCGCTTGATTATGAATACATTCCATTACAACTGGAAGGATATAAACTGGTTCTCTTCAACAGCAATGTAAAACATTCATTGGCTTCATCTGAATACAATGTAAGAAGACAGCAATGCGAAGCTGGAATTGCATTGATACAACCACATCACCCGCAGGTAAAAAAATTACGGGATGCCAATATGCAAATGCTGGATGACTATGTAAAACCGGCAGACGAACTATTGTACAGGCGTTGCAAGTATATGGTAGAAGAAATTGAAAGACTTACTACCGCCTGCGACGACCTGAAACATGGGAACCTCACTTCTCTTGGCAAAAAAATGTTTGCCACACATGAAGGGTTGAGCAACGACTATGAAGTGAGTTGCAAGGAACTTGACTTTTTAGCTGCAGCTGTAAAAAACAATCCTGCTGTGTTGGGTGCAAGAATGATGGGCGGAGGTTTTGGCGGCTGCACCATTAATATTGTAAAAGAAGAAGCCATTGATGAGTTGTCTGCCACGCTCTATAAAAATTACAAGACAGCGATGGGTATGGATCTCACGACTTACGTTGTACAAACAGATGATGGAACTGCTATCCTGGAATAACCGCGGTGAGGGTTTGCAACCACTGGCGGGATTAGATACTACCCCGGCGGTGGCTCCTGGCCCCGTCTGCGGTTTGCAGAATACTAACACCTGCTTCTTTACTCTATTTGAATTTACCAGTGCATGATTTTCCTGGCTGCTTCCGTCAATTCTGCTGCTATCAGTTTATGTTCTTCAACAGTGGGATGATAATCACAACCACTGGTGTAGCTGCGGGCGAAAAAATAAGTATGCACATTTGTATCTCCTTCATGCTGCATCTTCAAAGCCACAGCACTTAGTGTTTTCTTCATAAAGACTTTCAGCGTTTCATCTGCCATCGGGCTGCTGAGCAAAATAAAATTAGCTGCAGGGTAATGGTCTCTCAGTGTTTTTAAAAAAGAAACGTACTTGTTGCAAAAAGCAGCTGAATCCTGCACGCCGTCATTTTGGCCCAGGCAAATAGTTACTACATCAGGCTGGTATAGATTAAAATCCCAGGCAATGGTATCATCTCTCATGCTTACTTTATCAAAAACCTGTGGCATGATGATATCCATATTGCAGCAGCTGCGCATTAAGCCAATACCTGATACTGCGGACAAATGGGATTGTGCATTTAAATCCCTTGCAGTAATGGCAGCATAACTCATATAGGCGTTATGCTGGTCATGCCACACACCTTTGCCACAGGGAATAGCCGACAGATCGCTGCCTGTGCCGCAGGTGATGGAATTGCCGATACATTCCATTTTTCGTACAGGCTTTGGCGTTGGTTCCAGCAAGGCTTCGCAACGAAACCCCACCAGCTCCAGGTAACCGATGTTGGCCTCTGTATTTTTATAAATTTCGAGCGTATGTTTTCCAATGGATAATTTTTGGCCAACAGCAATCGTATCTCTTTTGCCTTTTGTTTGAACCCGAATGGGATGGCCATCTAAAACTACTTCAATATAATTTTGATTTTTGCCCCAGAGCACTTCATCATTTACAATTACATCGCAGTAGCTGCCAGTAAACTGTACCTTAATAGATACACCGGGTTGCCAAAATCGAGGGAGTTTTGGATTGGAAAAATCTATCCTGCCGGTGAACTGGATGCAGGAATGATCGGCGGGGTAAAATGTAAGATTGCGTTGAGCAGTGGATCGCAATGAAAAAAAGCAGAGCAAAGGAAATATAAGTACAAGTGAGTGCTTCACCAACTTCGTTGGGACCAAGTACAACGATGTTACATAGCAGCACTCAGGCTTGTTCATAAAAAAAGATTAAATATTATTCCACCGGCCAGTCATCGGTCCGGAACGGTATTACCGGCAAGCCAAACACGCTGAATAAATTTCCAATACCATCATTGCTAAAACCATATCGAATGGCTACCGGCTCCTTTACCATCTTACTCCACACGAGAAGTACATTTTTATCGATCTTGCTTTCAGCCGGGTAAAACACCCTGTCTGCACCAGCAATTTCCAGCGCTGTAACTGTAGCACCCAAACTATGCAGGGACCCGCCAGTGAAAAGAAAACCGATCTCTGCTTTGTCTGAGCTGAACTGCAGCCTGTCGTAAACAGGATGCTGCACTACGATGCTGTCCTTTTTATAGTTAAGTGCCAGGGCCATATTCCCGAGGCGGAAACCTACATCCTTTTTATTTCGTGGATGTATGTCCGTTACATTATCCACCAAATCAGGAATAACGATCATGCCTGTATTTTCATGACCAGCAGCTTTTGTTTGCTGTTCCCTTATAATGGCAGCACTAAATCCTTTCCCGTAAGTGAAAGGAGCTATCTGAACAAAGTAGAAAGGGAATTTCTTCTTCCAGGCATTTCTCCAGGAGTCAATCATCGTGGTAAGCAAGTCGCCATAGGTAGTTGGCGCTGCCGTATTGCCTTCTCCCTGGTACCAGATGGCACCTGCTATGGAGAAATTGGTAACCGGTGCAACCATCGCATTAAACGCAACACCCGGTGTTTTAGGCCACCAATTAAACGAATCAAGTTTTTCGTAAGAACCTTTCAGCACCACATTGTTGTTTATTTTTTCTGCCGGTGTCCATACTTCAGCCGGTGTGCCTCCCCAGCTTCCCTGAATCAAGCCTACGGGCACATTTAATTCCTGCTGCAATTTTTTTGCGAAGAAATAGGCTACTGCACTAAATGATTTGAGGTTATTAGAATCACAAACTGCCCATTGCGACCGCACATCTTCCTGCGGGTGATCTGATGTGGATTTAGGAATAAAAAAGAAACGGATATTATTTTGCTTATCCAGGTTCAGTTCTTCCTGCATATTCCTCACACCCAGGTAATAATTCCAGTCCATATTACTCTGTCCGCTACAATACCAAACCTCACCAATCATGACATTCTCCAGCAGGATTTTTTGCTCATGCTGTTTAAAATGGATGTTGTATGGCCCGCCTGCGGCAGGTGTTTTCACTTTTAAACGCCACTTGGCACCATTGCTAACCAAGGCCGAATCCGTTTTGTTATCCCAGCTGTTGGTAACAAACAGTTTATCACCCGGGTTGGCCCAACCCCACAACAATACAGAATCATTTTGCTGCAATACCATATGGGAGGATAAAACGGCGGGCAATCTCAACTGGGAACTGGACCGCATTGTAAAAAAGACGGTCAATAACAGAAAGGACAATAGATTTTTCATACCTGTAAAATATTACGGCTTCAGTATTACCAAAAATACTGCCGCTCTTGCAGGTAAAGATATTTTAATTCCGGAAGTTGTGGATGCGCTGTAAGGTTTTATTGTTTCGTAGCCCAGGGGGCCGCCCGTAGCATTGTCAGGGGCAATATCATTAACAAAAGTTTGTCCTGAAAATTCCCCGTTATCCGTGCCACCTGTTAGTGTATACCAAAAATATTGGGTGCCTTTTTTAAAGTTCGCCACGGTGATGGCTGCTGTTTTTACCGTGGTGGATTTATTTACCAGCACCACGCCGGTTTCACCAGACGAAAAGGAACTGGCGTATGAAACCACATTCGGGTCTGTTGAAGTGGAGGCGACCATCCTGTCGCCGCTGTATTGTTGAAAATAATACATATGATAAAAAGCAGGTCTTGGGTTCCACTTGGGGATACCTCCGGGTTCATCACCAATATTGAACAAACCATGATCATTGCCATTACTCCAGCCATTGGCCAAATCCCATCTTGCCGTCATGCCATATTTATTTTTGATGGATTCTCCCAGCACCATGGTGGCGTGCAAACCGTTTATATGTGACACCTGCTGTTTTTGTCCTTGTGATGTAATATTAAACTCACCCAGGATCACCGGCTTTTGCGGTACCCCTCCTGCACTCAACTGCTGTTTTACATAGTCCATCATATTTTGAGTAACCGTTTGTGCGGTTGTTAAAATCGTTGCGGCGTTGGCGTTAGTTTGATAGGGCGTGTAATAATTATGAACGATATAATAATCAGGGGAGCTGCCTGCACCTGTCATGATGCCTGTATTCCAGTTTCGTGCAGTAGATGTCCACCAGGATTCGGGTGCTGCCTCTGACATTACAGCACCGATATAAATTGTTTTACCAATGGCAGCTGCGGCAGCCTTCATGGAGTCGGCAAATACTTTGAAATGCTGTCCATACAATTGACCGGTTAAAAATTCTGGTTGTCCATCACGGTTATCCGTGGTATTGATCCGGTAACCTGCTTCCCAGTCACCAAAATTTTCATTACCGATCTCCCAGTATTTTGTTCTGCCATTATCATACCTAACCCAGTCAGCAGCCATGTGGGCAGCCGTTGCCACAGGATCAGCGCTTTTACCATAACGGGCATAGCCGTAATTGATAGTGATCATCCCTTCGTTGTTCGTTTGCTGCAGCATGTTGTAATAATTATCAACAGAAAAGGTCCAGTTCTCCGCATTCTTTCCATACCAGTAACCAGCTGGTACAACATTGCCATTGGCCTGTACTAAACTTGAAGGTGCATCTGTTGGCGGCACATTGTTTTGCGCATTCCAGAAAAAAATATCACTGATACTGCCCCCGGGAAAACGAATAATATGCGGCTTCATTTTAGTAAGATGACCCAGCAAAACGGGTTCCGTTACAAACTGCCCCATCCATATATTTGAGTTGTTGCCGGCAATGCCACGGGGTATCTTTGTTAATACATTGCTCCGGTCAATCTGAATGATGACGCCGGCAGAAGCAGGAACTGTACCTGCGATAGTGGAAGCAGGCAAGGTGAAATTTTTGGGTTGCCAGTCATTCAGAAAAAAACCAATGGTATTCGCAACTGGGGGATCAACCTGTGGTGCTATCGTAGTAGTATCTGTTGCCGGAGGCGTTACGGGTCCGCTTCCTGCTTTTTTACAGGAATCAAACAGCATTACTAAAATGGCCACTGAAAAAAGTATATTCATTCTCATAGGGTTAATATTTTTTACAAAACTGTGATCCGCTTTATTAATTCAAGGCATGCCCGGCCATTATGATAAGGGCATTTCCAGAAGCCGGCTTTATCCTTTTTTATAACCGTTCCATCTTCCTCAATACCCCAAAACCACTCGCCCTTTTCTTTGTCTTTAATATGCTTTTTCACAAAATCAAAAGCATTCAGGGAATTGCCCAGGTATTTTTCATCACCGCTTAACTGGTACGCATTAAAGAAACCAACCATCGCCTCTGCCTGTGGCCACCAATGTTTTTCTTTTATCCAATGATCGTCCTTTTGTTCATATTCATACCAGAGTCCGCCATCTTTTGCATCTATTCCCTTTGCTGCAGCATCGGCCAGCATGATGGCCAGTTTTTTAAAATGACCTGTGTACACTACATGCTGAATAGCTTCTGCACATTCCTGCAGCAACCACGCAGCCTCAATATCATGTCCAAATGAAACCAATGATGAACGTACATTCCACTCATCGTCCATAAATAAATTGAGGTGATGCGTTTCGTAATTGAAAATGTACTTGTCAAAATAACCCAGCAGCCCTTCAATCTTTTGTCTTAGTCCTTCATCCGGCCACACGGAATATAAATTTGCATACGCTTCAATGATATGCAGGTGCGTATTCATTGTCTTTCGTTCGTTATCATCCTTATCGCTCAACCGGAGATCACCAGCATCGTACCATTCCCTTGTAAAGGCTTCGATATAGCCGCCAAACTTTTCATCAAAACTGTACTGCTCAATACTATTGTACAGATCTTTTGCAATGATGAGGGCAGTATGATCAGCAGTCGCTTTATAATATTCTGACAAACCATAGATACAAAATGACAATCCATAGATCTGCTTCTTCCCATCTTTCATTTTTCCCTTTGCATCCACTGACCAAAAAACGCCGCCATAACGGTAATCAACAAAGTTTTTTTCGATAAAACCAAAAGCCCGTTTTGCAAACTGCAGGTATTCTGGCCGGGGAGAAAAATTGTGAACAGCAGCAAAGGTCCAGAGTATCCTGCTGTTCAGCACAACGCCTTTTTCAGTTCCGTCTGGCAGGTTATCATTTGAAACACCTGCATAAAAGCCACCGTTCTGTTCATCCGCCATGTGGTGCATCCACCAGTCCAGAATCAAACTCAACTCAGTTTCTAACTCAGCCTTGAAAGATGAAAGTGCAGAAGCGGTATTTGCTGTAGTGGCCAGCATCCTTACTGTTTGCTTTTTGATGAAACACCTACTTGCACCATTGCTTCAGACTGGTTCTTATCAATGAGCGCTGTCAATGTTTTAACTGTTTCAAAAGAAGTCAATCCATCTGCAGCTGTATTCATCACATAATCGAGCAGTTGTTCTATGGTGGTTGTTGCCACATGCATTCTTGTGTCTGATGAAGCATAGTAAATGAATACAGTGCCGTCACTGTCAGCTATCCAGCCATTACTAAATACAACATTTGACACATCCCCGGTTCTTTCCGCTCCTTCCGGCGCAATAAAGTAACCGGCGGGTTTATAGATAACTTTCGTTACATCCTGTAAATCCGTCATAAACAAATACAGTACATAGCGGAGACCAGCAGCCGTATTTCTAACGCCATGTGCCAGGTGCAGCCAGCCCTTCTTCGTTTTTAACGGCGCAGGCCCCAGCCCATTTTTCAGTTCATATACGGTGTGGTATACTTTATGATCAATGACCGTCTCTTTATCAATACTTGCATGCTCCATTGTATCACTCAAACCAAAACCAATACCACCTCCTTTTCCAGCACTGATAAAACTATCCTGTGGTCTTGTATAAAAAGCATATTTGCCCTGTACAAATTCCGGGTGCAGCACCACGTTACGCTGTTGTGCGGACGGGGTAACCAGGTCACTCAGCCTTTCCCAGTGAATAAGGTCTTTTGTTCTTGCAATTCCGCATTGGGCTATGGCAGCAGACTGATCCGTTGATGGTGCAGTGGGATCCCTTCTCTCTGTACAAAACAAACCATATATCCAGCCGTCTTCATGCTGTACCAAACGCATATCATAAATATTTGTATCCGGCTCATCTGTTTCCGGCATTTGAACGGGATATTCCCAAAAGCGGAAGTTGTCAATTCCATTCGGGCTCTCTGCCACTGCAAAAAAAGATTTACGGCTGGAAGCTTCCACTCTCGGCACCAGGATATATTTATCATTCCATTTGATGGCGCCGGCGTTCATGACTGCATTGATACCAAACCTTTCCATCAGGTAAGGATTGGTGTCTGCATTGAGATCGTACCGCCAATTGAATGGGGTATGTGCCGCCGTTAGTACAGGATTTTTATACCGGTCAAAAATACCGTTACCTGTTTCTTCCTTATCATTTGTTTCCTGCAACAGGCGTTCCTGCTCCTGTTCCAGCTTTGTTATTCTTTCAAAAAAATCATTGTTCATACCACTTGCTTAAATAATTGTTTAATCCTCCAGTTTATTCCACCATGTTTTTTTCAAAATGATGATAATGACTGTTAGTATAATAATGGTTACCAGTAAAGGAAGTTTCATCCACAACACGATGTACATGGGCAGCAGTGTCATGCACAACTGGGCTGTGATGCCAAGTGCCACATTGAACATATCCAGTCCGAATCTTTTGTTCGCCTCAAACGATGGATCATCTTTTATTACCATCGCATGCACCGGCTTCCAAAAACCCCAGGGACGAACTGTACTATAAAATGTCTTCAGGGTAGTCATTTCCGTTGCTGGTGCTGTGTATGTACCCACCAGGCATCCTGCAATAGACAACAGGAAAAGCAAAGGGAAATAATATAAAAATTCAACACCACTGAAAAAATGCGAAAAAACCATTGCACCTGCTATACCCGTAAGCATGCCATAAAAAAAACCATTGGCATTAAAGCGCCACCAATACCATTTCAACACATTGGCTGCTATATAACCGCCATACAGTCCCGAAACGATCCATTGGAGAATGCTGTTTACATCTTTGGCAAAAAAACCTAGTACCACACCAATGGCCACCACCACCACCCCGGTGATATAATTCATGCTCATCACTTTTTTAGTAGAAGCTTCCGGGTTGATATACTTTAAATAAATATCATTTACGATGTATGCCTGCGCCGCATTTAATGTGCCTGAAAAAGTACCCATAAATGCACCCAACAAACCTGTTAACACCAAACCTAAAATGCCTACCGGTAAATAATTATTAATAGTTGCCGGTAATATTCTTTCAAAGTCCACACCTCCTTTTCCATCACTTAAATTGAGCTCGTTGTAATACAGCAACCCCAATACAGTTAAACCAATCACCATGGCATACCGAACCGGCAGCAGCACAATGGAAACAAAGCCGGTCATCTTACTTGCTTCCCTGGGCGATTTGGTAGAAAGTATTTTTTGCATGTCGTAATTAGGTGCTGGCCCGGCGCCTGCTGCAAACACACCTTTAAACAACATCATCATAAAAAACAAACTAAAGAGGCTGTAACCATCTTCCGCAATTTTTTTATTGGCATCTGCCACGATATGGCTCCAGTCGAGGTTGAGTTTTGTACCAAAAAAAGGATTGTCCCATCCTTCCGGTACATTCAAAGTTTTGCCCTGCAAATGCTGCATGGCGATCACTGCAATGGCAATACAACCAATCGTCATGATGGCGTACTTTATCAGGTCGCCCAGTACGATGCTGTGCATACCGCCAATGATAGAATAGAACATGGCGAAAAGCGTGAAAATGATCCCATAAAAATGGGCAACATATTGCGGTGCCACATCAAAAGGAACATAACCCTTTACCATATCCCAGGGAATAAAAATTTCAATGAACTTGCCAAGACCTATAAAACCATAAGCCAAAAAACCAAGACAGCCTATCAATGCAAAAGCAACCACAATGCTGTGTGAACCTTTGATACCCTTGCCAATTTTTCCAAACCTTGTTGCCAGCCATTCAGCACCCGTATTGGCATTCGATCTTCTCAGCCATTTAGAGAGATACATCATATTGAACACCTGGTTGAACACGGGCCAAAGCCAGGGTATCCAGATACTTTTTATTCCATACACAAAACAGAGGGATACCATCCACATCGTTCCACTGATATCAAACATGTCAGACGCATCACTCATGCCCAGCATATACCAGGGAAGTTTTTTCCCTCCCATCATATAGCTTTCCTTGTTCTGCCTTGCCTTCTTTCTAAGAAACCACCCTATCATGACCATTGACACCAGGTACAGGATGATAATGCTTACATCTACTATCGTTAGTTTCATTTTTTCTTTTAAAGATCAACTTTTCCCTTTTAAAACAAAAGCGGTTGCAGAAAGAAGACTCAATCCGCAACGCTGCTGTTTAACTTATGAAAATGCGCTGCTAATTGCCATTTGAATATAGTTTTTCTGCTGCCGCTTCTTTTTCGAAAATGGTTGTCGGCAACTTATAAAACTGTACAAAATCGTTTTCGGAAACCTGTCCTTTGTAAGGTGCGTAATAATGCATTTTACCGTTCCAGGCTGCCAACCCGTGATTCCTCCACAAAAGCACATAAGAAATTTTATTGTCCCCTATTGCTTTTAATAATGTATTTGTCCACCAGTTTGCATAGGGTATTGCTTCATAACCTGTTTCACCAAAAGCAAACAGTTTATTTTTCTCGTTTGCCGCTTCACCTGCCATTTGCAATAAGCTATTTGTGTTCTTTACAAACCAGTCGTTCTTCTGCGGATCATCGTACTGGTAGGCATCAAAACTCAGCATATCCACTTTATCATCACCAGGATAACGTTGCAAAAATTCTTCCTTGCTTTTAAAATCACCCGACGTGTTATATACATAGAGCAGGTTATGCAAACCTTTTTCCTGTTGTAAATAGTAGCTTACAAAACGCCATAAGGTTTTAAACTCCTCTTCGCTGCAGGTATTGCGGCACCACCAAAACCAGTTACCCGTCAATTCATGAAAGGGACGGAATAAAATGGGTATCGCTTCCCCCTTACTACCTTTAAGTGACGAGATAAAATCTGCTACTTTATCCAGCCATGATTTAAACAATTCATGATTAACGCCACTGGGCAAAATGGAAGTAACGGTACCGTGTGTGGTATCCCAGGCATTTTTACCATTACCCCAGGGACTGTCTGCATGCCAGCTGATGGTGATCACGCCGCCTCTTTCATATCCTTCTTTAATAAACTGTTTCATTTTGTTGAAGGGCACGCCATCTAAATTCACTGTGCTGTTATCCCGTTCGATACCACCAAGATCCCAGCCATATACAGCAGGATAATCGCCAGTGACATCTTTTACATCACTCCGGCTCTTTTCGTATTTCCAGGTTACCCCGTAAGCAAGTGCATCCTGGTGGCCAAACATAAAACCTTTTTGCGCCAGCTTTTTTAAATTACTGTACAATGCTTTTGTTTCCTTTGTAGCATCCTTATCGCAGGGCAGATCAGCCTGTGCAAATGAGTAAAATGAAAACGCCGTGCACAAAAAAATAAACAATCCCCGTACTATTTTTTTATATTCTGTCATACGCTGGTGGCCGTTCAATTTTTAATTCAGTCCCATATCATCTACATAGATCGTATAGTCGGTGCCGGTAAATTCCTGCAGCCAGATGGCTGTTAAAGAAGTGGCTGAAGTAATATTGGAAATAGAGATCGCATAATCATTCCATTGTCCTTCTGTACCGAGCGTAAGTTCATAACCACCTGCTTCATTAAACACAATTTTGATACGCTTACCTGTGGTACCTGGGCCACCGTATATAGACAATTTAAACTGGGTATAAGAACCAAAGGGGATACTGGCTCCGCCCAGTTGCAAAGGAGAACCCCAGCCGCCTGCATAATCAATTTTAATAGAGAAGGAACCATTGCGGACCGGCGTTGCATTGGCCAGGTCTTTATTGCCGCCCCATCCGCCGCCAAGCCAGCCATTCCAGTTGCCCGACAAAGCTTCATCATAAATGGGGAAAGCCAATCCTGCTACCAATATCGTTAAAGCCGTGCTGCTGGTAACTGTTCCATTGGGTGTAGTGATGGTAACCGCACCTGACGAAGCACCGGCTGGAACGGTAAAACTGATCTCTGTTGCACTTACAACAGTATAAGTAACCGGCGTAGTACCCAGCTTCACTTCGCTGGCACCTGTAAAACGGGCACCCGTAACCATTACTACATCTCCGGTAGCAGCCGTGGCAGGCGAAATGGAGAATACCTGCGGCGCAATGTTCACATTAAAGGAAATTGTATCTGCACCGCCAGTAGATGCGGAGGTAACAGTGATCAACTGGTCACCGCCTTCTGCAGCAGCAGGAATATTTACCACGATCTTTGTTTTGGTGGCAACAAAAGCTGCTGCAGGTACATTTCCAAATTTCACTTCACTTACAATATCAAGGTTTACACCGTTGATGGTCACTTCATCACCCGGATAACCGGTTAAGGGCAGCACGCTGCTGATATCCGGTTTTAGCATTACCGTGAAGGGGGCTGCATTGTACCCGGCACCGTTGGCATAATACACCTGTACAAATACTTTTCCGGAATCCATTGACGGCACCTGCACCATCAAAGAAGTATCTGTAACAGAAGCCGGATCAAAAGCAGCGGCATCCACTGTGCCAAACTTAACTGCAGTAACGCTTTTAAAATTTTCGCCCTTGATCATTACAGCTACTCCCGGCACACCGCTGCCGGGTGCCACTGCGGTTATCTTTGGCAAAGACTGCCCGGGGTAAACATCCTTCTTTTTACAGGCAGACTGCATAGTGCCAACCAGCACTAATACTGCAACCGCCGGTGAAAAAATATTGCTGAATAGTTTATACATATACGTTAGTTTGGTAGTTTTTTAAATTTATTTTCTGCCGTTAACAGCATCTATTTAAAAATTAAAACATTGTCGAAGTAGAAGGTTTCATCCTGCGGATCGGGACCTTTTATCCAAAATCCAATTTGTTTCAATGGCGCCACCCCGGTTGTCCACTTCGACCCCAAAGCAGACGCCGGAAATTCAAAATACTTCCAGGTATTGGCCGGTACGTCTATAGGTGTTGCCTGGTCAGAGTTGCCGAAAGCCACGTCCCTGGTATCGGTAGTGAGGTATAAAGTATAGTCACGTGAGCCACCCCTGATCCAGAGACTGAATGTTTTAAAATCGGGATCATAGGTGATGCCATTGTTCCAGTCAACAAACTGAACCAGGTGCCAGTTGCCCCGCTGGTAATTTTTTGATACCGACGCAACACCGCCCTTACTTTGTGCGGTATTGATCACACCCGGATCGCCCCAGGAACCGTCTGTAAAACCATTGTAGTACTGGTCAACAAAAATTTTATGCGCCAGGTCAATATTGTAAAAAACAAAGAGCGTAGTGCTGCTGCCTGCTTCATTGGTAACCTGCAGTTTGGTTGATTTGGCTGCGGAAGCCGGCATTCTTACCTGCAGTTCTGTAGCAGTGGACGAAACGATCTCTACTGTTGCAGCAGGATCTTCAGACATGGTAACACTGCTGGTTGTAGCAAGGTAGTTGCCGTAGATCGTGATAACATCGCCTGCTTCCCACTCGTTGATGGAAGCGGAAGTGAGCGTGGGTACTGCCAGCACTTTAAAAGGTATGCTGAACTGGTATCCGGTAGTAGTTGTAAAAACTATATTCTGTTCCCCGGGGTTGGCTGCTGCCGGCACCCTAAAAACAAGTGCATCATTTGTATTAAAGTTCGGATTAAAAGGAGCAGCAACATTACCCAGGTCGAAAGTGATAGTCTGGATATTTTTAAGGTCGCTGCCAGTTAACGTGATCACTGCATTACCTGCAGCTTCTCCGGGTTCGATTTTAGCAGTGGCGGGAGTGATCTTTATTTCCTTTGTACAGGAGGCAAAAAGCAGCATGCCTGCAAAGAAAACCGCCATCGTTTTTAAAGTATGTAACATAAAATAGTATTAAAGTAGTTTAATTTTTTACGTTCGTGTTTAATAGTAAGGTATCGCGGCTTCTAACAGTTTTGGGTCAGCCACCGTTTCATCCAATGGAATAGGCAGGAATAATTTATCTACAGTAAAGCCCTGTACTTTCTGGCTGTTCAGCACTTTGTTCCCATCATACACACCTCTTTCCTGCGCTTCCACCAGTTGTTTTGTTTTAGCAATATTCACCGGTTGCATGTCTGCATTAAATGCCTGGCGCTGCATATCAAACCAATAATCCCCTTCAAAAGCAAACTCACATTTACGTTCTCTTAAAATATCATCCATCGTAATCGCAGATACAGGCAACATCCCAGCACGCTGGTGAACTGCGTTAAAAGCTGCAATAGCTGCAGGATCGCTGGTGCTTCCACCACCAGCCAGTGTTGCCTCTGCATATATCAGTAACACATCAGCATAACGGAGTAAGTAAGTACAAATACTGCTGGACGTTCCGCCGCCACCGTTTACTGGTTCAGCTGTCCTGTTTGGACCTACTACATATTTCAATATGTTTGACCTTGTACCCGTAAGTACTTTAAAGTCGGTGGTTTGAATGGTAACTGTATCATACGTAAATCCTGTTGGGAAATTATCATTCACCCAGTCGGCCCTGTGAAAGCCATGTTCCATTACAGACCAGCCACGGCGGCGGTCATTATTGGCCCAGCCGGTTGTAGGATCCAGCACATCAATGGAAGGAATGATGGAAGAATACCCGTTGCCGTTAGTAGGCCCCGGTTTGGTCAGAGGTTGTGGTGCTGCATAGCTCATCCACCTGTTGCCGCCATTCCAGCCAAGATCGAATGCCCATTGCAATGCAAACAGCGATTCTTTATTGTTGTTGGATGCTGTGCTGGTAAACATTTGCTGAAAATCTGTAAGTCCAAGTATATTCGGATTGGCAGCAGCAAAGTCCATCACTTCCTGGGCTTTTATTTTTGCATTGGCATAATCTTTCAAATACAAATAAATTTTGGCCATCAATGCTTTTGCAGAATTCTTAGTTACACGTCCGGGCTGGTAGGGAGCATCTGGTAATCCCACTTCAGCCACTTTTAAATCTTCAATAGCAAATCTCAATACATCTTTCTGTAGATATTTGGGCACCAGGGAGCCGCCTTCTTTTGTCATGTCAAGCGGATTGTCCACGATGGGTGCATCGCCAAACGTACGCCCGATGTAGAAGTAACAGAAAGCCCTGATAAACTTCGCTTCTGCAATTCCCAGGTCAAGATAGGCGCCATCGCCAACCGTTGCTTTTTTCTGGCTAAAATTCTGGATAAGTACCGAAGCATTGCCCGCTGCTTTATAACAGGATTTCCAGGTAGCTTTTATAAGGTCATCCGTTGAAATGATATTAAAATTCCAGAACGAATTGTATTGTGTGTTACCGTTAGTACCGGTTACGGTGCCGCCTAAGATATCACCAACGGAGGTAAATGCCTTGTCGTACCATTCGAGCCATACAGAATTATACAATACGCCGGTAGATCCATTTACCTCTGCGGCAGTATTATAATAATTTTCCAGGGTAACACTGCTGGCGGGGGTTTGCTCTAAAAAACTCTTTTTGCAACCCGCCCAGGAGCAGCAGCAAACAACAGCTAATAAAAGAAATTTATTTTTCATGAGAAGTTTGTTTTTTAATTAAAATTCAATGTTGGCACCGGCAGTGAACGTACGGGGATTTGGAAAATGCCCGTTGTCAATATTCATCAGCCCCACCCTGTTGTTAATGGCACCAATCTCAGGATCATACCCTGAATATTTGGTGAAGGTGTACAGATTCTGTGCAGAAACATATAGCCGTACACTGGAAAAAACATTTCCTTTCCCCAACAGCTTCTTAGGAAATTTATAACCAATAGAAATATTCTGAATGCGCAGGAAAGAGCCATCTTCAATATACCTGTCAGACACCCTTAGATTACCCTGCTGTACGCCCGTACCGGTATAACGGGGTAGTGTACCCGATGTATTTTCGGCAGTGTACCTGTTCATCACCGTTTCAAGCTGGTTGTTCCAGGGTGAGTTAAGGCCTTCAGTGAATATCCTGGTGTAATTGAATATTTTGGCGCCGTAGCTGCCGTACAGGAACAACGACAGGTCCAGATTACTCCAGGTGAAAGTATTGGTGATGCCAGCTGTAAATTTGGGATGCGGATTACCGATCACGGTTACATCCTGGTCATCCAGTAATTTATTACCGTTCACATCTTTAAACCTGATATCACCCAGCCAGATGCCTGTAGGTGAAACGGTGCCATAATTAATAGCAGTTAATTCTTCAGGTGTTCTGAACAGTCCGTCTGTTACAAAACCAAAGAAAGAGCCTACAGGATTTCCTGCTCGTGTAACCGTAACCGTTTTAGCCGTTCCATATTCATCAAATGTGCCGAAGATGGCCGTGGTAGAATCATTTAATTTATCCAGCCTGTTTTTATAGTGACTGAAATTGAGGCTTGTTTTCCAGCTAAAGTTTTTATTGGTGATATTGTAAGTGGTGATACCAATATCAATACCGGTATTCGTCATCTGGCCGCCGTTGGTCATTGGCACGGTAATGTTCAGCCATGGATCGGCGCTGAGGCCCGATAAGAGTGGCAACTGCGCCGGCAGCAGCATATTCTTGGTGATCTTTTTATATACATCAATACTTACTTCTGCAAAACGGTTGAACAGGGTCATGTCCACACCTGCATTGTAAGTAACAACTGATTCCCATCCAAGGGCCACGTTACCAAGGTTGGCAGGAAAGCCCACCGTACCCCAGGGGCTTTGCCGGGCAAGGTCAATATTAGTATTATACAAATTCTGTCCTCCAGTATTTTGGTTACCTACCGAACCTGCACCTATCCTCAATTTGAGGTAGTTAAGACCTTTAATATCTTTTGCAAATTCTTCATTGGTGACCGTCCAGGATGCTGATGCCGAATAAAAATTACCCCAGCGTTTTTCCGGACCAAAACTGGAAGAGCCATCTGCCCTGGCCGTAGCCGTTATAGCATATTTATTTTGGAAGGTATAACCGATCCTGCCAAAATAAGATTCCATGCTCCAGCCGCCGGCACCAGCTCCAATAGTTTGATTGGCAATACTACCTACTGCCAGCGAAGGAAGGTTCTGTTGCAGGTCGTCCCTGTAAGCCCTGATATTATCCCAGTTAGATGCCTGTGCCTCATGCCCTGCTGTAACTGCAATAGCATGACTGCCAAAATTTTTATCATAGTTTACATAGTTAGAGATCATCCAGTAAAAACTATTGGTTCTCTCTTCACTCAACCTGCTTGGATTAATGATCAGTTCATTCGACAATGGATTTTTTACAAAAGGCTGAAAGGCTTTCCTGGAAGCCAGTGAAAAATCATAGTTAAATTCATTGCGGACTCTCAGCCCTTTTGCCAATGTAACTTCCGCATAGAGGTTGCCAAATGCCTTGGTGGTAGTTACGCCTACATCCCTTAATTCAGCAAGCGCCACCGGGTTGGCCGACTGGCCTACCGACTGCCCCTGAAGGTTAGTGGAATTTACAAAGTTGCCGTAAACATCTTTTGCCATTGCAGCCGGGCTGTTGTACAGCACCACACTGGTAACCGCATCAAACGCATCTGACAAACCTATCTTTTGATTGCTCCTGGAGAGATTACCATTGATACCCGCTTTTAACCAGGTCTTCACTTGCTGATCAATGGAAAAGCGCATGGTAAAACGTTTGAATTTGGTACCAATTAAAATACCATCCTGGTCGTAGTAGCCACCAGAGAAATAATAAGTAGTTTTATCAGAACCGCCGGAGAAAGCCAATTGATGACTTTGTATATTGCCCGTTCTGTATATTTCATCCTGCCAGTCGGTACCTTTTCCCAGCACTGCAGGATTTTTAAATTCGCCCACGCTATCCGCACCAAGACCAACAGACCTTATTTCAGGCACCAGTGAGTTTTGATACTTTGCAAATTGCTGCAGATCCATCACCTTTAATTTCTTTGGTATGTTCTGCCGGCCATAGTAAGTATCATAAGAGAACTTTCCAACACCTGCCTTACCTTTTTTAGTGGTTACGAGTACAACACCATTGGCCGCCCTTGAACCATAAATAGCCTGGGCGGAGGCATCTTTTAAAATATCAATAGAAGCAATGTCGGCAGGGTTTAACAATGCCAGACCGCTCTGTGTTGTTTGTCCGCTGCCACCCCCCAGTACGTTCTGCTCAAGGCTGGCGTTGGTAGAAGCTACCGGCACACCATCAATTACATACAACGGATCGTTGTTATTTACAGACGTGATACCTCTTACTCTCACAGAAACACCACCACCGGGCTGGCCACCATTACTGGTAACGGTAACGCCTGCCACTTTTCCTTGCAGCAGCTGGTCGGCTCCTGCGGCAGGAAGATTTTTTATTTCTTTTTCACTCACGGAAGAGATGGAAGAGGTAACGGCTGCACGCCTTACCGTACCATAACCAATCACCACCACATCATTTAGTGTATTAGGTACCGGCACCAGGGCAACTTTAAAGCTTTCGTTTTTGCCTATGGCGAGCGTTTGTGGCTGCATACCAACATAGGTCACCTGCAGTGTTTTTGCGTCTGCCGGCACATCAATGCTGAATATACCCAACGAATTGGAAGTAACTTTTTTACTGCCCACCGATATGGTAGCGCCTGCCAGCGGTTCACCTTTTTCGTCAGCAACCGTGCCAGAAAGTTTTTTTTGTGCAAATGATGTGTAACTGAAAAACAGGGTGCAGACGAACAACAGGCACACCTGTGCAGGGAGTTTTTTTCTTTTTCTCATATCGCAAGTTTGTTTGGTCAAAAGTACTATTTCCAGTAACCCATTAACTAATACTATTTTACCTGTTTATAATGGTATTTGTATCACACAAAATGAATCTTCGGCCAAAAAACAATAAACTCCTTAGTAATTGTGGAAAATAAATATTCCATCCTGGATCAAATAGTGGTACTATTTTAACCACTAATGTATAATTTCGTCACCGATTATGACAACAAATATCATGAGGGAGATCACCCCCCTTACCAGCGCTGATTGTTTTACCATCTTTAGCCGGACCAAATCTGAGTTCGATTTTCCGCTGCATTCGCATGAAGAACTGGAGCTGAATTTTATCATGAATGCCAAAAGTGCCAAAAGAATTATTGGCAATCATATTGCTGAGATCGAAGAACTGGAACT
>JAKQJG010000352.1 GCA_029561305.1 Bacteroidota bacterium | reverse complement strand
TGATATTGGGCTGGGAAAATATCTCCCTTCCTTAGTCAACACGCCCTTTGAAATTGTGTATGTATACGATCCGGAAGCCAAAAAATAACTGGTTATGGTTCTGTTGCCTTTTCCCTGTATTGTGTAAGTGTGCTGATAAATGGAGTTTTTATATCTGTATAATAAAAGAATCCGTCTTTTATCAGGTAAATAAATGAGCAATTGCTTTTACTCCAGCCAAAGTATATTGTTTGAAATACCTTGTTTTCAGAAAAAATCCACACTTTGCCTTCATTGCGGCAGGGACGTGGTTTTTCCTGTTTTGTAAAAGGGCTGTTCAGTGCTCCCAGCATTGATTCAATATCCGCAGTTGCAGTAGTGTTATATTGTTTGTAATAACGGGTGTACTGCAGAGAATCTTTTGTAAAAGGATCGGTAAAAAATACAAATACGGCACTGTCAGCATTCGCCAGTCTCTCATCAAGTTCTGCAATGCTATAATAAGCTGTTGCTGGCTCTTTTTCCACTGTTGCCTTGCTGTTTCTGCCGGTGCAGGAGGATAAAATGGCTGAAATAAGTATTAATAAAATAACTGGTTTCATGTCTGGAAAAGTATAAAGCCACTTATAGATAAGTGGCTTTATAAATATAATCCTTTTTGATAAAATTAATAGGCATTGGTTTGCGGTGTAAAGCTGGTCCAGCTTCCCACCCAGTTGTCTGTAGCTCCCACTGCACCTACATAAGTAGTGGCAGTAAAGCCGCTCATACCAAAGAAACTTGCTGCATTTAATGCCGGACTGTTTGCCTGTGGTGCAAAATCTGGTGCATTTAAAGCAAAAGGACTCTTCAATAATATAGCATCAGATGAAGCAAAGGTCTGGCAACTGTCATTACCTTCAGCCCTTGTACGCATATCCGCAGCTGTTACCAATGATGAACCGGATTTGTAAGGTTCTGTTACGGCATGTACCAGGTTGTGACGGAACCTTGAACGGCCATCCAGGTAAGATGCAGCAGTAGAATCGCTTTCTAACTGGAAGCCGGCTTTTTGATAACCCATTAAAATTGAATTACGCAAAACAAACTGTGTAGCCCTGCGCCAGCGGGTATTAAAATTATGATTTGCCAGGGTTCCAGTAGCTCCGTTTGGACCACAGAAAGTAAAGTTGCTCAACTGCGGACGTGTACGTGGAGTTGCAGTTGTGCCGGTGCCATCATTATCACATTCGATGCCATTGCCTGCATCGCCACCATCAACAAACAGCGGATCTCTTAAAGAGATACCAAACTGCAGACGGCCTGTAAAACCAAAGTCAAAATCAAAATCGTCATCTGCTGTTGCAAACGCAATAACGTTTTTTGGATTTACTGTACCACCAAAAAATTCATACGCATCATCATTACCATAAGAAACCTGGATGTTTTCCAGTGTGGTGCCGCTACCAACACCGCCACATGTCAATCCATTAATTTCAGAATTAGGATCAGCCGCAATTCCTGCAAATTCGATCCTTACAAATTTTAAAATGCCGCTGTTATCACCGGCAACGCTTCCACCGTATTCACTGTTGATACCACCTTCAATGATCGGTGTGGTGCTACGGTTGGTTGGTGCATTACCTAACAATACGATACCACCCCAATCACCTGGCTTACGGCTGCCTGGGGCTTTTCCTGAAGTGAATATGATGGGTTCTGCTGCAGTACCTTCTGCATAAAGCCTTGAATTTTTTTCTACTATTAAAGCACCCTTTTGAATTGTATCACTCACAATTACTGATCCGGCAGCAAAGCGGATGGTAGCCCTGTTGTTTACATACACATATCCTTTAAGCGTGTACTTTCCTTTGGGAAGCTCTACCACTTCGTTAATGATCCCGTTGATGGTTTTGCTTGCAATGATCCTTTCCTGTAAAGTTCCGTTACCTGTTTCTGTACTGCCATTATTGGTAACAGAGTCGTCAATGTTCACCTTTAAGCAACCTGACATTACTATTGATGCCAGCGCTGTAAAAGCAAGTAATTTTTTCATAAAAGTGCTGTTTGTAGTTTGAGAAAACCTGTTTCTTATTTTAGATTGAAATTATAATTGAAGCCGATGGTGATGGTTGTACCCGGTTTGAATACAGTGAAATACCTGTCAGTGGCACTGTACGTTTTTTTGCTGTCCCTGTTTTCATAAGTGGCATACGGCTGATTGAAGATATCCCCTACTGTTAGCCTTACTTCCCCTTTTTTGTCAAACACTTTCTGTGTAAGCTGTATATCCACAAGATCCCTTGGCTTTTCGTAGATATCACCAAAATCGCTGTTGCCCACCAGCGCCAAACGCTGACCTATACGGTTGTACAAAACAGAAACGCCCGTACCCTTATCACCATCATATTGAAACCCTGCATTGATAAGGTAAGGTGACTGGCCCTGCAGCGGACGGCTGGTGGCAGGAAGTTTATTGCCGTCTGCATCCACATTACCCAGCAGCACTTCAGAGAAAATAACAGAAACATTGCCATTGAAGTATAAATTCTTTAACCAATCGGCTTTGCCGGCAAAGGAAAGGCTCTTCCTGAATTCTGCTTCAATACCATACAAAGTGGCTTTTTCAGCATTCTGAAACTGGTATTGCCGCCTGGTGGCCACACTTGCACTATTAAGGCGGAGTTCAATTGGGTCAATAAAATTTTTATAAAATGCACCGAAGGAGAGCACTTCGCCCGCATTGGGATACATTTCGTAGCGAATATCCGTGTTGATAATGCTGCTTCTTTTTAAACTTTCATTACCCTGTGTGCTGGCAATCTGCTCAAAATCAAAGAAGGTAAAAGGAGCGATTTCCCTAAACTCAGGCCTTGCAACTGTACGGGATGCAGCCACCCTCAGGTTTGTTTTGCTGTTTGGGCTGAATGTAAAGTTGAGAGATGGCAGCACGTCAAATTTTTTGGTGTTTACTACCAGTGCTTTATCCGTACCCGCTGTATTTGATTTTAAGAACTGTTCAAAATATTCAAACCTGGAGCCCCAAACGATCCTGATCTTCTCACTCAGTTTATTGTCCATCATAACATAACCGGCAGACAATGCTGATATGCCATAGTACTTATCCTGTATATTCTGCAAGTCGGTTGACAATAGAAAACCATTGCCACCAAAATTTTCCTTATTAAATATTTGATCATAAGGAAGCGTGAGCAAGGCCTGATTTGAAGGTTCCGCATACCCGAAAATAAATGCTTTAAAATCACGTAAACGAACAGTGGCAGCACCACCTGCTTTGATGGTTTGTTTCACTCCCTTAATTTCAAATGGCACAGATACAGAAGCATTGTAACCAAAAACATGGTCAGTCAACCCACTTGTAAACCGGTTGGTGTTATTTCCCCTCAGGTTGATCCTGAATGCTTCGTTGGTACCTATAGAACGGCCATAGGTTTGTACCCGCAGGTCAGGCTGGTCTTTAGCATTAAGCGCATAGTTCACATTCCATTGCACTTTGGTGTTATTAGCAAAAAACTGGTGCGTACCTTCTAACTGTGCTGAATAAAGGCTTCTTTGATTGAGTACAGAAGAACGGAGTGAAACATCCTGCAGGTTTTCTGTATTGATGCCGGTACGGCCATAATAATTGTCTTCAAATAACTGGTTGAAGAGATTTTTAAAAGCGATTTTGTGTTTTTTATAACTCCATGCGATATTGGCAATACCACCCCAGGTAACTGAATATTTGTTTTGTTTATCACTATAATCAAAAAATGCCTGGCCATTATCCCCTTTTTCATACAAAGTCCGCTGTGCATTATACAACATCTTAGATTGCCTGTAAGTAAGACCAACTACTGAACCCAAAGCGCTGCCATTTTTGAAGCGCTTTACATTGGCCCAGGTAAGATTATAAGTTTGTATTGGGGCTGCTTTGGAACCCACTTCT
>JAKQJG010000313.1 GCA_029561305.1 Bacteroidota bacterium | reverse complement strand
GCTTCTTATTCGTACTGAAGACCGAAGAACAATTTCACCCGTTTCAAATAGTACATCTGTATTTTCACCAGGTAAAGATCCACAACTCCAGTTGCCCGTATCTTCCCAATGATTGCTTGCAGCACCTGTCCAGCGGTTAATGAACTTTAGTACTTCCGGTTCACTTATAGAATCTGTACCATCTAATGTTGCCACACAACGGAATTTATAGCCATAAAAACCCGGAGGTACAGTTGCAAGCCATATAGTGTCGTTGTCTACGCCGGTAAAAATTGAATCGTTCACCAGGTTTTCAAATCCATTGCCCGTATCTACCTGCCACTGGTAACTGTATCCATTTCCTTCGGGTTGAAATACAAACCAGGTATTGCCAAACTCGCAGAACTTTCTCACTGGAGGTACAGGAGGAACTGGTCTGACATACTGCAGTACTACTCCATTATCCCCACCTGCAAAACCAAACGACGAATCAACCATAAATATGGAGTACAAAGTATTGGTAGTACCAGATGAGTCCTGCACCCACCCGGTACCGTTATAATGGAAGATCAAGCCTGAATCACCTGCAATCCAGCCATTGCTGCTGTCGGTAAAATAAACGCTTCGAAGGTTTTGCATTGTAGGCAGCAACTGTTGCTCCCATGCCGTTCCATTATATTTAAACAACAGGCCTTCTTCTCCCACAGCCCAGGCCATAGATGAATCAACAGTAAAAACGCTGTTTAATTTTTTGTCAGTAAAGGCAGGCAGTACATTCCAGTAGTCACCGGCATACTGTACCAGCAACCCGCCTTCGCCAACAACCCAGCCATTTTTTTTACCGGCAAAATGAATAGCAGAAGGATAACGGTTGCCAATAACCGCAGCAATGGATAAAGAGTTGCTTTGATAATCATAGAGGGAAATAACATTGCTGATCTCTCCTGATGACCATGCAAAAAGCTGGCGGCATACAAATCCTGTGCTGTCTTCAAATACATACATACATATATTCGCCACACTTGTATCAGGGTTGGCAACAGGATCGAGGTTTTTATTTAACCAGTGCTGCCCGTTCCACTCCAGCAGATCACCATTTAACCCCAGCCCAAAACTGTCAGAAAATATTCTAAGTGCGGTGCAAAAAGTATCACTGCTTAACACTGGCACAGAATCAGGCCAGTTATGCCCATCTGGTATACTAACAAAGCCTCCATCTACCCACACATTTTTTTTATCAGTGGCGATTATGTTTGTGACAGCTACATCCAGTGGCAAAGTTTGAATAGTATCTAAGTATTTTATAGAGAATGCTGACCAGTTGTTTTCCTGCAGTAACTGAATTTTTCCTTCATTAAAGTCTTGCGGGTTATTATTGCCAATTTGTGAAATAGCCCATGCACTGCCCCATGCTGTTGTTTGCACCCATGACAGATCTGGTACGCCTGCTGCCGGAGCGATAGACCATGTGCCGTTTTCGTATATCATATTCTGATAGTTGTCAGATACACTGAAACCATAGTTGTCATTCAGCAACGACATATGATACTGCTGGTAATAGCCCGGAATATCCAGGTCTTCCCAATCGTCCTGCTCACTATTATATTGATACATATGTTCGGCTGTACTGATAAATCCATGACCGGGTGATGAAAACTCCATGTCATACACCCTGCCGTCAACGGCACTGTGTACATCCCAAAAACCGTTTTTATATTCAAATACAATTCCGCCATTATCTGCATGTTCCTGTGAATAGCCGATCATCCATCCATGTTCAGGACTATCAAAATACATATCCCTGAAACTGTACAACGGCGACAGGTTTTGCATCATATGTGTATTGCTGTCAATTTTTACAATCGTACCACTTTCGCCTGCCGCCCAGCCATGCAGGCTGTCTGTCATGAAGATCGTATTGAGTGTGATATTCTCCGTTTCGGTTTCATCCAATGTAAAAAGTACCGTGAGTGAGTCCCCGTTAAACTTCGACACTTTTCCATCATAGCCACACAAGAATGTATTACGGGAATCAACTGTGAAAACATTTGAATAAAAAAAAGAAGAAGGGTCACCTGTGTTCACGGGAATCCACTGATCTTCTTTTAACTGCATCAACGATCCCGTGGTTAACATAAAACCATGGGAACTATCGGAGAAATGCATGCAAAGCGGAACAAAAAAGTCAGGACGTTTGATATGATTGTACTTCAAAGGCACCTGCCTCCATTGAGCATTGGCGATTGATGTAATAAAAAGAAAAAAAGCACAGAGGTAATAGTTTCTCACTAATCGGTAGAAAATTGATAATCTGCAAATCTCGTAAAAATACGCCAACCACCCATTAAATATTTGGTTAACAGGGCTGCTTTCTGCGGCAACGATTGCAATTAAAAAATACTATATACCAGCCAGCTCGATAACCAGGCCAGGCAGGTCATGTAGATCAACTGGATGATGGGCCATTTCCAGCTGCGGGTTTCTCTTTTTACCACGGCAAGCGTACTCATACACTGCATGGCAAATACATAAAATATCATGAGGGATAAACCGGTTGCAAGGGTATACACTTTTGAACCGTCTGGCATTACAGCTGCTGCCATTTTTTGGCGAAGGGTACTGCTGTTATTGTCAGCATCTTCACCAACGCTGTATAAAGTAGCCATTGTGCCAACAAATACCTCCCGTGCTGCGAAAGAAGTGATCAATGCGATGCCGATCTTCCAGTCGAAGCCGAGCGGGCGAATGGCAGGCTCAATAGCTTTTCCTGCAATACCCGCAAAGGAATTTTCTAACTGTTCCGACTGCTGTTGTTTATCCAATATGGCTTCGTTGGCCGGATCCTGTTTTTTTAATAGGTCATATTTTGCCTTTACCGCATCCATTTTTTGAGGCGGCCCAAATGAACTCAGTGCCCACAACAGCAGGCTGATCACCATGATCACTTTACCGGCATCAAATACAAATATTTTCGCCTTTTCTATCATGGTTGTCACAGCATTTTTCCAGCGGGGGCTGCGGTACACAGGCAGTTCCAGTATAAAAAAGCTTTTCTCTTTTATATTGATAAAGAACTTCATTACATAAGAAACAACCAGTGCCATTACTGTTCCAAGTAAATACAAACCCATCATCACGAGCCCTTGCAGGCTCAATACACCAAAATACAATTCGGAAGGGATGACCAGCGAAATAAGAATGGTATATACAGGCAGCCTGGCACTGCAGCTCATTAGTGGTGTTACCATGATGGTGAGCAAACGTTCTTTCCGGTTCTCAATATTTCTTGCTGTCATTACGGCTGGCACAGCACAGGCAAAACCACTGATCATGGGCATCACACTTTTGCCATTGAGTCCTACTTTTCTCATCAGCTTATCCGTTAAAAAACTGATTCTCGCCATATAGCCCGTATCTTCCAGCAAAGTGATCAATCCAAACAGGATCATGATCTGTGGAATAAAAACAAAAATGCCGCTGAGTCCGGCTAATGCACCATTCACGATCAGATCTGCCCACCAGGTGTCTGGTAAAATGCCACTGACAAAACCAGTGATCTTTCCAAAAGCCCATTCAATGCCATCCATCGGATATTGTGCAATCCAGAAAACCGATTGAAATAATAAAAATAAAACGCCCAGCAAAATAACATAGCCCCATTTGCGGTGAAGAAAAACAGTATCCAGTTTTTCTGTGAGCAGGGCTTTTCTTAAAGGGTCTGCCTCCACCACCGTTGTTTGCATAATATGCTTGATACGGGAGTAGCGGCTCATGATCTCTTCCGCCTGTGTTTTGGTGGGATTGAAATTATTTTTAACCTCTACTGATTCAATATCGTGTTGTAAGGCAGGTGGCAAGGAAAAATGCTCGTGGTTGATCAAAAAATGAAGCGCTTTGTAGTCACTGATCTTTGGCACCAGTTCTTTTACTTCGGCGATGGATTGTTCTGCCAGTTCGTTGGTATCAATAAAGGGGCGGGGACTTATAAACTGTGCAGCCACAGTCTGTTCAATTATTTTTTTTAATGGTGCAACGCCTTTGTTCTTCCTTGGGTTGGCGGCTATAACAGGAACGCCTAACTCCCTTTCCAATCCATTGATGTCGATCTGTGTTCCTTTTTGGTGAGCAAGATCCATCATGGTGAGCACCATTACCACCGGAATTTTAAGGTCAATGATCTGGGAACAAAACAAGAGGTTTCGCTTGAGGTTGCTGGCGTCTGCCACCAGCAGCACCATGTCTGGAACTATATCTTTATCCTGCTGCAGTAATACTTTATAAGCAACCCATTCATCAGCCCTTTTGGGATACAAACTATAAGTGCCTGGTAAGTCAATCAGCGTAGAAGTAAGTGTTTCAGAAATCCTGAATTGCCCGGTTTTTTTATCTACTGTTACACCGGGAAAATTACCTACTTTCTGGTTGAGCCCGGTCAATAAATTGAATAATGAACTTTTACCACTGTTGGGGTTTCCTACTAAAGCGATATTGATGTGCTGTGACAAATGGATTTCCCTGCTGCTTTACCTATTTATAAACGGCGAAAATAGTTTGAATGAACGGTATAACCTTACGAAATGAGAAAGTTGGTTTACTCAAAGAGGAAGAATAAAGGATGGTCGGAATGTTGAATTGCTGATTGTTAAATTGTTGAATTGTTTAGGGCTGCTCTTGCCCAATTTTGCCCCTTTGCCTTTTTACCTATTGCCTATTATAACTTCATGCACCCTTTGCCCTCTTGCCTATTGACCATTGACGATTGACCATTGACCATTGCCTATTCACAATTCTGTACATTTGTTTCATGTGGCCGCAATACATACTGCAAATACAACAGGGCGATACGAAAGCCCTGGCCCGGAGTATTTCCCTGGTGGAAAATGAGGTAAACGGGTATGAAAATTTAATGAAAATGCTGCCTGCTTCCACTACGCCTGTTATTGGTATTACGGGCCCGCCCGGTGCCGGAAAAAGTACCCTGGTGGATGCTTTGATCAGTTTATTGGTAAGCAAAGAAAAAAAAGTGGGTGTATTGTGCGTTGATCCTTCTTCGCCCTTCAACCTGGGCGCTTTGCTTGGTGACAGGATACGGATGAGTGAATGGTACAATCATCCGGATGTATTCATCCGTTCTTTGGCAACAAGAGGATCGCTGGGAGGGCTTCATCCAAAAATTATTGAGATCAGCGACCTGTTAAAAGCAGCACCCTTTGATTATATCATTGTAGAAACCGTGGGTGTAGGCCAGAGTGAGATTGAAATTGCAGGCCTGGCTGATATCAGCATTGTAACCGTGGTGCCTGAAGCCGGTGATGAAATTCAAACCATGAAAGCGGGCCTGATGGAAATAGCCGACATTTTTGTGGTAAACAAAAGCGACCGCCCCGATGCAGATCTTTTTGTAAAGAATTTAAAAATGATGCTGGCACCGGCATTCAATACAAAACAACAAACTATTCCCGTTATAAAAACCGTTGCTTCACAAAAAAAGGGGATTGAAGAACTGCTTACTGCAATAGAGGAATGCATCAACGGGGAACAAGGAACGAGAAACCATAAACGCTCCTGGCTATTAGCCGAAAAAGCCTATCATTTAATTCAGCAAAAAAGAATGGCAAACATTAATAAGGAAGCATTAAAGCTATCGATTGAGGCCGCTGGAAATAATTTCAACCTCTACCAGTTTATTGGGCAGTTTTAGTTTTGGTTGCTCTTCCACCAGCGATAACCAATGACACCCATAAAAACAAAAGGTGCCGCCATCAGGTAAATGATACCGGCATTTAGTCCCTGCGCAGGGCCTTCTCCTAATTGCTGGGCTGTTTTGGTACACAAAGAACATTGAGCGGAAGCATCTATTGTGACACAACAAAACAAAACAGCCATTAAAATAATTGATACTACTTTATTCATCGGATACAAAGGTAAGTAAGCATGCCTGTTTTACCAGCATTGTTTAAGTGGCATGTATTAAAAAAGGTAAATCAGTTGAGCTGTATATGTGCAAAGCAACATTACGCTCCAATGCTACTTTGTTGTTTCATTTTGCCAGCCAAGGCTGATTTTTCTACATATTTGCTGGCTGTAAATTTTTATTTTTACAAGGTTCATGAAAATTATAGTAACACTTCTTTTATTTCTCTGCTCCTTTCAGCTGAAAGCACAGGCGATAGACGAAAAGCAACTGCTGCTGCTGGTTGCCGACAAGGATAAAGCTCATTTTCAGCAAGCCGACTCCATCTTATTAACTGTTTATCACAAATCAGGTGATACTGAGAAAAAACAATTACTCCGGTTTTTTTCAGCCAATGCAGGCAGCAGCGACCCCTACATCGCCGCACGCTGTTTACTTTGGCAGGGTGTCATTGTATTAAGACCGCCTTTCAATAATACCAAAGAACCTTTTGGCCTGATGCAACAGGCTATACGAAGGGCCATTGAAAGCGGTGACGAATACCTGATGGTGCAATGCTTTGAGATTTTTGCCTTGAATTGTACTTCCATGGGCCGGCCTGAAACAGCCCTTTTTTACCTTTTAAAAACTGCTGAGATCAGGAAACGGATTGGCGACGATTTTTTCTTTGTTAAAAACCAGGATCATTTTGGTACCATTGGCGATCTCTTATATAAAATGCAGGAATATGAACAGGCCATCCAGTATATCAGTATTGCAATGATAGATACTGTGAATACTATTAACAGGCACATGATCTCCATGAATACCCTGGGGCTGGCATATCAGCGCCTTGGTAAAAGAGATTCGGCCTTATACTGGTACAACAAAGCGCTGGAGGCAGCAATAGTCAATAAACACCCGGTTTGGCAGGGCATCATCAGTGGCAATACCGGTTCACTTTACTTTGATATGCAGGAAGATGATAAAGCACTGCCACTGTTGTGGAGGGATTATAATAGTTCTATCCCCACCGAGATAAACAATGCCGGTAACACCCTGCATCGTATTGCACTCATTTTACTCAGGAAGGGCAAAAGCGACAGCGCATTGCAACTGGCCCGTCAGTCTTACAATATTGTTAGTGCTGTTAAACCCCCGAATCCTTTTTTTATTAGAAATGCCAGTTATGCCTTGAGTGAGGTGTTTAAAAAAAGGAGACTTGCCGACAGTGCTTTTTTTTATGCAGATGCATATCATCATCTCAATGATTCTATCAACCGTTCTGCGGCAACCAACCGAATGGATGTGGTGCAAACGAAGTTAGATTATGAGAAACTCAGCAGCAGTGTCAATATTTTACTCCGGGAAAAAGAGTCCGAAAAGAGCAGGCGGAATTATCTTGTTGCAGCGATCTTACTGTTGGTGGCAGCCGGCTGGTTTTATTTCCGATGGCAACGGCAGCAGTTTCTCAACAAGCAGCAATTGCTGATGCACCAGCAACAAATTGCCGGCACTGAAATCATCAATGCCCGGGAAAAACTAGAAGAGTTCACCAAACACCTGGTGGAGAAAAACCTGTTGATTGAAAATCTGCAGGAGCAGTTGCAGCAGCAAAACCTGGAGGTGAACGAAACATTACAAAATCAAACCATTCTTACAGAAAACGATTGGCTTCGTTTTAAAGAGATGTTTGAAAAAGCCCATCCCGGTTTCATATCAAAATTGCAACAGGCCGCCCCGGATATCACTACTGCGGAGCTGCGACTGGCTGCTTTAATCCGGCTCAACCTCGGAAACAAACATATTGCCTCCATGCTGGGCATCGGCACTGATGCCGTGCGTAAAACCAAAAGCCGGCTGCGGCAAAGACTCAATATCACCATTGAGGATGGTTTGGAAGATTTTATAAGAGCTGTACCAGCACAGTCTGCCAATTAACAACCCCTACACTCCATTTCATCCCTTGTCCCGTTTTGTCACGGTTGCTGTCCCGCTATGTCCTGCCGCATACTTGGAATCCCTTTTCCTGCACACTAGCTTCAATTTTTTAACGGGAAAACATGCGGGCAAAACAACATCACACAAATTATACAGCCATCCTGCTGCTGGTTTTTATCGTGCTGCTGTTGCTATACCTGCTGGCGGAGAGCTGGCAAAGAAGTAAACATATTGACAAGACACTACAGGAAATTCCCTCCAACATACATCAATAAGCCATCAATAACTGAGTTATGAAAAAAGAAATCATCCGCCACCACTGCCTTTTTTTGCTGTTCCTTGCTTTATCAATAGGTAAAGCATCAAGCCAGGTAACCAATAGTAACTTTAATTACCTGCTGCAATTTAAACAAGGTGGCAATGTCGGTTTTGGTCTATATGGCCAGGCCATGAACTTTTATGCACTGAATGATGAAGATAGTACGGTCTCCTATACGGTGCCCTTTCCAACACTTTGCTATTATTACAGTTCTGGCGTAGGTCCCGAGATCACCTACAACCTGCACACTACACAGGTACAGGGCGCTTATAAATGCACCGACCTGTCGATAAGGGGTATCCTCAAAAATTCTCCCCCAGCTGTTACACTGCCTTGCAGGTATACTACTGGTACGGCCAATTACCTGGATGATGTGGTGGCTTTTGAAAAAGGGCACTTAATTGACGATCCAAGGAAAACACCCAAAACGGCGAATAACTACAACGAATTTACCCTCCCTGTTTCTAATATTGGTTTTATCAGGTTAAGGGATTACTGGAGGTATACCAACGGCGTTGACTTCAGTGCACCCCTGCGCTTTGGGACCATCAATGGCAATACAACCGTAACACATGTAAACAATAACTACAGCCGTCCCTATAACGACACCGCCTATAACAGGTATGGATACCCGGACACCTACAGCAGCATTGCCAATCCTGTCTTTAGCACTGCCCCCGATGTGGTATATACATTTGAGCTGGGAACTTTGTCGGCCATAACCATTAGTACCAATAACCCAAAAACCAATTATGATACAAAGATCCACCTGGTGCGTATAACAGCAAACGGTGCAAACGCATTTGTACTGTTGAAAACAAATGATAATCTTAGTGAGTCAATAAAATTCTCCCGTATCACCGATACACTTTGCGCCGGCACTTATGGCGTTATTGTGGAAGGTGCTACCGCAAATGACAAAGGTATATTTGAACTCAGTATCAGTACTCAGCTGTTTGCAGCAGAAACCGGTGGCACTATCGGTGAGGGATATACGGTTCCCAGGCCGCAGGAACAATTTCCCCTGTTGATCAACAACATTACCAGTCCGGCCTTTTTTCCAGGCAGTTTTTCAAGGGTGCTTTCATGGGAAAAAAGTGAAAACAACGGATCAACCTGGCAACCTGCTGTTAACAGCAGGGATTCTGCTGGATATATATTACCACCACTCACCAGCACCACACAATTCCGCAGGGTGTACAATGTATGCAGTACAAAATTCTTCTCCAATACTGCAGTGATAAAGATTGTGAATCCCAATGGGGCTATTTCAGGAAAAGTAAAAAGCATCAGTGGTGCCGGTGTGAATGGAATTGAAATATCGGTGTATAAAAATGGCACCGGGCTTCCCGGAAGTGCGCCCGGATTTGTATATAAAGACACCACTGACAACCAGGGCAATTATTCTGTGCAGCGTATTTACTACGGGGATCCGTCAGAGAACTCCTCTACTGAATTCGTAGTAAAACCATTCAGGGCCAATCATATTTTTGACAACGATTCTGTTAGGGTTACACTTACGAATGTGATACCACAATTATCCTCTGTTGATTTTGTTGATTCCACTGTGTACAGTCTTAGCGGCACAGTGTACCAGGAATGTGCCACTTGTACGGGTATCAATGGAAATACCGAAATGCAAACCTGTCCGCTCGATAGTGTGCGGATGAGCAGCAATGTGGCAGGCGTGATACCCGTGCTAACAGGATTTGATGATGTGGCACAGGACTACGGCCGCTATGCGTTGTCTGTACAAAATCCCGGTAGCTATAATATCATTCCTTCTTATAGAAATCACTTGTTTCTTCCGCCTGTACGAACTGTTTCGGTGGCAGGTGATGTATCAAATATCAACTTCAATGATACTTCCACCCGTCAAATAACGGGAAGGCTTACCGCGGGATGCGGCGATTATATCGGTACGGCCGTACTCGAATTCACCGATATCCTTCCCGCAGATGCCCAGGGCAACCCAAGAACCTCCTGTTTTAGAAAAAGAGTAACCACTACAGCGGGCACAGGCGTTTATTCCATTCGCCTGCCGGCAAGAAAATATAAAGTAAGGGTAGTAAGTTTTTCTGCCGCTTCAGATGTAAGCTCTCCTGATCTGCTGGCCTTCTTCAGCATCAATGTGCCGGCAGATTCCCTTGTGAGGGATATAACTGAAAGGGATACCAGCTTAAACCTGCTGTACCAACGGCCGCCCGTAATGGTGCTGGAAGGGCTGGACAATGATTGCAACCGGGCGCCTGCAGACTCTGCCTTTGTTGTGATACCACAAGGCGTTACCAGGACCTTTTTAGTAAAACTATACCAGGGTCCTGCCATCAAGGCCTGCCCGGTTACAGATACCACCCTTATCATCAATACCAATATCCAGCAGGAAGATAATAATGAAGCCATCAGCCTGCGCACACAAAACGGAGTTGACACCGTTCGCTTAAAAGGCGGCACACCCAATATTGTATACCCATTTTATAAAACGCTCAACATACAGTTCAATGATATATATGGCAGAAATGTGCAGGTGAACCGTAATGTTGTAGTGACTGGGCTAAAAGCCAATATTGGTTCCTTTGCTACCGTATCACCAGAGATCCCATTGATGATACTGCATGACCCGCCCGGCGATAACAGCTCCAGCTTTTGGGAAACCAGCAGGACCAATGAAACTGCCATGCGCTTTTACACGGCTACCAATGCCAATGCAGGCCTGTGGGGTGAAGTAAAACTGGGCACGTCTTTGATTACGGGTCTTGGAGTGGCAACAGAAACTTCTGTGTGGGGCAGCATCCGGGGCTCCATTGATGTGGGTACAAGGAAAAGCACAGACGAAGAGACCATTATCACTACCACCACCACACAAAATTTTTCCACTTCCGACAACTCAGATATAACCGGCTCAGGGGGAGATGTATTTATTGGTGCAGCCTTAAATTTAAAATATGCCGTGACCAATGAAATTTCGTTTACCCCTCCCTGTGGCCTCAGCCGCCAGGAAAAACTGATGATCGCCAATGATGGATTTGCAACAGAGTATATCTATTCTGAGAATCATATCCGGAACACTTTGTTACCGATATTGAAAACCTTTAGAGATAACCCGGGTAATACTGCAGCCCAAACAAATAATTATGCCAACCAAATAAATATTTGGGAGCAGGTGCTTGCCAATAATGAAGCCAATAAAAGAAGGGCAGCATTTGATAAGAACATTTCTTTTGACGGAAGTTCCGGCCCCGTCACTTCCACCACTACCACCAGCAGCACCAAAAACAGCACTATTGAATTTACGATGGAGCTGGATGCCCAACTGGCACTGGAACTCGGCTTTGAAGCAGCAGGCAACGGTGTAAGCGGAGGTGTGAATGTTGGGTTTAAAATTGAAACCGGCAACAGCCGTACCAATACCACTACTGCCGCCACCACTATTGGTTATACGCTGGATGATGACGACGATGGAGATTTCTTTTCTGTGGATGTAAAAAAAGATCCTGTTTATAACACCCCTGTATTTGAACTGGCTGCGGGCACCTCCAGTTGTCCCAACGAAGCAGGTACACAGCCCCGTGATGAAATGCAGTTGACAGCGCCAGTTCCAGTTGTATCTGGCGTGGCACCCGATGGCGAAGCAGAGTTTATACTTTTGCTGAGCAATACCAGCCAAAGTGGAGAGGAAAGAACCTATGATCTTTCTTTTGTGCAATCCAGCAATCCCAATGGTGCAGCAGTTACCATCGGTGGCAGCCCGGTGATAGTGCCCATCTCTTATACCATCGGTTACCTGGGCCAGGTGCAGGTAGTGGTAAAAGTAAGACGTGGGGCAGCCAATGTATTTTCTTATGAGGGATTGCAATTTAAGTTAACCGATAATTGCGGCGGAGAACTGGAGAAAACGGTACTACTCTCTGCCTTCTTCACCAGCACCTGCAGCAATATTGTACTGGCATCACCAGGGAACAACTGGGTGGGCAGCAGCTATGATAATAATATTATTCCAGTGCTTTTCAATGGTTATAATATTGGTAACCTCACCAGTGTTTCGCTCGAGTATTCAAAAGCAGGTTTGAGCAATTGGGTGGAAGGATTTACAAGACAGGCAGCACAGATCAACAACAGCAGCAACGGTACACTGGTAAACTGGAATATCACCGGTTTGGCAGACGGCGCTTACAACCTCCGCCTGCGGCTTAACTGTGCTAACGGTATTGTGTATTCGGAAAGGGTCAGCGGTGTTATTGACCGGCAGGCACCTGTATTGCTGGGTCGTCAGCAACCTGCCGATGATAATTATATTACGGGAGATGTGATTGGTGCCAGCTTTAACGAAAATATCGATTGCAGTACAGTAACTAATTACAATGCAGAATTAATAAGGCTCAGTAACGGGCAGGTGATCGATATAAGGCTGGGTTGCTATCAAAACAGCATCGTGATAGTACCGCTCACGGATATCGCTTCTTTTACCGGCGACAGTATGCAGGTGACCCTGCGTGGCATTGCTGACATATACGGAAATGTAAAACCGGGTAATGAAATATGGACGTTCATTGTGGGCAACTTTACCCCTGCTAATAATAACAGCACGGCTTCCATTGTTTGTACCGACAGCATTATACCCGAAAATTCAGGTGACAGTATAGTGTGCACATTTAGTATTCCGGTGCCTGCAACGCATGATACCCGGATCAACTTTACCGTATCTGGCACGGCCACCTGGAATACGGACTATACTACCGGCTACGGACAAACGCCCCACCAGTCGGATTATTTTAATGGATCACAAGGCAGTATCAGCATAAGGCAGGGAACAAGGTCGGCAGTGCTTAAAATAAAACCTGTACCCGATACCTTCTATGCCCCTGATAAAAAGATTACGGTGAGTTTGGCCGAAGGTGGTGACTATGTGTTGGGAGATTCTGCCAGCATCACAGCTGTGATTGAGAATGACGACACACAAGCTGTATACACATTTACCGGCAATGGAGATTTTACCCAGCCTTCCAACTGGCAGAATAACAATATTCCGCCGTACAATATTCCTTTGTATGACGAGATAATTATTGATCCTGCTGGTAGTGGAGAATGT
>JAKQJG010000287.1 GCA_029561305.1 Bacteroidota bacterium | reverse complement strand
CCGGCGCTTAGGCCAAAAGGCGTATTGTTTGCTTTTTCCAAAACTTCATCCTCAGTGCGGAAGGTTTGTATTGTCAGCACCGGTCCAAAAATTTCTTCCTGTGCAATGCGGCTGCTTTGTGCCACATCCGTAAAAATAGTTGGGCGGCAGAAGAAACCTTTTTTAGGAATAGCGCAACTGCTCTGGTACATTGCTGCACCCTCTTTTTGCCCGATGGCTAAATAATTATGGATGATGTTTAATTGTTCTTTTGAATTGATAGCGCCGATATCGGTGTTCTTATCCATCGGGTCGCCAACGATCAATGATTCCATCCGGTCTTTTAACTTTTGGATCACTACTTTGGCAACAGATTCCTGTACAAATAACCTGGAACCTGCACAACAAACATGCCCCTGGTTAAAATAGATGCCATTGATCACACCCTCTACAGCCTGGTCAAGCGGTGCGTCATCAAAAATGATGTTGGCTGCTTTGCCACCTAATTCAAGCGTTGCTTTTTTGTTGGTGCCGGCAATAGCTTTCTGAATGATCTTGCCAACATTGGTAGAACCCGTAAAAGCAATTTTATTTATATCCGGATGGTTAACGATTGCTGCGCCTGTTTCGCCAGCGCCCGTGATGATATTTACAACGCCGGGTGGCAGATCCGCTTCCTGGATAATTTCAGCCAGTTTTAGTGCCGTTAATGGTGTGCCTTCTGCAGGCTTTAAAACAACCGTGTTGCCTGTTGCCAATGCTGGTGCAATCTTCCATGCTGCCATCAGTAATGGAAAATTCCAGGGAATGATCTGGCCCGCTACGCCAAGCGGTTCTGCGTTCCTGTTAGGAAAAGCATATTCCAGTTTATCTGCCCAGCCTGCATAGTAAAAGAAATGGTTGGCTGCCGTTGGCACATCAAAGTCACGGCTTTCACGTATAGGTTTCCCCCCGTCTAATGTTTCGATGATGGCTAGTTCCCTTGCCCGTTCCTGTACCATCCTGGCGATGCGGTAAATATATTTTGCCCTTTCTTTTGGTGAAGTCTTCTTCCAGTATTTTTCATACCCATTCCTGGCAGCTTCCACAGCTTTGTTTACATCAGCAATATTTGCATCTGCCACTTCGCTAAGTTTTTCTTCGGTGGCAGGATTGATGGTGGCAAAATATTTTTTACTCAATGGCTTTTGAAATTTGCCATCGATGAACAGTTCGTAGCGCTCATTTATTTTAGCTGCACTTTTACTTTCAGGTGCCGGTGCTAAATTCCTGGCCGAATCGAACTTTAGTTTTATCGTATTATTTTTTGTTGCCATTTTGAATCGTTTAATATCGTTTAAGTCGTTGTAAATCGTTTAAGTCGTTGTGTCAGTTATGAACGTTTAAACGATATTAAACGTTTTAAACGCTGCAACGTTTTTAATCTACACTAAAATAATCTGCACTCTGGTAAACACCCGTCTTCTGCTTCATCAGCTGCATCAAAATATCATTTGCCAAACTGCTGGCACCAAAGCGGAACCATTCATTGTTCATCCATTCTTCACCCAACACTTCATTCAGCATAACCAAATAATGCAGCGCCAGTTTTGCTTTTGAAATACCACCTGCTGGTTTCATCGCAATTTTCTTACCTGTTTTATAATAAAAATCACGAATCGCTTCCAGCATTACAAGGGTAACAGGCATGGTGGCGGCAGGTGAAATTTTACCAGTGGATGTTTTGATAAAATCTGCCCCGGCATACATGGCAATATCACTGGCCCTTCTTACTTTATCGTAGGTAACCAGTTCACCGGTTTCCAGGATCACTTTTAGTCTTGCATCACCACAAGCTTCTTTTATCGCAGCAATTTCATCATACACAAAATTGTATTCGCCCATGTGGAATTTGCCTCTTGAAATCACCATGTCAATTTCATCAGCGCCTTCACTCACAGCGAATTTGGTATCCCGGATCTTTACATCCCTTGGCGCCTGCCCGCTGGGAAAAGCTGTTGATACAGAAGCCACTTTTACACCAGAATCACCCAATGCTTTTTTGGCGATCTTCACCATGCTTGGATACACGCACACTGCAGCCACCGTTGGCAAACCCGGATAAGAGTCATGTAAATGCTGTGCTTTATAGCAAAGCTGTTTTACTTTTCCGTCAGTATCTTTTCCTTCCAGCGTGGTAAGGTCAATCATGTTGAGCGCCAGCTTGAGACCGTTTATCTTGGTCTCATTTTTTATACTACGGGTGGTAAAGCGTTTGGCTCTTTCTTCCACACCAACCTGGTCAATATGCGGCGATAAGGAAAAGTCGGGGATTGATTTTGTTACAATCATGAGAATCGTTTAAGTCGTTGAATATCGTTTAATATGTTTTAAGCGTTGAAGACAGTGGATTTTTTGAACGTTTTAAACGTTGCAACTTTATGATACCAAATGTTCCAGAGAAGTTTTGATCATCTTCTCTACCGCTGCGTTACTGTCTTTGGAAAACTGCTGTACCACACGGTTGGCTACGATCACATTAATGCTAAGGCAATGATGGCCTAATAATTTACCCAATCCGTATATCGCTGATGTTTCCATTTCAAAGTTGCTGATAAAATCCTTGCCATGTTTAAAATCTGTTAACTTGTTTATTAGTCCAGGTGCAGCAACAGGCAGACGTAATATCCTTCCTTGTGGTCCGTAAAAGCCGGGACAGGTTACAGTGATGCCTTTGTGATACTGTTCGCCTGAAAATTTGTTTAACAGCGTTTCACTTCCTTTTGATACATACGGCACTGTTATGTTGGGTGATAACCCGGTATGTTTTACAAAAGCGTCCACCAGTTCAGTTTCTTCTGCAGTTTTATCGTAGGCATAATAGTTCAGCAAATTATCAAAACCCAGTCCGTGTGTACCTGCAACAAAACTGTCAACAGGAATATTGGCCTGCAAAGCACCCGAAGTGCCAAAGCGCACAATATTTAATGATGTGGTTTGTTGCTTTACCTCCCTTGTTTCAAAATCTATATTCACCAAAGCATCCAGTTCATTCAAAGCGATATCAATATTATCAGGGCCAATGCCGGTTGATAAAACAGATATTCTTTTATTGCCGATATAGCCAGTGTGTGTGATAAACTCACGATGCTGCAACTGGTGTTCAATACGGTCGAAATGTTTGCTTACTTTTTTCACCCTGTCTGGGTCACCCACCAGTATAACGGTAGGGGCTAACTCTTCCGGGCGCAGATCCAAATGATAGATGGCGCCCCGGCTGGTGATGATCAATTCTGATTCAGCTATTTTGGCCATATGGAAGCTTTATGATGATTATTTTAGATGATGATTACTGCTTATTGATATGATTGTTATGATTACTCATAAAATTCAAATCACTCTTCTTATAGGCAATCTTACAAAATCTGTTATTTAAAAATGATGATTACTATTGATTTATACGATTAATATGATTGTTCTTTTAATACCAATCCTCTTTCTCATATCAATTCTCTTTATGCTGACAAATCCAGGGAATGAGAATCATGACAATCATATATTTCAAAAATAATCTGCGATAACTATTTCTGCGATTACCCAATCTGCGGTTCACTTCAACAAATTCAGATCCGGCTGTGCATATTTATACACTTTAAAATAGATCGTTGTCTTTGTCTGGTTCACACCATTGATATCACTGAGTTCATTTACAAATTTCACCAGGTGATCGTTATCCCTGCACATCACATCCACTTCCAGGTCATAGTCACCACTTGTCATAGCTAAAAAACTCACTTCAGGCATCCCCATGATCTGCTGCGCTACTTTTTCTTTTAGTGTTGCCGGTCTTACATACACGGCAATATGTGCATAGGAACGAAAACCAACCTTATCAGGATCAACCCTGCCTACAATATTAATCGTGCCATCTTCAATTAATTTATTGAATCTTGTTCTGATTGTTCCAATAGAAACACCTAACTTTTCAGCAATAACTGTAAAAGACATCCTTCCGTCCTGTTGTAAATAAGAGAGAATAGAGAAGTCAAGTTCATCCAGGGAGCCGTTTATTTTTTGCATGGTTACTCTTTGGGCAAATATGCAACATTTAGGAATAAAACGAACCCCATATTTTGACAGTTAATAAAATATTTTTACTTTAG
>JAKQJG010000285.1 GCA_029561305.1 Bacteroidota bacterium | reverse complement strand
TTGTGGAGCTGCAGGGAGTCGAACCCTGGTCCAAACATATCCGTCACAAGCCTTCTACATGTTTATTTGGTTATTAATTTTTGTGATACAGCCGGAACCCAACCAACCAACTGTATCCTTAGATGAATCGTCTTAAGCAGCCGTCACATCATTCCGCTGCAGCAGCCTGTTTTTGTTTTGAGTCGGCGGGAGGACATGGTAACCGGCCAACCTGTCCAACGGCCCTAATGGATGTTAATCTATCGATTAAGCAGCCATGGCATACTGAGTATTGCCATTTGAAGTTTTGAATATTCAGATTAAAGTGCTAATTATCCAACGCACTACATGCTTATACTTGCAAAGAACTATGCTGTCAATACCGGTCAGCCCCAGGAAATACTTTTTGATTGAATATGTACAATGTAATATTTAATCAAATGCAAATTTACGGGTTTACTATGCAATGATTTGTCAAAATTCTAAAAGGGCTATCACAACTCATCACTAATTACTGATAACTGTTCATTTGCATTATCACTCCCTGTAATTCCCCGCTACCTGGTTCAGCCGGTTTATTTTTTCCTTGACCTTGCGGTTGATAGCTGCATTACCGGATACGGACAGGTTCGTAAGCATATCGGATGCTTCATTGAGCAATTGCCTTCTTTGCTTTGCATTGGAGATGATCTGCGTGGCATCCACCCTGTTGAGGTTGCAATCCACTTTTACCAATTGTATCTCGGCATTCAAATCATCAATACGCTGCTGCAGTGAGGTATTTTTTTCCTTTAACTGCTGTTCAGCACTGGTGGCAGTTTTACTCATGTTGTTCTGCATTAGCTGCAACCGGTCATTGTCCTGTTTCAAACCGCTATTGAGTGTATTTAATGCATCCACTTTAGTTTCCAAAGCGGTGATTTGATGCAGTAATTCAGCATTGTTACTGTTACTATTTTCCGTCAGCATCACCGGCTTTGCATTTTTCATTTGCATCAATGTCATTTCCAGCGAGGTAATGCGGTTGCTTTTTTCCACCAGGTCATTCTGCAGGTGGAGTAATTGCTTTTCGTCCGGGGCAAGACTGCTGCTGTTTAATGTCGCTACATTTCTCAACATGCCTGAAGATTGCCTGCTCTCCAACAACAACAGGTAAGCAGCAACCATTTTATCAAAATTTGCTTTACTATTTCCACCGGGTAAATTACCCCCCATCTCTCCTGCAGCTTCCACTGCATTCTTAAACCTGCTTTCTTCAGCCAGTATCAATTTATTCAGCGAATCTGCTTTGATTGCAAAAGCTGTATCGGTAATAGAAGTTGCAAATTGCCCGTCGAGCTGCTGAAGCGCTGCCAGTTGCTGTTGCAGGTTTGCATTGGTATTTATCAACATATCAGCTTCTGTTGACACAGCAGCTATTTGAGCGGATGCAACAGCATTCGTATCGGCCCCATCTTTTAATGAGGACGCCAATAAAAACACCAACGCCATCACAGCCACCAGTGCTATGCTGAACAGAACCAGTTTTTTTGCCTTTTCTTTTGCGAATAAAGATTTCATTGTAGTAAGTTTATGGATAGCCAGTTTACTGAAGGGATCTTTTTACCATCAGCAGGTCATTTGCATCGATGCCATTTTCAATGAGTGTTTTGCTGGGATCAAGCGCCTTTCCTCCATACCATCTTTTTACATAAAAGAACCAGCCATATGGCAGCCCCTTTCCGTTGCCGGTTTCTATTGCACCGTGCTGGTCGTATAAAAAGCGGCAAAACATATTTCCCAGCTCTAGCTTGCCCGTGAGCGTTACAATAAACACTATTTCTGCTGTATCTGTCTCCCTTACTTTCATTTTTATCTTGAAAGGAATACTGTTCAGTAACAAAGACATTTTTGTTTGTGGTTCCATATCGGCCGGCAGGTACCATGCCTGGTATAATTGTAGAGGATAAACTACCAAATAGCAATGCCAGCAAAGATGAACAGCGTAAGGCAGCATAAATGCAGCACCAGCTGTAAAGGGCAACATGCCACCATCGAAAGACGACAGCATAAAAACAATAAACACAGCAAGACTTATTACAGAGGATAGCAGCAGCATGTATATAAATCCCGCCATATCATCCAGGTAAGGCAACCATTTAGGGAAAATAAAAATATGGGATATACTTCCGGAAAGAAAAAACAAAACGAAAAAATATTTAAGCGTCGCATAGCCAACAACTGCTGCGTTACTTGAAAAAAGGTATGCGGCAGTGATAGTAATAGCAACAACAGAAATCAACCATGCCAATGTTGTTTTTATTTTTTGTGCAATGGCCCATTGATGACCTGTAATAGAAATTTTTGGCTGTTGAAGATTGGCTGATTGCATAACGAATTTAACTTTATAATTGTAAACAGATACCTGCCTGCAAACCGATATAGCTGATAGGTATCCGCTGCACGATGGTTTGTGATGGCATGTTGGGATCATTATTGCTGTCTGATGAAAAAGAAGGCACGAACTCTATTTCCCTTACACTTCTTGGCAAACTGTTTTCCATGCTTTTGTTGTCCACTTTAAACTCCGTGAGCGTCCTTTTCTTTATTACAAATACAATATGTGAGTATTGTATTTCAGCGTACAGCCTCAGTTTGTTTTTCAGTTTTACCTGGCCGCCAAAAGCGCCCATGAAACCAAAGGCAGGATTGCGGATACCCCATTCATATTTTTTTACGGTGCTGCTGGAAGAATCACGGTAAAATCCCTGCCAGCCCATCCTTGTCTTTACATCTGTCCTGTCTTCCTGCAGACTGTTGGGCCGGAAAGTAATAACTGCCCCCAGCTTATTGTATAAAAACCATTTCGGTTTTGCTATAGCCTTAAAAGTAATGCTGGGTGTGAAACTCAGCAAGGTGGCTGCATAAGAGGTGGTGTTTCGTTCACTATAATAATATTCATCCGCCGAATTGTTATTTACCGGCTGGTTGGTTTGCTGAATGGAGGAATCCCTGAACTTTTGTATAGTGCTTTTGAAATAATCAAAATCCAGATTGATATTCATAAAATCGTTGATCACATAGGAGCCTCCCATACCAAAACGAAACCCATCCCCCAGTCCCTTGGTTGGATTGGAGTAGGCGATTGTTTTTACCGGGGCACCATTTCCATCCTGCTTTACCACAATAGCACTTACATCATCAGGGTAAAATTTAAAAGTGGAACCAAGCCCTACCGAATAGCCTGAATGAATGTTCAGAAAAAAACGGGGTTCTTTCCCGATCTTTATTTGGGGTGTTATATCAACAGGCGGGTTGATGGTCCTGGTTTCCTGCGCTTGTATAACGAAATATATGCATACAGTAGCGGCAGACAATATGAGCTTCTTCATAATATCTTTAGTTATGGGTGTGTAAAATGTGCTGGATAAAAACCTTTGGTAATGGAGTTACGGAAATAACAACAGGATGGTTTTGCAAAAAGAAAAAAGAAATCAGGGTCGTTGCTTATCCACAAAAAACATAAAGTAATCCACTATTAAGTATTAAAATGGATTTCCAATAAATGTGTGCTTACATTTATAAACGATTACTACTACTAATCAAAAATATTTCTATGATAAAAACCAGCGCCCTGGCGCAAGACTGCACGGTTGTAAGCCAGCATACGGTTGCCGAAGTATGGTTAAAAAACAGCACACAGCAACATTCACTTCATGCGAATATGCTGTTGAATCCTGGTGATAAAATAGCTGATTTTTCAGCTGGCGAGTTCCTGCCAGCACCCTCTTTCTTAACAGTACAGGTTGGCCTTAATAAACATATCACCCTTATTCCGCCTTTCCTGCAGTACGTTAATCATTCCTGCGATCCGAATGTATTTTTTGACACAACAAAAATGGAAGTGGTTTGCATGAAGCAAATTCAGCCAGGAGAAGAATTGCGCTTCTTTTATCCCAGCACCGAGTGGGAAATGGACCAGCCCTTTGTATGCAACTGCGGAAGCAGCAATTGCCTGCAACTGATCAATGGCGCCGCTCACCTGTCAGATGAAACATTGGCGCAGTACCGCTTGTCTGATTTCATAAAAAGACAGGTACATCACAGGTTGTAGATACTGGTAAACACTAACCACCATAAAAACAAAGGGCTGTAATTTTTACAGCCTTTTACTTTTCCACGAAGCTTTTATTTTGCTGATCAGCACCAATGATCTTTTTTCAACAAGTAAATACAAAATCCAGCATACAGGCAGGGTAATGATCACACTGGTATAATAAGGCCAGCGCTGGTAAATGATCAGTTGATCAAAATACCGGAATGCAAAACAATAACAAATAAGCAATACCCAAAGATGATTAAGATAAAGAGTAAAACTCATATCTGCCAGCATCTTGAAAACTTTTGCGGGCTTTTTACCTGTTAGCAGGTAATCAAAAGCCAATACTGCCATTAATAACGCAGCGATGTTGGCAAAATGATGAGAGGATGATTTCGTCAGCAGGTTAGTAGCGATGTACAACAATCCGATCATTGGTAAATACAGGCGGCTGCTGCGCAAAAAAAGCATCCTGCCTGTTGCATAATAATCATACAAAAACATACCGGCTAAAAAAAACAGTTGATAATAGAAAATATGATGTTGGGTAAAAATATATAACAGCAGGTGCAGCAGCAGCAGCAATGCCCTTCCTCCTTTGCCCGCATAAAAATAAACGGGAAACAAGATATAGAAGATGGCTTCATGCAACAGTGACCAGTACACGAAATTGAAACCGGCATACTCATCTCCCTTTATAAAAAAAATGGTCCTGAAAGTGCTGAGCATACCCGTTTCATTAAAAGCAACCAGCAGTCTTGTATTGTACTCTCTCACCCCATTTACCGCCAGGCCACTATTCCAGTTTACAGCATAAAACAAAACAAGCATAGATATAAGAAGCGAAACCAGGTAAGGAATATAGATACGCAGACCACGAACGATAAAAAACCTTTTGAGCGATTTGTCTGAGTGCAGAAAACTGTGATAGATAACAAATCCGGACAACAAAAAGAATATAAGCACACACTGTTCACCACATGAACTCAGCATATCGAGTCCAAATAATATATAATCAGCAAAATCATTAAAACCGATCTGCTTTGTCCACAAACTGCCGCCAGCCCAAAGGATAAATTTTGCATGGTATACCACCACGATCAATGCAGCCAATCCCCGGATGATGTGCAGCGAATGAATGTTCTTATTGGAGGCTTGCATGGATTTGATAAAATATGCTGCTCAGTTTCAACCTAGTTTTTTATTACGGTTTTCAGCTGTTTTAAAAAAGTATTATACAAGGTTGGTGACACACTCCAGTCGGGCGCTTCTATATCACCCCAGGCCTTGGGACTGTCGGCATCATTAAAATAACTGATGCCATTGATCTCTTTGTTTAACCCGATAACAGCTGCTGCATCTGTAAGCCATTTTGCTTTAAAAGACGAAGGGCCTTTTACACCAAACTCTGTAATTAAAAGAGGTTTGTGCGAAAGCGCAATGCGCCTGTATTTTCTTTTGAAAATGGTATTGAAGGATTCTTGTTTGTTGTGATCAGTAATATTTTTATCCGGCAAACCATAGATGGCAATACTCGTATAATCCACCACATCACTACCAGGCCAAAACTCCATGGAGCCACGGTCGCCGGCAGGCCCCCAAACAAAATACACGTGCTGTGGCTTTTTATTTCTTACATGGTTTACAAAGTAACGGTAAGCCTTAATATACCCTATCGGGTCCTGGCTTTGCCAGGGATAGCGGGTGATGGGTATCTCCATTTCATGCAGCCAGCGCAGGTAAATGGTTTTGTTGGTGGTGCTGATGATGGAATACATCTGGTCAATCAAACTATCATATTTCCCTTTCAGGATATTCTCCACCAGGTCAGGATCCTTGTACAGTTGTTTATCCTTCCAGGGCTCCAGGGTTACAATCACATCCCTGTTTCGCAGCAGCACACTGTCAAACCGCCTTTTGAACAATCCTCCCTTTAAAGTGGGAATGTTTACAAACAAATGTTCTGCCGTAACGCTGATGCTATCTACAACGTTCCGCATGGGATCAAATACGCCTGTTATAAAAGAACTGTCATTTCGAAGCAATTGAGGCGAAATGGTTTTATCAGCAGCATTGATATCAATGTACTCAATGTCCTTGTGTTGCCGGATATAATTTACGGCTGCATCAAACTCCCCTTTTTTAAAATCATTCTTTCCCAGTTTTTCAGATCCGATAACCAAAACCGGTTTATCAAAAAAACGCATACGGTGCAGCTTACGGTAAATCAGTTCCTGCTGCGTTTTTGCCTCAGGATAATTATTGGTCTGCAATTCACTTTTACTCTTTAAGGTTACTGCTGCTATATCCACCCATTTGGCACCCGGCCAGTATTCTTCTGCCCCGGGGTAACCTGCCGGCGACCATACCATCTTAACAGCCGGTGCCACTTTCTTAAGCAACTCCGCAAAGTGATTGAATGCTTTTGAATACAGATCCGGTGACTGCATCTGCCAGGGATATACACCTACATACACTTCCATATCGGGATTCAATCGAAGCAGTACAGGTGCCTTTTTCGTATGGAGGAAAGAAGCCAGGTTCCTGATTTTTTCATCCAGCAGGCCGCTGTCAACCAGTTCAAGGATATTTACCTTCTTCCCCATTGCCGAAGCACCGGGCCATGTTTCCACAGTAAGCATAACCGGTCCATTGCTGGTCCATGCCTCCCCAAGCAGGCTGGCAATATCATCACTACCGTTGTCGGTTAGCCGCAAATTGATATGGGTGATATTTTCCAGGTTACCAATTGTTGCTGCATCACTATTACGGTCATATATTGCCAGTAAATCTCCCTGCTTGTTCATACTTGCAGATTGCGTAGCACTGCCTCTATACAAATATTTATACCCTGCAAAAGCAGCAGCTGCCAATACAAAAAGCGCAACGATCCATTTTATAAGTTTACTCATTATTTCGCCACCTGGGTGTTTTTATACTCCGATATCTTTTTCATGTATTCATCCTGGTAATAGATCCAAGCATTTAATTTCTCTTTGGCCACACGTACAAAGGCTTCGTTTTCCTTTGATATATCCGTGGTTTCCCTCGGATCCTTTTCCAAATCAAAAACCTGGTAGGTATTGGCGGTAATATTATGTATAAGTTTGAGATTACCGTCCCTTAATCCAAATAAATATTCTGTATAGGGTACCAGGAAATACACCCGTTGCCGCCGGGTAACACTAAAAAGGTTTTCGCCCTGCCATGCTGCTGGTGCAGGTTTATTTATTAAAGAAAAAATAGTAGGCGCAATATCACTGATACCACCCAGCACCGGCATTCTTTCTCCGTTGAATAGTGTTGGGTTCATCAATATCAAAGGTACATGCAGGTTTTCTTCATAAGCACCACCAGCATGAGCAGTTTGATCATGGCGGCCAAATGCCTCTCCATGATCACCGCATACAACAATCAGCGTTGACTCCATCAGGCCCCGGTCTTCGAGCCCTTTTACCAGGGCTTTCAAAGTTTGATCGGCACGGTGCAGTGCATTCAGGTATCTTTCCAATGTTCCGCTGCCGGCGTTGTAATCCTTTAGTGGACCGGTGGTAAAGTATGGGTAATGTGTCTGGAAAGTCCACATCATAGTAAAAAAAGGTGTTGTTGTATCAGCACCAAGCCAGTTGAAAAACCGGGGAGACAGGCAAGAGTCATCCACCCCATCCAGTTTACTTTCGGTAAACCGCTCATCGCTGAATACCTTATCAGTACAGTTGCCCTGGTGAAAATCTTCCACTACATCAAATTCCCTGGCCTTTAAAAATGTTCCTGCATCCTGGAACTGGTTATCACCCGAATTAAAAAAAGCAGTACGGTAGCCATGTTTCTTTAATTCTGATGGAATAGAAGGTAACGGTATATGAGGATGTTCAAGAGTTATACTCTTAAATGATATTTCAGGATAGGTGCCACACAAAAAAGAAAACATTGATTTGTTGGTGGATGGTATATGGGCATAAATTTTCTCAAACACCGCCTTGTTTTTATATTCATCAAGAAAAGGTGTGGCTTTTATGGTGTTGCTGTACGGTGCTACATATTCCCAGGGGGTAGATTCCAAAACAAAAAAGATAACATTTTTTATTTTACCAGTACTTAATGAAGCAGCCATTGCAGGAGGCAAACTATCTGTATTTTTTTTCTCAAAGTCGCTTTTGCCTGCAAATTTTTTATCTGCAGCAGCGGAAGCATCAGTACTGAAAACAGATTGCACAAAAAACAGGATAGGATTGGCTGCTTTTAAGGGAGACAATGTTGAATTAAACTGTGCTACAGATGCCAGCAAAAATAAAACCGGGAAAACTAAAAATACAGGTAAGTTTTTGCGGAGATACAATTGGTACAGTAACCATATTATTGCAGATACCGTTACTACCATCATCAAAATGCCGGCATAGAAATAAATGTTCATATTCGCAGCAAAAGCCAGCGAAGCATCCCTGCTTTTTAAAAACCCTGAATAGTAAAACCACTGATAATTGAAAGGCCTTCCCAACAGGGACAACACCCTTATATTAGCGAGTGCAGCAATGACAGTTAAAAAGGCAACAAAGGAATAGGTAAACAAGATCGTTCTTCTCCATTTGGTCAGCCAAAGAAAAAACAGTCCAAAAAAAGCAAATAAAATACCAACCAATTTCAGGTCATCCCATGCAGCACCAATCATCTGCCAAATAGCATCCAGCGGTCCAAACACAAAATAATTGAGTTGCCCGGATATAGAGACCCGTATAAAAAACAACATAAGGGCAAGGCCTCCTGTAAGCGCAGCAAAATAACCAGCCTGGCTAAACGCAGGCCTGGCTTTTTTCAGGAAGTAACGCCTCGCAACAAAAAGCAATAAAGCTGACAATCCAAAAAACAGTAAAAGATTCCTTGCAAACAGTCCCAAATCGGGTTTACTGCCGGGCATTAGCTTATTAAAATCTGCAGCTGCTTTAATAACCTGCCTGTCTTCAGGTTTAAAAAAATAGCCTTTGCTTTTTTCTTCATCAAGGTCCCAATAAGACACTTCTGTATTAAAGGGACCAACTTCCTTTATGATTCTGAAGCCATAGTCAACTACATAACCAGAGTCAATATCGAGCTTTACCACATACTCATCCCCTTCCCTTTTCATCAGCGTACGCATTGCCTTGCCCTTTGAAAAAGTACCGGGCAGCATTTTCGGATACTTTTGCCAGTCATTTACACCCCAAATAAAGTATACCTCTTTTACATTACTTACTTTATACCTCACTTCAGTTTCTATGGCTCGTGACGAAAATGCAGCAAACAATGATAATACAAAAAGGAAAACATACTTTTTTGCTGTGCGGGGATGGTTCATTACCAGGAATGAGTTTGGTTTAACAATTGTTACAATAGTTCATAACGGCATTTACCCTGTTTATCATATACAGAAATAAATATTCTTGATCAAACACAATAAAGTAAGCGTACTGCAACAATTATTCTATTTAAAATTACAGATATATGCAATATAAAATAACCCGCCCGCTAAATACTAACGGCTGCTGTTTCCCGTTTACAGTAAATTCTTATATATTCATACCAAATTGCTATAGTAATATTGTAATCACAGGATGGCCCCCAAACGTTTTCAACAAAAATCAACCCCTTTAATGACAGGGTATATTACTTATTCTTTAACAAGGATGAGTACAGGTATGCTTTTATTGGCCACTTTTCTGCTGTTTTCCTGTAAAAAAAATCAGCCGTTTGCGGCAGGGAAAAAGAAAGTAGAAATACGGCAGGAGGACGGTGCTTATAAAATGTACAGAAATGGCCAGCCTTTCTTTATAAAGGGAGCAGTAGGCCATACTCATATAGCAGAACTTGCTGCCAGTGGTGGAAATACAATTTTAATCTGGGATACAGCCCTCATAGAAAAAACATTACAGGATGCCGCATTGAATAATACCGCCGTCATTGTAGGTATGGACGTACCAAGCGGTGAACTGACTGCGTGGTATACCGACGAGGTGAAAGTGAACAGGATGTTTACAGCCTACCAACACCTGGTAAATAAATATAAAAATCACCCTGCTTTGCTGGCCTGGGGGCTTGGTAATGAACTGATCATGCCCATTTCTGCCCACTCTTCTCCTTTTTACAAAACATACAACCGGGTTTTAAAGATGATACATGAACAGGATCCGGATCATCCTGTCACAACCACGATCATTAACTATCAAAAACAAAGTATTTTAAATATCCGTTGGAAAATAAGAGGACTTGATTTCATTTCTATCAATACCTATAACAAGATAAAAGACATCCGGTGGGAATTAAGAAAGCTAAAACTGATCTGGGATGGACCGTTCATGCTGTCCGAATGGAGCCCCAATGGCGGGTGGGAAGCTGAAACAACGGTATGGGGTGCCCCACTGGAAAATACCAGCACAAAAAAAGCAGAGCAGTACTATCATTATTATAAAACTTATATGCCGCATGAGAATCCAAGGTTCCTCGGTTCGCTTGCGTTTTATTGGGGTAACAGGCAGGAATACACGCATACCTGGTACAGTGTGTATGATGAAGATGGAACGCCTACCGAAATTAAAGAAGCGTTGAGTGATTGCTGGAACGGCAAACAAACTGCACACCAGTCAGTACAATTGCAGTATATGATGATTGACAGTATGGGAGCCAGGGATAATATTTTGCTGAGCCCCGGATCATCACATGATGCCCGTTTGTTATTAGCCGAAGGCCAAACGGGTGACAGTCTGCGTTATTCCTGGGAGATCATTAAAGAAGACTGGTTTAACTGGGGACGCACCTGGCATTATTTTAAACGGCCAGCAGCCATACAGGGTTTGGTAACAGACAGTGCCGCACAAAACACCCTGTTTATATGCCCCAAAAAAGAGGGTCCATACAGGATATTTGTAAATGTGTATAATAACAAAGGTTTTTGCGCTACTGCAAACACACCTTTTTATGTAGTGAACAATGAACTTTAAAAGCAACCCCATACAACCTCCTGGCAAAAAAGAGAAAATTGCATTAAGAGCAATGATCTTTATCGGCTTTTTTTCAGTGGCGTTTTTCCTTTACAATATGTTTAAAGATACCAATATTGGTAACAAGCCATTGTATATACTGCTGATGATAACGCTGCTGTATACCTGCTTAAAATACATGCATGAGTGGTACCATTATTTTTGTATTTCTGTTACGCCAAGACCTGAGGCTACAAAAGTATATACGATTGATGTGTTCACCACCTATTGTGCAGGTGAGCCTTTTGATATGCTGGAGCAGACACTTACTGCCATGCAGGAAATGACCTATCCGCATACCAGCTATTGTTGCGACGAAGCAGACGATCCTGATGTGAGGGCTTTATGTGCCAGGCTCGGTGTGAAGCATATAACCAGGACAGTAAAAGTAAATGCGAAAGCGGGCAATATAAATAACGCTTTAAAGCAATCAACCGGGGAGTTATGCCTGGTGATGGATCCCGATCATATTCCGGCGCCGGATTTTTTAGATGAGGTTGTTGGATATTTTGAAGACCCGCAAGTGGGTTATGTGCAAATCGTTCAGGCCTACTACAACCAGGGTGAGAGCCTGGTGGCGAAAGGTGCCGCACAGCAAACCTACCAGTTTTATGGCCCAATGATGATGTGCATGAATACGTATGGCACGGTGCAGGCAATTGGTGCCAACTGTACATTCAGGCGTACCGCACTGGAGTCAATCGGCGGACATGCGGCAGGGTTATCGGAAGATATGCATACTGCCATGCAAATGCACGCCAGGGGATGGAAGTCCATTTATCATCCTGCTATTTTAACAAGGGGCCTGGTGCCAGCCACGATGTCTTCTTATTTTAAACAGCAGTTGAAATGGTCAAGAGGCACCTGGGATTTGTTATTATTCACCTACCCCAAATTGTTTAGAAAATTTACCTGGAGGCAAAAACTGCATTACTTTCTTCTGCCCTTTCATTATTTATCCGGATTGATATTTTTCTTAAACTTCTTAATACCGGTTATTTCTTTATTCACTGGTTTGATACCACTCAAAATGGATGTGATAGCTTTTGCGCTGGCGGCTTTCCCGGTGCTTGCCATGAGTGTGCTGATAAGACATTTTGTTCAAAAGTGGGTGGCAGAGGAAACAGAACGCGGGTTTCATATTGTTGGCGGTATTTTACAAATAGGCGCCTGGTGGATTCATTCAATCGGCTTTTTTTATACGCTGATACGAAAGAAGGTACCGTACATACCTACTCCTAAAAATGACAACGACCCGTTGCCAATGGTGTTAAGTATTCCCAACCTGTCATTGGCATGCATTTCTTTAACAGCTATTATTTACGGCTTCACAAGTAACTACAACCCCTACACTAGTTTTATGGCGGCGCTTGCATTTTTGCAGGTGTTATTTATGGCTTTCATTTTTGCCATATCGGGTTATGCTTCAGAAGAAGGCAGGGCCAGTAATTTTGCCATGAGGATCCGTAAGCAAACGGGCTGGATCGTGGCCACACATGGCTTCCTGCGAAAATACTCCGTGGTGCTGGCTGTACTGGTGGTATCCGTTTTTATATGGGGTTACAAAACAATGAATGAACTGCCTACCTTTCTTCCCAAACCTTTACCAGGGCTGCAGGTGTTTTACAAAGGTGTGACGAGAGCAGCAGGTGACAGCACTTTTATCAATGAGATTTTTATAAAACACAACAATACCTCCATTGTTACACTCAGCATAACAAACGACCGGAACAGCGATATAAATTTACTGGAAGATAAAATGAACCTTATCTATAAGAACAAAGCACTACCGCTGATCAACTGGAAACCTTTTGAAAATAACAGGGCAATTAGTTCGGTGGATGATAACCTGATGCAGCAAATAACTGCAGGGATGTTTGATTCAACATTTATTTTGATGGCAAAAAGAACAGGTGCCGTAAATAAACCTTTCTTTCTTAACCTATGGTTTAGCAGCACTGCTGCTGACACGTTGAATAAACTGCAGCCACAATACTACATTAATGCATGGCGGCATGTACATGATTTGTTTGCACAAAATGGTGTGGAAAAGATCATTTGGGTCTGGAACAATTGGGATATCGCCACTGCAGCCAGTTACTTTCCCGGAAGTGATTATGCCGATTGGCTGGGAGTAAATATTTATGACAAAGAAAAAGAAACCAACAGCACCGATAAACAAGGTTTCTATTCCCAATACCATGCATACCATAAAACGGCATTATTTAATTATGGCTTGCCGGTAATGATAACAGCGGCAGAAACAGAAGC
>JAKQJG010000251.1 GCA_029561305.1 Bacteroidota bacterium | reverse complement strand
ACTAAGAAGGGAAAACCAGGCCATACAACGCAGCCAGTTTGACGCAGAAAAAAAGGTAGCCGTTGCCGATACTTCCATCCAGAATTTACAAAGAAGCATCGCCCAGATACAGGAAGAAAAAAATCAGCGCCAGGCGCAGCTTCAGCAACTGGAAGCAGAGCGTAAAGTAAAAGCTGATGAACTGGAGCAAAAGAAAGTTGATCTGCAGCAATTGCAGGATCATCATGAGTTTACAAAAGAACAAATATTCCAGACGCAAAGTGTATTGGAAGGATTGCGTAACCAGTTAGCAGAACAAAGCAGGATTTTAGACAGCAAAAAAAATGAACATGCATTGCTGAAAAGTCTTATTGACTCCATGGAAGGTTACCCGGAAAGTGTGAAGTTCCTGCATAAAAATACTAACTGGAACCATGAAGCGCCGTTGCTGAGTGATGTTATTTATGTAAAACCAGAATACAGGGCGGCAGTGGAAAATGTACTGGAGCCCTACCTGAACTATTACGTGGTTAATAATTTAGGCGAAGGTTTACAGGCGATACATTTATTGGATGATAACAAAAAAGGAAAGGCCAACTTTTTCTTATTGGATAAATTTACCGGCACCGAAGCAGGTCACCAGCCCGAAGGCACTTTGCCCGCATTGGATGTAGTGGAAGTGGATGGCAAATACAGCAACCTGGCAGCACACTTGCTGGGAAATGTGTTTATTGCTGAAGATGAAGCGGCCATGGAAAACAGTAATGGTGCCGTGGTGCTGGAAAAAACCGGCAAGTATGTAAAAGGAAAATATTCGCTTACCGGTGGTAGTGTGGGTTTGTTTGAAGGAAAGAAGATCGGACGTGCCAAGAACTTAGAAAAATTGGCAGAAGAAATTGCTGCACAGGAGATAGTGGTGAATGAATTAAAAGCCACCATCCAGCTAAAGCACAATGAAGTGATCGCCTTTAATGAGCAGTTGAAAGAAAATGCCATTAAGCAGACACAGCAGGATATCAATCATCTCACCAACCTTGTTTTCAGTTTGCAAAACAAGATCGAGAACCTGCACCACCTGGAAGAAACCAGTACCAAAAGGGTAGAAGACCTGCAGGAGCAATTGGAAAATAACCATGATGCCATTGCCAGTACAAGGGATGAACTGGAGAAATTTAACACACAGCTGGAAGAATTGCTCAACCGGATGCAGGCAAGTGAGCAGGATTATGCAGCCGCAGAACAGGAATACAATTTCGCCACTGCCGGCTATAACGACAGCAACCTGCAGTTTACCAAACAGCAAAGCAAGATCGCTGCATTAAAGCAGGAATATGAATTCAAGAGCAACCAGCTGAATGAATTGACGGTACAGATTGAAAGCAGCAATACCCAGCTAAGCGAAGCAGCCGCCAGCATAACGGAAACGGCTACCACTTTAGCAGAACTGGAAGCCCTCGTGGTAAGTTTGCTGCAAAATAAGGATGCAGAAGAAAAGAAACTGAACGAAGCAGACCAGGCATACTATAACCTGAGGAACGAACTGGCGGAAAAAGAAAGTGAACTGCGCCACAAGCAAAAATCAAAAGAAGGGATTGATACTTTATTGAATGAGATAAAGGATAAACTTACCGATCTGAAACTGCAACTGGCAGGCATGAAAGAAAGACTGCAGGTGGAATTTAAGATCGACCTGGATGCCATCATTGATGAACCACGTACGGGCGAAACACCGTTGGAAGAACTGCAGGAACGCAATGACCGCCTGCGCAAACGCCTGGAGAATATTGGTGAAGTAAACCCTACGGCCATTGAAGCCTATACCGAAATGAAAAAGCGGTATGAATTTATCCTGGAACAAAAGAATGACCTGGTAACAGCCAAGGACAGCCTGATGCAAACCATCCAGGAAGTGGAAGCTACCGCCAACCAGCAGTTCCTCGATACATTCAACAAGGTCAGGGAAAATTTCCAGAAGGTATTTAAGGCATTGTTTACAGAAGATGATACAGCAGATATGGTACTGGTGGATCCGGAGAACCTGGCAGATACCGGTATTGATATTGTAGCCAAACCAAAAGGTAAACGTCCATCTTCCATTGGCCAGTTGAGCGGTGGAGAGAAGACACTAACGGCAACGGCCCTCCTGTTTGCGATCTACTTAATTAAGCCAGCGCCTTTCTGTATCCTGGATGAAGTGGATGCCCCGCTGGATGATGCCAACGTGGGTAAGTTTACCAAGATGATCAAACAGTTCAGTGAAAACAGCCAGTTCATCATTGTAACGCACAATAAACAAACCATGAGCGCCGTGGATGTGATCTATGGCGTAACCATGCAGGAGGCTGGAGTGAGTAAACTGGTACCGGTGGATTTCAGAAGTTTGAGTAATTAGTTCAAATAAAAAATAGATTCTGAAAAGTCCTGTAAACTTGGCTTTAAATACTAATAAGGGACAGGAAGGAAATACAGGATATGTATTTCCTTTTTTTGTGTCTGAAAGTGTGGAGCTGTAAAATGTAAAATATGTGTTACATTATTTTTATGGAAAATCAATTTACAGAAGAAGAAATCCAAAGAGAAAAGTTTTTTTGGGAGTTTCTTGACAAAGCAAACAGGGAACTTTTAGTAAAAAAATCCGACCCCGAACACAGAAAACAAGCCACATGCGGGGTGAAAGAAATAAGAGCATGGCTGCACATTTCGTTGTGCTTTAGGGACTAAACCCCAAAAGTCCAAAAATTTCAGAGGCTATGGCAGAGTACGCACTTGACAACCCAACTTTGAAACAGCTTTAGCTATTTTTTTTATCACAATTCCTTTTATCAATTTGCAATGACTGCCGGAGGCGCAAAGAGCAAAGCGAGTTTGGCAAATAACTAATAAATAGGCTAGCAAAAGCCTCCCTTATTCTTATTTAGGGTGTTTTCACCATTAAATACCGTTAAAACACCCTGTTGCGGTTTTAATAAAATTCATATAATTGTAAAAAAATATACAACCATTTTTTGACTAAATGCGATTATGAAGGAATTGATTGATCTTTTCGCTAAACTGGTGATAGGAACTTTTACGTTTATTGGGCCATCATTCACTTTGTTCATTTCTCTTTTTTCTCGACAGCTATATAAGGCTAATGCGACCTATAAAAGCAGGTTGCAAAACCTGGTTATTTTAGATGGAAACAACAAAGAATTAGAAAAATTGTTAAATCAAAATAAAAAGGACACTAATCTATTAAACCCAAAAAGGCAAATGCAGAGGTTGTTTATACCACTTTTATTAGCTATTATTGGTATCGGGTTTTATTATTTTCAACATTCCCATTATTGGACTTATAAAAAAGAGTCAGTAAGAATCATAACAATCTTCCTTAGTATTACGTTATTTTTATACTGCCTGTTTGTCCTATGGCAGGTGTTTTGTATGATAATAAAGGCTAAATTAGAGGAGGAAGAAGAAAAAGAACAAAGTAAGATATCACTTAAACCCATTTAAACGATAATGAATAATTTTCAAATAATCGAAATTGTCGGTTCAGATAAAATAAAGGTATCCCCAAGTTGGACTTTTAAATTAAAAGATGGAAACACTTTCAGTGGGAATAAAATAAAGATTAGAGGGCTCGACCCAAGTAGTAATCATAGTGTAGTTATGGAGCGTCTAAAAAAATTACTATTAGACACTAATCAGGAAGTACAGTTTTTGTCACCGGAATTGATTGATACAAATATTGCAACAGATGCAGTGGTGTCGTGTTCTGTTTATTTGTCTAAAACTAACATTACATACTATTTTCCTGAATTTGTTCATAAGGACTAATCATCCGATATGCAACGTTTAATTATTTTATAACAAGTCCCTAATAGGGGCTTTTGCATTTGACAAGTTAAACAAAATAACATGCAGCAGATTCTCACTATTAAACAACAGGAAGATGCAATATTGAATCAAATCGAAAAGTCTTTTAAAACGTATGCGTTAGGAGATATAAGAGATGCAATTGATAGGAAAAAGTCTATTGCCGCCTTTATTTTAGCGAGTTGTTTTATTGACCAAATGACAGCATATAGATATAATCCTAAGCAAGGTGAAGGAGGGAAACGATATGGAGAGTTTGTGTCAAATTATTTGCCTAAATATGACCATTTAAAAATGTATGAAGATTTAAGGTGCAAACTCGTTCACAATTATTCAATAGGGAAATATTTAAAAATTGGGATAGAACACGAAATATTAGACAATCTCAATAGAGTATATTCGGACTTAATTTCGATTAGGCAGTTGGAGAGAGATTTAATTGTAGCCTGTGATAATTTTTGCATAGATATAAAGAATGATCCACTGGCAAGAAGAAATGCCTTGAAAAGACATAAAAAATATCCCATCTTGGTAGAAAGCAAATATGACTATACTACTTACGATACAGAAGAAGAAGCTGATATTATAATTACAACTTACACGCCATTAGTTGTTGGGCAAAAAATAAACAGCACTAACGAAATCCATTATTTAAGAAAAGAAAAATTTGCAGATATATTCATTGTGTTGGCTATAAGTAAAGAGGGGAACTTTGAAAAGTCCGTGGAATTAACACAGGTTTGCTTACATCTTAAATTGATAACTCCAATTGATTTTTTAAATCAAAATAATCTGAACGCAGCAAATATCCATAATGGTGGTCATAACGAAGTGAAATAATCTCCGGGTATTTATCAATAAACTCTTTTAAAGGGAGAATAAGTTTATTGATTTGGTCAGCAAATTCTTTTTCATCTACTGCCCACTATTAATAAGGACATTTTACTTATCTCGCTTTTTTGCGCCACCAGTATCGAAAGTATTATCCAAATTACCCTACCAGCTATGCAGGCATTTTTTTTTAACTTTCATTTTGTCCCATATTGTAAGTTGGCACCTCGGAAAAGCTAAAGCAAAAAAAGAGGCTACATACCTCTCTTGTCCCTTATTGGTAGTTGGAGCCTAAACAACAGGACATTTTTATTTGATAAAGGGTTAATTTTATCGCTATTAATAGTCCTCACTGTGAGAATCAACAACAGGATCATCTTTTTATTATTGCTTGCATTTATTTGTAATCATTCCATTGCCCAGCTTTGCCAGGGCAGCCTGGGAGATCCTATTGTAAATATTACTTTTGCTTCAGGCACCAACCCGGGCTCACCCTTATCTGCCGCTACTACCAGCTATACTTATTTTGGCGGTGATTGTCCCAATGATGGATCCTACACCGTACGCAACAGTACCTCCAATTGTTTCTCCTCCTCCTGGCATTCACTTTTTAATGATCACACCGGAAATCAGAATGGCTATTTTATGCTGGTGAATGCGTCACTTGATCCCAGCCCATTTTATGCAGATACGGTAAGGGGTTTGTGCAGTAATACCAACTTTGAGTTTGCCGCCTGGATCGTGAATGTGCTGCGGCCACAAGCCTGCGACGGGAGTGGCATACAACCCAATTTAACCTTCACCATCTCAAGAACAGATGGCACCGTTTTACAAACTTATAACACCGGTTTAATTGCTTCTGACCAGGCAGCCCAGTGGAAGCAATATGGTTTTTTCTTTACTACGCCTGCCGGTGTATCGGATGTTGTGCTGCGCATTTTCAATAATTCAAGGGGAGGCTGCGGTAACGACCTGGCCTTAGATGATATTACCTTCCGCCCTTGCGGTCCGGCCATTGCCGCGTCTATTGATGGCTTTACCAGCGACAGTATTTTTTATTGTGAAGAAATAGCCCGGTCTTTCACCTTACGTACCAGTTTATCCTCAGGCTTTGGTAACCCTGCTTACCAATGGCAACAAAGTGCAGATGGTATTACCTGGACCGATATAGCAGGCGCCAATGCAGTGACTTATACTGCCAGCCTTTCAGCAACAGCAGAAGGTAGTTTCCGCTTTCGGCTGGCAACCGGTGAGCAGGCCAATTTTAATTCTGTAAAATGCAGGGTGGTTTCACCGGTTATCACCATCAGCAAAGGGAAAAAGCCCACTACTACTATGAATATCACTTCTCCTGCCTGCGAAGGTGGCCCACTAACGTTTGCGGCTACCGGCGGTACAACTTATACCTGGTACAGGGAAGGTGGCGGGCTGGGCGTTACACAGGCAAATTTTAGTATACCTGAGGCAGACATCAACCTGGCAGGAAAAATCTATGTAAAAGTAGAGGGTACTGCAGGTTGCTTTAATATAGATTCGGCCATACTGGTTATACTTCCCAAACCAACAGTAACTGTTTCCCTTGACAGCGCCACTATTTGCAATGGCAGCAGTATCCGCTTAAGCGCTTCCGGCGGAATAGCTTATCAATGGGAGCCGGCCGCAGGTTTATCTTCCGCTGTTGTTTTTGATCCTTTAGCTACACCGGCTATCACCACCAATTACATAGTAACAGTTATTGGTGCAAATACCTGCCCGGCAAAAGATACTATTAGTATTACGGTCATTGATAGTATACAGGCTGATGCCGGAACGGATAAAACGATCATAAAAGGTGATGCCGTACAATTGGTAAATAATACAGCAGCCGGCATTTACTCTTGGTCGCCTGGCAGTTATCTTAGCAACCCTGTAGCAAAAGAGCCTGTTGCCACGCCGCCGCAGGATATTGATTATGTTCTTACCGCCACATCATTGGCTGGTTGTAATACCGACAGGGATACCGTGCAGGTAAAAGTGTTCAACGATATTTATATACCCACTGCTTTTTCACCTGACGGCAACGGCAACAACGATACCTGGAATATTCCGGCTTTGAAAGCATTTTCCAATTTTGAATTGGTAGTGTACAACAGGGTAGGGAAGGTGGTATACCAATGCCGCAATGTATTTATTCCCTGGGATGGTTACTACAGTGGCAGTCCGCTGGATCCGGGCAGCTATGTTTATTTTCTAAAACTGAATGATGCCAAAAACAGGTTTTATAAAGGCAATCTCGTTATTGTGAGATAAGGCATTGTATTTATAACCGGCATGCTTAATTAAACATACTATACAACTTTTTTTTCTCTTACCTCCTCCTGCATCAAAACTGTTCGTTTTTTGTGACTAAAATTATAGGTTAGTCTATTCGCTGCCTCACAGTATCTGTTAATTTTACGCCGAACGATTATTGAATCGTGTTTGTTGACGAATGTATCCTGTTTTGCGCCTCCCCACAAAAGAAAGCGATCCACCACTTCAATAAACACTTCTAAAAGAAACTAAAAAGCATTGCTATGTTTAACAAGATCAGGATTTGTATTGTGCTGTTATTTTTTGTTGGAATTGCGGAAGCACAGCGGGTGAAAAGCCAGGCTGCTTTCAGGATGCTGCAGACAGCCAATACATTGATGGAAGTACAGCAACTGGATGCTGCAGAAGAGTATTTCACTAAGGGACTCTCCAGGGCTGTTGCCAACAATGACGTTTATAGCCAGGCATATGCTTACCAGGGATTAGGTACCTTATACAGCAAACTGGAGCAGCCTGCAAAAGCCATTGAAAACTATGAGAAGTCGCTGAAGCTGTACAAGTCCTTAAAGTTGACTGTAGTGGCCAGTGTGGTGGAAAGTTTACTCAAAAGCACGAAGGGCATAGGCGATCTGTATGCAGGTATTGAGATCGGTGCCAAGGGTGTAAAAATGAGTATCATGGAAGTAAAACTCAGCAAAGACAGGCAGTATGATTATACATTGGTAGGCGATACCGCCATCAATACCGATGCGGCTGAACTTTCGTATCAAAGCGAAAAAGAAACGCAGGACGCCCTGACATTGCTTTGGAATGTTATTAAAGACAGGCACCAGATTCCCGCAAAAAATGTACATATTGTTATCAGCAGTGGTTTGAGGCAGGAATTAGATAAGTATAATAAGGTGGATTATTTTGCTTACGTGGTGAGACCAAAGGAAATGGACCAGTCCGTTTCTATCACTTCCATTACACCTGCGCAGGAAGCGGAATTAAGCATCCTTGGAATTGTACCTCAGAAAGACCGGTTTTTAGCTAACCAGCTGGATGTAGGAAGTGGAAATACCAAAGGAGGTTATTTCACCCCGGACCGGACCCTGGTTCCTTTTACTTTTTCGTTGGGTACCAAATCATTTCAACGGCTGATTGACGGAAGGGTAAACGGTGATTTTACAGCGTTTGCCGCTACAGCTGAAAAGCTGTGGAAGGACAGCATAGCTGAGGTGCTGGCAAAAGAAATGCTCGGTAAAAATGAATTGGTAACAAAGGATGCCATCTATTTATCAGGCGGTATTGTGTGGGCACTTACTTCTTATATGTATCCACAGGAAGCGCAAAAGAACTACGTGGAAATATCAGCAGAATCCATTGCAGCGTTCCGCAGGAAAATAGGCAGTGACTTTGCTGGCCTGGCAAATCCTGCAGCACTGGCAACCATCAGTGATAACCAAACGGCCGAGATAGCCCGTAAAAATATCAGCCGTGTAGTAAAAACTTACGACCAAAAGGCTTTGTTGTCCGGTGCAATTATCCTGGATGAGATCGTAAAAAAAGTAAATACCTCCAATACAAAAAAGAAATTTATCTATCCAAGATATGGTTATGTGGGATGGATCAGCGGGTACATCATTAAAAAAGTGACACACCAGTATACTACTATGCTGGCCAGTAAATAAGGATTGCTAAAACCAATTGATACAACGGGGGCTGTTGCTCCCGTTTTTCTATCATTGCAACGTAAAATTATTTTGATCAATAAACGGTACAACAATTGATCTGGTAAGATGGCTTTTTTAAATTTGCAGCATCATTTTAAAATTGCACCCCTTATATCACCGAGGTTAATAAACTATCAATACATACATGCACCAGGTATTTTATCAATTTGATTTTGAACTTCCTAACCAGGATGAAACAGATAAGCTCATTGCCCTTTTGTCTGAACAGGGCTTTGATGGATTTGTGGAAGAGGAAGAAGGATTAACGGCCTTTATTCCCGAAATAAATTTTGACCAGTCAGCTTTTGAAAATGTGTTGTCAAAGTTTTCGATTCTCTCCTATTCAAAATCTGATATTGAAAATATTAACTGGAACAAAAAATGGGAGTCGGAGTTTGAGCCTGTAGTAGTAGACCAGTTTGTTGCCATCAGGGCACATTTTCATAAACCCGTAAAAGGGGTGCAGCATGAGATCATTATCACGCCCAAAATGAGTTTTGGCACCGGGCACCATGCCACTACCTATTTGGTGATGAAGCAGATGAAGGCGGTTGATTTCACCAATAAAACGGTGTTTGATTTTGGTACTGGTACCGGCATTCTTGCGATACTCGCCGAAAAACTCGGTGCCGCCTCCATCATGGCAATTGACAACGATGAATGGAGTATCACCAATACGCAGGAAAATATTGAGCAAAACAATTGCAGCAGGATCGAAATACAACTGATGGACAGCATTCCGGGTGGAAAGCAGTATGATATCATTCTTGCCAATATCAACCTGAATGTGATCACTGCCAATCTATCTTCCATTGCATCCATTGCAAAAAAAGACAGCATCGCCATTTTTAGCGGTATCCTCACCTCCGACGAAAAAACCTTGCTGGCCGCACTTCAAAAAGCTGGTTTTCAGCATTTGGCAACTACTATCAAAAAAGACTGGATCGCTGTATATACAAATAAAACCTGATTTGTTGCACGAAAGGGGGTGGCTTTTCTACATTAATTAATTGTTAACCAATTAGATAATTGATTATATTTGCACCCTCAACTCACTGAAGAAACAATGAAGGAACTAATTCTAATATTCGTTGCGTACCTTATTGGGTCAATACCTACCGCACTGATCATCAGCAGAAAATTTTTCGGGATCGACATCAGGGAATATGGCAGTGGCAACATGGGCGCTACCAATACTTTCCGTGTTATGGGCAGCAAGTACGGCACTATTGTAATGTGCATGGACATTTTGAAAGGAGTGGCTGCCGTGGCTTTGTATAACTTTTTACCCTTGTATGTGCATAGTGAATGGGACAGGACCAACTTAATGGTTGCGCTGGGTCTTGCTGCCGTACTCGGACATATCTTCCCGATTTTTGCAGACTTTAAAGGTGGCAAAGGGGTGGCAACTTTATTCGGGATGGTACTCGCTGTTCAACCTGTTATAGCTGCAAGCTGTGTGGGCGTATTTTTATTGGTATTATTTCTCACCCGTTATGTATCACTCAGTTCCATTTTAGCTGGACTAGCTTTACCAATCTGTGTTCTGTGGATTTGGAATGATGATGTGGCGGTATACCGGATATTCGCTGTACTGGTTTCATTGATGATCCTTTTTACGCACCAAAAGAATATCATCAAATTACTCCGGGGCAACGAAAGCCGGGTGCCTATTTTTAAAAGCAGGGACAGGAGAAGAGCTTCAAGATAGTTTCATAAAATATTTCTATATAACAAACCTATAAGGTCTGCAGCGCTGCTTATGCCGGGCGGCAGACCTTATAAGTTTTAACATCAGCCCGTTCATACAAAATGACTCCCGAAAGAACCGACAGACTTGAATCTGTACTCAGCAAGCGCCAGCCCGGACTAACCGTGGTACTGGAAAATGTTTTTGATCCCCATAATATTTCAGCCGTGATGCGTACCTGTGATGCCGTAGGTATACAGGATATCTATATCTTAAATCATAAAATAGCGCCTCATCGCAAATATGGCGCAAGAAGCTCTTCCAGTGCAGCTAAGTGGCTCAGCATTCATGAATTTACAGATGCCGCTGAATGTTTTGCAGAGCTGAGAAAGCATTTCAAAAAAATTTACACCACTCACTTAAGTACCGATGCGGTAAGCCTGCACCAACTGGATTTAACCGAACCGGTTGCCCTGGTTTTTGGCAATGAAAAATTTGGTGTGAGTGAAGAGATCATTGCCATGGCCGACGGAAATTTCATTATTCCACAGGTGGGCATTATCCGGTCACTTAATATCTCCGTTGCCTGTGCAGTGAGCCTGTATGA
>JAKQJG010000320.1 GCA_029561305.1 Bacteroidota bacterium | reverse complement strand
AGGGCATTGATATCCGTTAGTTCTTTTTGCCCGCTGCTGGTTCGGGAGTGGGCCAGCATCCCTTTTACAATATCACCAGCACGTTTGCCATGATGATTTATTTTTTCGAGGTTTTGTTTTAGATCATTGGAAATTTCTATTGCCAATTGCGTGTTGCCAATTGCCAATTCTTCCTTCATTTCATCTACCAGCTCTGTGCTTACTTCACTAAAGTTGTTGACGAAGTTTAACGGGTTTTGTATTTCATGTGCTATGCCGGCGGTAAGTTCACCCAGGCTGGCCATTTTTTCAGCATGTATCAGTTGTTGCTGGGTTGATTTTAATTCTTCCAGCGACTGGTTTAAGGCGGCAGTTCTTTCGGTAACCTGCTTTTCCAGCAATTCATTTTGATTAGCCAGTATATGCTGTTTTTCTGCAGATAATTGTTCCACCTCATCCAGTTTTTGACGCAATGACTGGCTGGTATTGCCAAAGGAATAGCCAATATATATGGCCAGCCCAATCGGGTTGAGCAGGAATGCAAATGGCTGGTACTCGTAAATGGAAGCCATATCAACCACAGCAAACTGATCAAGTAATACCAGCAGCCAGTACACAAAATTGAGCGCAAGACATGCCTGTAAAATACGGGCACCGACTGATCTGTTTTTTCGTATACTGTTGGTCGTTATCCTTAGTGCATCTGCCACCACCAGCACCGCCAGTATCAACGTAAGTATATCTGCATTGATAATGATCACTCCCGGCACCGACAGCAGGGTAAGGCTAAGGATGATCCAGTACGGCCATTTTAATACCAGGTTAAATATTTTATAAAAGCTAAAATGAAAGAGCATGAGGTAGAGTAAGACAAATATGGCACAGGAGAAATAGCCTGTAACCAGCTCCGCAAAAGTGTGATTGTTTACCAGGGATATCCGGCACCCGATATTAGCAGCAAGGCTCAGGCAGGCCAATGAAAAATAAAGATTCACTTTTTGTGTTCTGAAAAAGAAGTAAAGCGATAAAAAAAGCACACTTAAAAGAAAGGCAGCACCCAGCACTATAGAGAGTCTTTTAAGATGCGTGTCATAAAGTCTGGATTGATGGTCATCCTGGGCGTCTTTTAGTTGGGCCAGCCGGGGATAAAAACCGGATCTTACCTGGTTAAAATACAAAGGATATTTTACCGGCATATGTAAGAACCGTACCGCCAGCAACTGGGCGGAATCATTGATCAAGGGGAAAGCAAAATTTTGAGCACGTGGTAAGTAAAATACAGCAGAATCGGGATTGGCACTCACTACACCAAAGCGATGGATCAGTTTGCCATCAAGATACATTTCAGAAGCGCCGGTTTGATGCAGGCGCATGACCAATGGTTGTACAAAACTGCTGTCGTTTTTAATACGCATTCTCATCCATACAATGCTGCCATCGGGTATATCAGTGCTGCCATAAGGGATCTCGTTTAAGGAAGCAACCTGCCAGTCAGCGGCATCAAACCCAGGAGTTGCCCATGCCGGGTTGTCACCCACTTTATATTGCCAGTTAAGGATAGGATTAACCCAGCCTTTGGTTTCAACAGCCTGGCTTGTTTTGCCGGCGGTTAATAGTTTTGCCGTATCTGGTTTTTGTGCAAATAAAGCAAGAGGGAAAAATAATATCGCTATCAGGATAATTCGCATGTTTATTTATTGTTAGCCCGGCAATTGAATGATAAATGTGGTGCCCTCATTCTCCCTTGTTTCCACCTTTAATTCGCCTCCATGTGCTTTTACAATATCATAACTCAATGATAAACCCAGCCCAGTTCCCTGGCCTGTGGGTTTGGTGGTAAAGAAAGGTTGGAAAATCTTGTCAACAATATTTTTGGGAATGCCATTGCCATTGTCTTTTACACTGATCAAAACTTTGTCACCAACTTTTTTTGTGCTTACCGAAACAGTGGGGTCGTAAGGAACTCCCCCTTCAGGGGGTTGGGGGGCTTTCTTCTTTTCATCCACCACATAAAATGCATTGGTAATTAAATTCAATATCACCCTCCCAATATCCTGCGGAATAATATTGATGTGGCCAATACTTTCATCAAAATCTGTTTTTAATGTTGCATTAAATGTTTTGTCTTTGGCTCTTAAGCCATGATAAGCCAATCTCAAATATTCATCACACAAAGTATTAATGTTGGCAGGTTCTTTTTGCCCGTTGCTGCTTCTGCTGTGCTGTAACATTCCTTTTACAATAGCATCAGCTCTTTTACCGTGGTGATTTATTTTTTCTTCATTACCAATAACATCATCTGCAATTGCTTTTGCATCACCAATATTCCCTTTGTCTATTTCATCTTTCATTTCCACTAATAATTCTTTATTTACTTCAGAGAAATTATTGACGAAGTTTAACGGATTTTGTATTTCATGTGCTATGCCTGCGGTTAGTTCGCCCAGTGATGCCATTTTTTCAGATTGTATCAATTGCGTTTGTGTGGTCTTTAATTCACTCAATGTATTTTCTATTTCCTGTTTTTGTGACTGCAATACAATATTGGCCTTTTGTTTTTGCCTGTTGTTGCGATACTGGACAAAAGCCAGCACTACAAACCCGCTAATGATGCTGATGAGCCCATACATTTTTATTTTGGTTTCGTACTGCTGTTTTTCTTCTTTGCTTTGCTGCTCTAATTGTAATCGCCTGTTGGCTTCGTTAAAACCAAGTGTTTGAAACTGCCTTACTTTATCTGTATTGTACAAACTGTCTTTTGCAGCAACGGAAAGCTGCAGGTATTTATAAGCGCTGTCGGGCTGGTTATTGGCTTTGTACAATTCAGCAAGCAGCGGACTTATTTCTGCAACATAATACAATGAATTTTCACCCCAGGACCGAAGATTCAGGGTATTGTTTTGAAAATTATTTAAAGCCTGCCGCCCATACAATAATGCGGAATCAACCTGGTTATTCTTTTGGAATACCTTTGCCATGCCTGCCTGTGCAAGCGGAATCCACAGGCCTGGCCATGTAGTTGCAACTGAAATAATATACCGGTAATTGCTTAATGCCGAGTCACTTTCATTCATAGCAGCATATATGTCAGCAAGCAACTGGCGACCATATGCAAGCCCCCCCACATCAATACTATCAATACTGAGTGCCTCTTTTACATAGGTCAATGCAAGTGAGTGGTTGTTCAACCTGTAGTTGGCCGTGGCAACATTGGTTTTTGACCAAAATAGAGAACCCCGGTACCTGATATCACTTGCATCTAATGTGGCTACAACTGAGTCCTGTTGCTTTGCATAATTCAGCATACTTTGGTAGTCCTTCATTGAAAGATACTCGCCTGTGATACTGCCGAGAGCATTCACCAATTGAAACTTATCTTTATAATTTTCAACAAGCTTTAAATTTTCCAGCCGCATTTCTAATGCCCTGGGATAATTTCCCAACGAATGCAGCAGATAAGCTGTTGTTTCCTGCAGGCTTATAAGTTCTGCTGAATTGCCAGCCTCAGCCAGTTTTTTATAATCACTGGATGCTTTCATTTTCTGCACCAATTGCAGGGCTTGCTGGGCATAGTGTAAAGCCGAATCGCTGTTGTAATAATGCGTTTCAAAAGCGTATGCACTGGTAAGCGAAGTCAGCATTTTTAAACGGATGGTGTCAGGTATTGGCTGTGAAAGGGTCTGCCATTTGTCAACAAAGAACTGGTCCAGCCAGGAGCTTACGCTGTCTATTAATACAGTGTCCTTTCGTATAGTTATACTCCTGTCGGCAACTTCAGCACCATTCAATTGTTTTTCTACTGTGCGCCAGTTGCCCCTGTGCAATTTATATTTTATAGTGCCTGCCTTTATATTCAGCGTAATTGATTTTTCCTTTTTCCCGTGTGGCTTCATTAAATAAAGTGGATTGGCTGCTTCATCCCAATTGTTGAATGTGCCGGCTACATAAATGCTGTCGTGTATAATGGCAGTATTCTCCTTTACAATAAATGTTACCTTATACTGTGCCTGCACCAGAACAGAAGAAAAAAGAACAATGAGCAGGTAAACTATTTTTTGCATGTGCAGGTTATTGATTGAATAAGATAGTAAGTATGTAATTGCTTTTTTT
>JAKQJG010000235.1 GCA_029561305.1 Bacteroidota bacterium | reverse complement strand
GATAAAGCGGACAGATCTGCTGTAAGTCTTACAGTTGCATAACCTGCCAGCCGTTTGCCTGCATACGACTGGGTTGAATCATTTTTTGTTTCAATTGTTGCAGATTTGTCATCACTGTTATTGCAGGAAGCGATGATGAGCGCACCCAGTGGGATCAGTATTTTTTTCATATAGCGGTAAATGTTTTGAAGGTGTGAATGTAGGAAGAATGTGCATAGGCAATACATTAAATGAAAAGGAATCAGGGTTCAGGTCGCCGCAGCGCCCCGACCCAACAAAAAAAGGTTACAGCTTTCGCCATAACCCTTTCTTATTTTTACCCTCAAAATAAAAACGTCTTTTAAACATCAGTCGCTTCACCGTAAGCCATGGCTGTAGCTTCTTTCACTGCTTCGCTCATGGTAGGATGGGGGTGAATGGCAGTTAATATTTCATGTGCCGTGGTTTCCAGTTTACGGGCGGTTACCACTTCGGCAATCATTTCAGTTACGTTCATGCCAATCATATGGCATCCTAAGAACTCGCCATATTTGGCATCAAAGATCACTTTTACAAATCCTTCTGTAGCACCTGCAGCGCTGGCTTTACCACTTGCCATAAAGGGGAATTTGCCCACTTTTATTTCATAACCTGCATCCTTAGCCGCTTTTTCTGTATAACCTACAGAGGCAATTTCTGGTGTACAGTAAGTACATCCTGGCACATTGTTGTAATCAATAGCATCAGGATGGTGGCCAGCCAGATGCTCAGCTGCGTTGATACCTTCCCTTGAAGCTACGTGTGCCAAAGCCTGGCCCGGTGTGCAATCACCAATGGCATAAATACCAGGTACATTTGTTTGCTGGTGTGCATCCACAATGATCTTGCCTTTCTCTGTTTTAATACCCAATGCTTCCAGTCCGATATTTTCAATATTTGCTACCACACCCACTGCACTTAATAAAATTTCGGCTTCCAGCGTTACTTCACCGGCAGGCGTTTTTACTTTTGCCTTTACACCTTCACCAGTGGTATCCACGCTCAGCACTTCGCTGCTGGTCATGATCTCAATACCTTGTTTTTTATACTGCTTCTCCAGTTCTTTGCTGATATCATCATCTTCCACCGGAACGATCTTTGGCATAAACTCCACAATGGTAACTTTTGTACCCATGCTGTTGTAGAAATAGGCAAACTCACTCCCGATAGCGCCGCTGCCACAAATGATCATGCTCTTTGGCATGGCAGGTAACACCATTGCTTCCCGGTAGCCAATTATTTTTTTGCCATCTATCGGCATGCTGGGTAGTTGTCTTGCCCTGCCGCCCGTTGCGATAACAATGTTTTTTGCTTCTTCTATTTTTTTACTGCCATCAGCCGCTGTGATCTCGAGTTTGCCGGGAGCAATTAATTTGCCCGTGCCCATGATCACATCGATCTTATTCTTCTTCATCAAAAAAGTAACACCCTTGCTCATTTTATCCGCCACACCTCGGCTGCGTTTTACCACACCGCCAAAATCAGCACTGGCATTTTGCAGGTTGATACCATAATCGGCCGCATGTTTTGCATATTCATATACCTGTGCGCTTTTTAGCAACGCTTTGGTAGGAATACAACCCCAGTTAAGACAAACGCCACCGAGACTTTCTTTTTCAACGATTGCCACTTTTTTACCTAATTGGCTTGACCTGATAGCAGCTGGATAACCGCCCGGGCCACTTCCTAAAACAATTACATCGTATGCCATGTTTTATTTAAAATTTTGATTGAAGATTACATATTGATCGGTTGCGAAGGTACTTGAAACGGGGTGAAATACAAACGGGAAAATATGCAGCCACGAATCACACAAATTGACACGAAAGAGTGGGCTTAATTGCTGTGCGTTCGTATAATTAGTGGCTGCTTTAACCTTTTGCTTTATTACGGCGTTAATAAAACAATTAATTTTATTAAAAGGTTGTGGGAATGCCGGGGTTAAGTAAGAAGAAGTTTTATTCTCAGATTAGATATGGATCCTAAATCACTACATATATGGGCCGTGATTCTATCTTGCACCTTGTTCATGTCGTGCAGTCATCAACCGATAATTTATCCTGATGGTGGATATGACTATCCGAAGAATATCAACAACATAGACTCAAATAACATAGGATTTCCAATTAGTCATTTGATTGGCACCAAAGATTCGTTTATGTTCGCCTGTTTTGGACGATTCTGGATGCAGGCTTACAGCGAGCCCAATTTGAGTCTAAAGCCTATGGGAGAGGATGTTTTCCGTTTACATTATGAAGATAGAAGAGATGAATTTATATTCAAAATGACATCGGATGAAATTGTGGTAAAAGAAAGAGTCAAAGGCCGGCCGTATCCGGAATATGACTCAACAAAATTGGATGACATTGAGAGGCGGCACTATGTAGTTTTAAATTCTAATTTTCCGCTGCAGGATAAAAAAAATTCTGGTAAGAGAAAGAAAATGCTGGATTCACTGGTAATGCTGTATCCTCAACTTCTCGATCCATCTTATTATAGGTCTTTACTGGAAAAATCATTTATTAAAAGCAAAGAAGCTTTCACCTTTTCTACCAGGAAAATAAAAATATCGAAAAGCAAATTTCACCATATAGTTAACTTAATAAATTCTTCTGGTTATTGGAAACTGCCATATCGCAATGAATGCGAAACTGCTGTTGCAGATGGATATGGGCTAACTCTTGAAGCTAATACTTCAAGGAGATATAATATGGCAGGAATGGGCTATTGCCCCGGAGTAAGAAAGGAGTTTATTAACGCATGCCAGGAGTTAATTAATGCATCACAGCTGAGTAGTAAAATTAAACTTTAGTATGATCAAAGGAGTATTTACCATTGCGTTTATCTTGTTATGTTGTTTACCAACTCAAGCACAAAACATCCCTTCCTGGAAAATAACAGATGTGGTGAAATATTATAGCCAGAAAACAGATTCCGTTTATGTGATCAATTTTTGGGCAACCTGGTGCAAACCCTGCGTAGAAGAACTGCCTTACCTCCAAAGTGTCAGCAAAAAATATGCAGACAAAAAAGTAAAATTATTGCTGGTGAGTCTTGACCTGGCTTCATTTTACCCGGCCAAAATAGCTTCTTTTGCAAAAAAGCAAAACATTACGGCCGATATAGCCTGGTTGAATGAAACCGACGCTGATTATTTCTGTAACCAGGTTGATAAAAAGTGGAGCGGTTCTATACCAGCAACTATCATTGTAAATGCAGCTACGGGTTATAAGCAATTTTATGAACAACAGTTTGAGGAGAAGGAATTTGAGGTGGAGTTAAAGAAGGCGTTGGGGAAATAGTTTGTATAAGCTTCAAAATAATAAACACGATATTTCTCCCAATACAGAAGGGGCCACAGTCACCTGCAGCCCCCTCTTCCTTAACCAGCAAATTTATTATTATTCGTTCTCCAAAGAAACAGGATAATCATACAATGCATCGTAACCAGGATAAAATCCACTTACGGTAATCGACTTGGCGTCACCGATTATCTTGCTCAGCTCTTCCTTGCTTTTCACATCGGTTTCATTCACTTTTAAAATGATAAAACCATCTCTCATTCTTGTTTGATCTTTCAATGCACCGTCGGTGATTTTCTTCACGATCACACCGCCGCTAACCCCAAACTCTTTTGCTTTTTTTGCATCCAGCGTGGTAAATTCTGCACCTAGTTTGGACAGAGCAGCATTATCAACTTTCACAATATCAAAATTGCCCATTTTGTTTTTTAGCGTGGCATTAACCGTCGCCTCTTTTCCATTTCTTGAATATACCACACTTATTTTATCACCGGGTTTGTAACGGGTTACCAGTTCCTGCAGTTCTGAAGGCACTGTTACGGCAACTCCATTCACACTTTTAATGATGTCTCCTTTTTTTAACCCTGCATCTTCTGCGGCACTGCTGGCAGCAACACTCGTTATTACCAAACCTTCGCCGTTATAAGAAAGTTTCAATTGTTCTTTTTGCCCATCGGTGATATCATTGGTATTATTGGTTGATACACCTAAGAACCCTCTTTGCACATTACCGTACTTGATAAGATCATCCACTACTTTCTTTACAATGTTTACAGGAATAGCATAGGAGTAACCTGAGTAATAACCGGTAGGCGATGCGATGGCTGAGTTGATACCAATCAATTGTCCGTTGGTATTGATCAGTGCGCCACCACTGTTGCCCTGGTTAACCGCGGCATCAGTTTGTATAAATGATTCAACCGGCGAATTGTTTTTTGTGCCTTTGTTCAGGCCAAGGCTTCTTGCCTTGGCACTAACAATGCCGGCTGTCACTGTGGTTTCCAGGTTCAATGGATACCCAATCGCCAATACCCATTCACCCACTTTTACATTGTCTGAATTGCCATACAAAAGAAAAGGAAGTGCAGCAGCTTCAATTTTTATTACAGCCAGGTCATACGCAGGATCCGTGCCGATCACTTTTGCCTTAAATGTTTTTTTGTTGTTGAGCGTAACGGTTATTTCATCTGCATTTTCAACCACGTGATTATTGGTCACAATAAAACCATCATCACTGATGATAACGCCTGAACCGGAAGCTTTTTGCTCGGGAATATAACTGGGTCCGCCAAAAAACTGGTTGAAGAGGTCGTCATTAAAAAAATCACCAAAGGGATTTTGACGGGTCCTTGGTAAATTATTGCTTACCTGCTTGGCATTAGTTTTTGTTTTGATATGCACTACCGTTGGCAAAGCTGCTGCGGATGGCTGGGTAAAGTCAACAGCCGTACCTGGTGGCAAGCCGTTTTCATTGAATCCGGCAAGCTTGTAATTAGAAGGTAAGGTGCTGGTTTGCTGGCCAGCATACATATTGCTGCCCTTCATGATTTTTCCATAGCCCCACATAACGGCAAAAGCGGTTACGGCGCTGATGGCTACTGTGGATAATACTTGCTTAAATTTCATCTGTTGTAATATTTAGTTTTCGGACAAATTATACAGGACTTCTTTTCTCAATTTCTATGCCTGCCAGTACAAAGTAACGCAGCACTGACAAAATGTATTTACCATACGGCAGCTTTAACAATTAATTAGTAAGGCTTTCGTAGATGTTTTTTCTTCCCGGTCGGTACCGTAGGTCAGACCGGTTAAATTGTTTGGATTGTTTCCGGGCTGACCTGCGGTACCGACCGGCGTGCCACTCTTCTTCATAAAGTTAGCAAAAATTGCATCGTATCCACTCCATCTGCATAATCCATTAAACCCGGTACCTGCGACTGGCCAAAGGGAATATTTGTACCAACAATACATTGTACATCTTTGTTCTGTTCAAGTTCTTCTAATACGGAACCGGCATCAGTATAAAAGCTATAGTGTAACTGGCTGATAGGAGAGAAAAGTGGTTCATTCTCCACAAGCAGTGTTGTATCGTTCGTCATATAAAACTTGTTGTTCATAATGTGCAGGCTCAGGTTGTAATCGTAATTGTTCCTGAATTTATTATGGTCTGCAAAATATTTATATCGATGAAAGGACTGCAACAGCGGCACAAAGTCGTACCCCTGGGGCACATAAATTTTTGTGACATTTCTGCAACCCAACCCAAAGAACTGGTGGATATCATCTGACAAATTTGCAAGTTCCTGCGCCGTTTCATTGCCCTTTATAATAGCTACGGAAGTTCTGTTCCGCCGGATGATGCTGGGATATTTAGAAAAATACTGCTCAAAATACAGGGCGCTGTTATTACTGCCGGTGGCTATGTAGGCATCACAACCTTTAAGCATGGGTGCAAAGCTGATGTGCTCCCGGGAAGCTGAATCCCAATCATACATTTTTTGCACCAGGTGTTTCAGCAATATTTCATCTTTGGAAGAGAGTTTAATGGTTTGGATATGGCCGCTTACAAATACCGATAAAAAATCATGAAACCCTACCAACGGTATATTGCCCGCCATTACCACGCCCACATTTACCGGTCTGATGCTGTCGTCAAGGTGATAATGTTTTACCCAGGCGGCCAATTTCCCACCGTCTAAAAACTGTTCTGTAATATTTTTCAAGGCCAGGTCAATAAATTCAGGCGTAAACCAGCCGTTAGCTCTTGATGCCTTTTCTTTTGCGTCCTGCCAACTGGCATCATTTTCGTTTAAATATTTTTTTAGTTCTTGTAATAACTCAATCCGATTTTGTAATTTCATCCTGTTAAACTTAATTTGTGAAGACAAAAATCGCATTTCCCTAATTCTAAATCAAAACAAATGGCTATTAAGATTACAGATGAATGTATCAACTGCGGCGCTTGTGAACCAGAGTGTCCGAATAATGCAATTTATGAAGGTGGTGTAGAGTGGTCAATCTCCGACGGCACTACCGTAAAAGGTTCTTATACATTATTAGATGGCAGCGTGGTGGATGCTGACGCCCGGCAGGCGCCGGTGAGCAACGATATGTATTATATTACACCCAATAAATGCACCGAGTGCCAGGGATTTCACGAGGAGCCTCAATGCGCTGCTGTTTGCCCCGTTGATTGTTGTGTGCCTGATGAAATGTACGTGGAAACGGTTGAGCAGTTGATGGCAAAAAAAGGAGCACTGCATATTTAAATGTAGAAACGTTTTTACGAAGCCTGTAAAAGGGCTATTACAAGCAGGTGATATTTCCTGCATTCCGGCGAGGGTATTTTACAATACTTTCGCCTTTTTATTTTTATAGAAAGTTTATCTTTCACCATATTTGATTTTATGAACAGATTTTTGATCATCGCCTGTTGCACCTTGCTTGCCGCTTCCTGTCAAACGAATGACAGGCTGGAAGAAGACAAAAACGAGGAGAAGCAAATTAACAGCAGGGTGGATATGATGAATGCCGACCGGGAGTTTTCTTTGCTCAGTGAAGAAAAAGGTTTGCGTACAGCTTACGAGGAATTTATTGACAGCAATGGGGTACTGTTGCGGCCGGGGTCTACCCCCATGGCCGATGCCGATGCAATGGATTATATAATACAGAGCAACGATAGTGCATTTACAATGACATGGGAGCCCAAACATGCATCGCTTGCTGCCTCAGGTGAACTTGGCTATACCTATGGCGTATACTCTTTGAAGCCCAAAAATGCGGATACTGTTATTTATGGTTCTTATGTTACTATTTGGAAACGCCAGCCGGGTGGTAAATGGAAATTTGTACTGCAGTCGGGTAATGAAGGACTGGAGGCACCTTAAGCACGCAAAGATAGCCTCTCCGGGAAGGGGTATTAGAACCGCAAGTGTAACCTGTTTTAAAATTCGCAATGTAGTTGTATGGATTTATACGCAGGAAAGGTAATACAAGTTAAAAATGTTAAATGTATCCTACCTCCTATATTGATCACGGCAGTAGTGGTTGGGGCTTTTCATTTAATTCCCTTTCTTTGCCAAAACATATCTTAAGCATTCATGAAGAAAACCATTGCACTTGTTACAGGCGGCTATTCAGGTGAGTCTGTTATCTCCTATAAAACAGCGGCTACAATAGAGCAAAATATTGATACGGATAAATGGAATTATTACCTGGTTGATATCAATCCCGAAGGCTGGTTTTATGTTGCTCCCGCTGGCGAAAAAGTGGCGGTGGATAAAAATGATTTTTCGATCATCGTACATGGTAAAAAAATAAATTTTGATGCGGTGTTGATTGCCCTGCATGGCACGCCCGGAGAAGATGGAAAACTGCAGGGTTATTTTGATTGTCTGAATATTCCTTACACTTCCTGTGATGCGGCCACTTCTGCATTGACGTTTAATAAAAGATTTACAGTGGCGGTTGCAGGTGCAAGCGGTATTAATGTTGCCAATTCTGTATTGCTGATAAAAAACCAGTTTACCAGTGCGGATGAAAGTGTAAAACATTTACAATTTCCAGTGTTTGTAAAACCTAATAACGGCGGAAGCAGTATTGGCATGAGTAAGGTTAACAGTCATACGGAAGAATTAGGACAGGCTGTAACAAAGGCTTTTAAAGAAGATTCACAAGTGCTGATAGAAGAATACATCAAAGGAAGAGAATTTACTATTGGTGTATTCAAGACAAAGGGCAACATCATCACTTTGCCTATGACAGAAGTAAAAAGTAAAAAGGAGTTTTTTGATTACGAAGCAAAATACCAGGGTGCCAGCGAAGAAGTAACGCCGGCACAAGTAGAGGAGACCGTGGCGGAACAAATAAGGGCTGCTGCAAAAAAAGCTTACAGTACTTTTAATTGCCGTGGTGTTGTAAGGATCGATTTTATTTATGATGAATCAGCGGGTAAACCGTTCATGCTGGAGATAAATACAGTACCTGGTCAGAGCGAAGCAAGCATCGTACCCCAGCAAGTGAAAGCCATGGGCTGGACGCTGAAAGATTTTTATAGTGCGTTGATAGAAGAGTGTTTTCAATAATGTTAGTTGATAAAGCAAGGATGGACTTAGATTTGAATCTGCCCATTATCAATTAAACAATTATCCATTATCAATTAAACTGAATGTTCAAATTCATAACACACCGTTCGTTTTGGGTAAACCTGCTGGCAGTAGCCGCACTGGCTTTTCTGATCATTTTTTTGATACTGCAGTTGCTGGGGTGGATCACTAAACATGGAGAATACCTTACGGTTCCTGCTGTAAAAGGAAAGGCAACTGCAGACGCTATTAAATTTTTAGAAGACAAAGGCTTTGACGTGGTGATAGCAGATTCTGTTTATACGGATACGGTAAAAAGGGGAACTGTAATAAAGCAACTGCCGGATGCAAATTCAACTGTAAAGATTAACCGGACTGTTTTTATTACGGTTAACAGGTATGTGCCGCCCATGATCGTAATGCCGTCTTTAGAAGGCAAAACACTCAGCTATGTGCTGGAAATTTTAAAACGTAACCATTTACAGCTTGGAGATACGATCTATCGGGTGGATTTTGCAAGGGGTAGTGTGATTGAGCAGCAATATAAGGGAGTGAGGATAGAACCAGGTGCAAAAATCCAATGGGGCAGCAGGATCAACCTGGTGGTTGGAACTGGAGTGGATGAAAAAATAAATATACTGGTGCCGGATTTTTTTGGAAAAACTTATGGGGAGATAAAGGCAGAACTTGATAGCATGGGGGTACTCGTAACAGTGGTGGCAAACCCTGACGTAAAGGACACGCTGAATGCATATATTTACAAACAGCAGCCGGTTCATAAAGATGAAAACAATAACTGGCAATATATAAAACCAGGCCAGGTAATGGATGTTTACCTGCAAAGGATCAAGCCGGTTGATTCCATCATAACTAATTAATACGATCATGACAAACATTACAGCCGCAGAACTAAAAAAAAGACTGGAAGCAGGCGAAAAGCTGCACATTATTGATGTGAGGGAGCCGCATGAAAATGCTGAGTTTAATATTGGCGGGGTACTGTTACCGTTAGGGCGGGTGCAGACCATGCAGTTAGATGACATTGAAACCTTAAAAGACGAGGAAGTGATCGTCTATTGCCGCAGTGGTAACCGCAGCGGGCAGGCATGTCAAATCCTGGATATGGCAGGTTTTAAAAACACAAAAAACCTGGTGGGTGGTATGCTGAACTGGAGAGAAGAGTTTAAAGTGTAAGTATTTTCCAGATCCTGTATTAACAAGTAAAATCACTTGTTGTTAAAACTAGTCTTCCATTATCATAAAGGTAAATGGCTGTGTCCTGTAAGCTTTTACTTTTCTTCCGTTTTGAAATGCCGGCTGCCATAAAGGGGAATTCCTGATGACTCTCAGCCCTTCCTCATCCAGAACAAATTCCGCTGACTTTCGCAGGTAAATATGGGTGGTTTTTCCTGTAGTGTCCACTACAAACTGAACCTTTACCTTGCCACCTTTCTTTGATTTGTTACCGATGTCTGGTTGCAGGGCATGAGATAGGTACATTGACCAGTCCGCATTACCCGCTTTGAATATAGCCTCCCTTTCGTCAGGATATTTAGCCAGGTTTTTCTTTTGTATTGTATCAGGCTCTACAGTTTTTATAAGGCTATCGTGTTCGAATACACGGGTGAGCATCACTTTGCCGGTATCATTGTAGTACAGCCAGTCTCCGTTTTTTTTGTTATCACTGTAAGTGCCCGTTAAAAATATATTGCCTTTTTCATCGTATTCAATATAGGAGCCATCGAGTATGCTAAGGTTGCTGTCGTTGTAAGTACGAAGTTTAATCAACGGGCCTCCCATTTTGTAATCGAGCCGTTCAAATGTATTACCAGGGTAAGTTTTGACTGCAACAAAAGAAGTTGCTTCCTTTATATCTTCTGTAACTCCATTTGTGCCTACCAATACAATGTTCACAACTTCCTGTGCCAGGATGCCTTTTTTAAAAAAATGGAGCAGGAATAAAGTGATAAAAATTTTCAGATTCATATGATACTCGAATTTAAGGGCTGAATGAAGTGCAAATATATTTCAGCGTTTACTTATCACAAATATTTTCTAATACAAACAGGAAGTTCATTTTCCTGCTGCGGATTTTGCTAACAAAATTAAATGTATCTGCTTACTGCCATCTTTCTTTTGATATTGTTTGTGAAACTCCTGTATTTCTACAAAGCCTGTTGTTGCAAGCAATTGTTTTATATAATCCAGTTCGTAATAATATACATAAGCTTTGTCTCCGGTGCTGCCGGTTTCGAAGCCGGACTTGTTGTAATCCCCTTCAATAGCGCTGCAATAGAACACCCCGCCCACACGGAGCAAATTTTTACAATCAACAAACAATTTTTCACAATCTTCTTTTGATAAGTACGGAAGGCAAAACCCACACATGATGCCATCGTATTTTTTTTGGAGGCTATGTATCTCCCTTGCGTCCATTATAAGGCAATTTGCAGCCGGGTTGTTTTGTTTTGCCAGTACAATCATATTAGGAGCAATATCCGTGGCGTCTATCAACAGGTCATTTCTTTTATTGAGCAAATACCTGGTGATATTCCCGGGGCCGCAGCCGATTTCTAATATTGACGCCCCAGGTGTTTTTATTTCATTACAGAATGCATCGTAGGAGTCATTGTACAGGTCAAAGCCCATAAAATATTGTTGATACATTGAAGCCACCTTATCCCAGGATGCAAATGTTGTTTGGTAACGGTCCATTGAGTTGTATTTAGACACTGAAAGTAATATTTTTTTAAGCTCGCTGATCCGGTGGCACTGGCTCACATGGCACTTAGCATTTATTAAAATATTTAATTAAATACCAGCCTCCTTTTACTGCTCTTTTTCTCCTTTAACCTCCTGGCATTACCTGTCTTTTTTCTTTTTTCATTCTTTAACCTTTTAGCCCTCCTTAAGCACTGCATAAAACACCCAGGTAAAAAACAGCCACTTTTTTTTGCTCCTTTTCTCCTTTAACCTTTTAGCCTTTCACCTCTTGACCCGATTGCCTTATCTTCGGCAGCAAAAAATTGATATTCTATGTACAGAAAGCTGTTGTTTGCCTGCTGCATCATTGTTTCATCTTTAGCTTCCTTTAGCCAGCAGGCAGATTCTTTTGCCACTAATTACTACTATCACGATCTGTTTTCACCTTTATTTTATCCTCCTGCTAATAACGCAACCAGAAGTGCAGATGGCTCACCCGGGCACCAATATTGGCAAAACAGGGCCGACTATACGATCACTGCAGCGCTCGATGATGTTAAAAATGAGATAACCGCCACCGTTATTATTACCTATAAAAACAACAGCCCTCAATCCCTGTCGCATTTATGGCTGCATCTTGACCAAAACTTATTCAGTAAAAAAAGCCGGGGTCACCTGCGCCTGCCGGTTGACGGACAAAGCCGCTATGGCGATGCCAATACAGATTTTGATGGAGGATTTGATATTGCTTCTGTTACTGTAAATGATAAGGTCGTAGATTTTGTAATAACCGATACCAGGATGCAGCTGCGGTTGCAAGAGGCAATGAAAGCTTCAGGGGATGTGGTAAAAATAAAAATTGCCTATTCCTTTAAAATACCACACGAAGGGTCTGACCGTATGGGCATAGTAGAAACAAAAAATGGTAACGTTTATGCCATTGCCCAATGGTACCCACGAATGTGTGTATACGATGATGTGGAAGGATGGAATACCCTGCCGTATTTAGGGGGAGGTGAGTTTTATCTTGAGTATGGTGATTTTGATTTCACCATCACAGCACCATCCACACATATTGTGGCAGCAGGAGGGGAGTTACTGAATGCTGCAGAAGTGTTGACCACAACAGAATTAAAAAGATATGAAGAAGCCAGGAGGAGTGATGCAGCTGTCCTTATCCGTACCTACAAAGAGGTAACGGACCTTTCAACACGATTGAAAACTCCTGTACTCAGCTGGCATTTTAAAATGAATAATACCCGTGATATATCATGGGCCTCTTCAAAAGCATTTATGTGGGATGCTGCAAAAATAAACCTGCCCTCAGGAAAAACTTCGCTGGCACAGAGTGTGTACCCTGTGGAAAGCTGGGACAAAAGAAGCTGGGCCCGTAGTACAGAGTATGTAAAAGGTTGTATTGAAAACTACAGCAAACGCTGGCTCGAATATCCATATCCTGCAGCTGTTAACGTGGCCACTCATATTAACGGTATGGAGTACCCGGGAATTGTTTTTTGTCCCATTCCTGCCAGGGGAAGCAGTTTGTTTGGTGTTACAGACCATGAGTTTGGGCATACCTGGTTTCCCATGATCGTTGGCAGCAATGAAAGGAAATATGGCTGGATGGATGAAGGCTTTAACCAGTTTATCAATGCCATCAGTAAAGCAGATTTTAACAAAGGAGAGTATAGTGAAAGAGAAAGACCGCTGGGTGTGGTGGCACCCTATTATTTTGGCGATGGTACGGAAACGATCATGTCAACACCAGATGGAATGAAGGAAAGTAATATCGGCAAGACCTTATATTTTAAACCTGCTGCCGGGCTGAAATTATTAAGAAATGAAATTGTTGGTGAGAACCGTTTTGACTTTGCGTTTAAACTATACATAGAAAAATGGGCCTACAAACATCCAACGCCCTGGGATTTTTTCCGTTTCATGGATAATGCGCTGGGTGAAAATTTAAGCTGGTTCTGGAAATCATGGTTCCTGGAAAACCACCGTCTCGATCAATCTGTTTTATCGGTAGTGTACGTTGACAACAATCCTTCCAATGGTGCATTTGTTACTGTAGCCAACCTCGACCAGATGGTGATGCCACTGGTACTGGAGTTTGAAACAACAGATGGCAAAAAAGAAAGGGTGAAATACCCCGTTGAAATATGGAGCAATACGGCTTCCTTTAAAATAAAACTCCCTTCAAAGGAAAAACTCAGCAAAGTGACGATTGATCCTGATAAAGTTTTCCCCGATATGAATTATTTGAATAATGCCTGGATAGCAAAGTAGCGCAGCAAGTGTTTAAAATAAGGTAAATGTTTCTGCTTCCTCATACTTCACCGGGAAGCTGATAAACACATTTGCTTTTCCTACCTTAATGCTGCCTGTTAGTTTTACCATCACCTGTTTTTTTGCTGCCAGGTGCAGGCTGTTTTTCAGCAGGTTCCGCATATCAACCGATAACTGGATGGGAATACTGAACTCTTCTTTTTTGGGGATGGTAATCTGGTATTCCTGCGTAGTGTGGCCTAGAAGAACGTTGTCTATATAAATATCAAGGTCAGTGCGTTTTAACTGCAGTCCAAAGTTATTAGGATTGAAGTATACCAGTTCCATCCTGGCAGTTGAACTGGAAAAGCCCAGTTTTTCTATGGAGAAATTTTTAAAATCACGGTACTCTAATGCTTTTGGCGGTCCGCAGGAAACAAACAGCGATGTTGTAAAAAGGAAAAATAAAAGATAACAAAGGGGCTTACTGCATTTTCTCATTACTTGCTGATATTGACGGGCAGCAAGATAAATACAGTCAGCGATATTTAGTGACGGTGGCTTGCAAAATTAAGGATGATATTATTCCAGCGGTGTGTTCAGTGTTGACCTGGCAGTTTTTACATCTTTGCCAATTACAGCCTCTACAAACAATTCGTAGTATTGCGGCCCCTGTGGTATAGGCAGCGACAGTGTACTGCCTTCACCAACCTTTTTAATAAACATGGTGTTGGCATACTGATCTACCCTCACGAGATACCACTCAAATTTCAAATCTTTTATTTGATCGCCCCGGTATAGTTTCCATTGAGTGGTGTCTTCCCTGAACATGATATTGTAGGTAAGCTGTATACTCTCTCTCGTAGTTTTGGAAGGCTTTAAAATTTTAATATCCGGAACTGGTGATGCTGCCACTTTCTTACCACTCCAGGTATCTTCCACTTTACGATGCCATTGTTTGTTTCTTCCATTCAAATCGATGATCCCATTCAGCGTAATATAGTCTGTGTTTTCAATATCCTGCCAGGCTGGTACAAAAGCACTTCTGCCTGCAGCAGGAAGTGAATCCCATAATTCTACGGGAACCTTACCCCAGGCCATTTTTCCGTTCAATGGTTCTTTTAATCCAGGTTTATTTTTGCTGCTGGCAACCAGCATGTATTTATCAATCTGTGGCACATGCTGCTGGTAAAACTGGAAACGTTTTTTTCCATTTACATCCCAATTGAGGTCAGTAATGATCGGCCTGACCTTATCCATTGTACGAATGGCATTGCATACATCACTTAGCCAGTTCACATATTTGTTACGGTAATAATAAATACCTGGTTTATAGGTTTGATTTTCTAAATTGAACAGCACATCAGCACCCAGGTTCCATGCAATAATATTTTGCCTGCCTAGATTACTTTTTACTGTCGCCAGGATCTTTTCTTTTTCCTGCTGCATTTTTTTATCGTCATCCAGTTCTGCTGTCCCTATCAGTGTTACAAAGCGCCCGATTTGTTTGATGCCATATTTTCTAAACAGTCCATCCAGCACTTCATCATAAAAACCCGGCATGGACCGCTCAATGGTATTGGCGCCAATGGCTTTGATGGCTTTAACATCTGCCTCCAGTGTGCGCTTGGTCATGGTATGCCTGTTGCGGAACCAGAAATAGCCTTTATCATACACGATGCCTTTGAGTGTATCGGGCAAGGCATAGGTTTTTGCATCCAATGGTTTTACAGGAGTGGCAGGCAAACCCTCAATATCTTTTTCAAAATTATGTTTGGTAATACTGGCAAGAAAATCAGATTGGTCAGCATTCCGGTTATTAATTATAACCATTGCTTTTATTTCCTTAAAGGCAGTATCTATATTGTTTGCGGCTACCCGGTACCACAACGCTTTATCGGTTGCTTCTGTTTCTGCCGCTGTTATCATTACCGGCAAGCCATAATTAAATAATGCCGTTTTATGGTATGCATGGTATTGGGAATAGAAACCTTGTTTATCGGTGCTGTTGGTTTCTTTTTCTTTGTCATAAATATTTACTCCC
>JAKQJG010000217.1 GCA_029561305.1 Bacteroidota bacterium | reverse complement strand
ATGAGAATTGTAAAGAACATTTTGATCGGTATTGTGGTGCTGCTGGCATTAGTGCTGATCACCGCTTTGTTTATAAAGAAAGATTATACAGCGGAGAGAGAAGTGGTGATCAACAAACCTAAGCAGGAGGTTTTTAATTATGTCAAATACCTGAAGAACCAGGACAATTTCAGTGCCTGGGCAAAGATGGATCCCAATATGAAAAAGGAATATAAGGGTACAGATGCCACCGAAGGATTTGTATCTGCATGGGAAGGCAACAGCGATGTAGGTAAGGGTGAACAAAAAATAGTTAAGATCACAGATGGGCAGCGGATAGATTATGAATTGCACTTTATCGACCCCTTTGAAGCCACTTCACCCGCTTATATGATCACAGAAGAAGTGTCACCCACACAAACAAAAGTAAAGTGGGGCATGAGTGGTGAAATGAACTACCCTTTAAATATCATGCGTGTTTTTATGAACATGAGTGAAGTGATCGGCAAGGATTTTCAAACCGGGCTTGATAATCTGAAAGTGATTTTAGAAAAATAAGAGCTTGGTTAAATAAAAAGTAAGTTGAAATAAATTGAACTGAATGCACCTAAGAGTAGAATTAATGAAGTTGAATTTACAGTAGTGCTAAAGGCGATTAAAGCTGAAAGGCAGGATAGGCCTGTCCCGAAACAATCGGGAGCTGTATTCCCTGCCTGACGGCAGTCAGGGTTCCTGCCTTGACTTTGGCGCCTGTCCCGATGGATATCGGGAGTTACTTTTTGTGTCAAGACAAAAAGTAACAGCAGGTATTAGTAAACCTAAATGGCTTTGCGTAATTATAGTCTCTCATTATACCAACAAAGGTTTTATGCTGTAAGAGTTCTTACAAGCTTGTTAACCCTTATTGAAGTGTTGATGTTTAAAAGCCGTTGTGCAATTCTCAGTATACCACAACAGGGTTGACAACCTTTTGTAGAGAGTCAGATTTGAAAAGCTTTTATGTAGGTAAGACATTAATGTTGTAAGAGATTTTACAAGGTTGTCAACCCTATTCGTTTTTATTTTTTCAAAGCCTTTCCATACACTTCCAGGCAGCGCTTTCTTGCAAACTCATGATTCACTATCGGTTGGGGATAATCGAAGTTTTCTAATTCAGGCACCCAATGACGGATATATTTCAGGTCTTTGTCAAATTTTTCTGTCTGCAGTCTTGGATTAAAGATGCGGAAGTAGGGCGCTGCATCACAGCCACTGCCTGCAGCCCATTGCCAGCCACCATTGTTAGCTGCCAGGTCAAAGTCCAGTAGTTTTTTTGCAAAATAAACTTCACCCAATCTCCAGTCCAGCAGCAAATGCTTGCATAAAAAGGAGGCTACGATCATGCGTACACGATTGTGCATAAAACCGGTGGCATTCAATTCTCTCATACCGGCATCCACAATGGGATAACCGGTTTGTCCTGCACACCATTTGTCGAATTCACCTTTATC
>JAKQJG010000214.1 GCA_029561305.1 Bacteroidota bacterium | reverse complement strand
TTCTTCCGTTTGCGGCGGCAAATTGCCCAAAGCCGTTTCAAAAGGAAAAATGGTTGTTCCAAATATGACCAGACAAATAACCAGGATTTTTTGCCATACAGGCAGGTATTGATTTAAACCGGAAGCCGGAATATAGATGGTGATCGTTTGGAGTTGTGTATGCTTGAACCTGCCGCAAACAGCTTCACCCCAATGTGCAGCAAAGTATTCCTGTACTGCTTCCTCACTCATTCCTGAAAAATCAATCACCGTCTTTGCGCATTCATCACAAAACCGGCCTTTTTCGGTGGGATGCATATTTTCCCAGCTGGCTGTACAGGGTTTTGGTATCGTAATGTTATAATTCAGGCAGTTGTTTTGATAACCGAATGTAATAAAATTTGTTGTGACGTATAAACAAGCAACAAAAAAAGGCTGCATTTTAACGCAACCTTTTTAAATGATATTTATTGATTTACTATTTTCCTTTCCTCAGTTCCTTCACTTTTTTCATCAACTCTTCTATCTGCTTTTGCTGATCTGATATTTTTTGATTCAGCTCCTGGGTAGCTTTTACCAACGGCACCACAAATTCTGCATAGCTAAGGCTGTAGGCATCTTTATTATCTGCAGGTTTTAATACGCCACTAAAATTGAACTGTGACCGGATAGCAGCCTGCTCCACTTCCTGCGCAATAAAACCGGTGTAGGTGATTTTTTCTTTAGCCCTGATGGCTGCTTCATCCGTTTCATTGTAAGCAATGTTGTGCATTGTATAATCGTTGCCCCGTGCATGTGCATTGAAATGGTGAATATCCCAGGTATAGGTTACCGGGCGCAATTGCATAATAAAATCAAGCCCATGCACATTTTCCCGGATATTTCTTTTAAACCTGCCATCGCTGTAAGTGGTAAAGTTCACCTGTCCGCGGATAGCCGTAACAGATGTATTGCCGATGGAAATGTAATTGGCCGTACTTACAGAAGCGCCATTGCCGATGGCTGTAGAATTTTGTGCGGTTGCACTGGCACCATAACCAATAGCAGTGGCCTGGTATCCGGTAGCAGAAGCGTTCACACCAACGGCCATATTATCGTTATTAGAAGAGGAAACAGATGCGCCCGATCCAATGGCAATACCCCTGTAAGAAGCCGCACTGGCACCGGGTCCGATGGCGATGGTCTCATTCTTTGAAGAAGATGTGCTGGCACCGGTTCCTATTGCAACACTGCGATAGCCTGCGGCGTTGGTTCCGTAACCTACCGCCGTTGCTTCGTTGTTGGAAGAGGCGCTGGCACTTCCTCCAATAGCTGTTGATTTAAATCCTGCACTGGAACTAACGCCAAAGGATGTGGCAAAAGAAGATCCTGACAAACCGAGGTACCCTGCGGTAGTGCCGTTTACTTTAAAAATCAGAGGCTGACCATCACTGGTGCCAATGTAATTAGATGATCCTGTACTGCTGTTGCCCGACAATGACCAGCCGCCACTGCTGCCACCTGAGCCAAAGGAAACCGCTGACCAGGATGGTGAAGCGGAGGAACCAACGTTAACGTTTACCGTATTGGTAGAAGTATTGTAAACAATCAAACCTTTTGCCGGCAATGGTATCGCATTTTGCTGCGTTGTTGTAACTCTTGGTACTAACAGTCCTTTTACGGTGCTGCTTACATCCAGCATGGCGCTTGTATCCGGTAACGCACCTGAACTATTGATCGCTATGTTCTGCGAAAAAGAATAACTGTTGAGTAGTGTAATACTCACCAACAGTAAAAAGAAGTGTTTTTTCATAAGAATATTTGCAGTTTGAATTGATGGATTGATGCTTTGGCTTTGATTTTTTTTAGCGGCAGATTATTTCAACCGTATAATTTTTAGTTTGTGCTGCCCTGTGCCTACTGAAGGTGTCATTGTATTGGACAGGTTGCCTATGGACACCGAAGCTGTTTGGCCACTGGTCATTTCTACAACTGTGTTGCCGATAATAGAACCACGGATAGTAGAGCCGGCGTAGGGCGTTAATGATCCAGCTACTTCTGTTTCTGTTGCACCATTTACAATAATTCTTGCGCTGAGTGTATTGTTCAAACTGTTTGAAACAGAATACATATTGGAAATCATGATCTGGTAAAGACCTGTGGCAGGTGCGGTAAATATACCGGTAGACGTATTGTAAGCATTCCCGATATTAATAGCCGCTGAATTGTATGCAAGCGTGGCAAAGCTGCTGCCGGGCGAGTAATTGCTTGTTCTGCTGGCAGCAACTATTACAGTTGCCGGGTAGTTTACTGTATTCACCACATCGGCAACTGTTCTTTTTCTTACAACACCAGCTGCATTAACCGTAAGGATACTGTCAGTAGCTGCACCACCTGCAGTGCTGCTGAGTGTTACGGTATTGCTTGCCGTTAGTGTGCCGCTCACCGTAGTTGCCCCCGTTAAAGTTTTAGCTCCTGCAATGGTTTGTGTGCCTGCTGTTACCAACCCACGGGCACCTGCAGCAGCATCGGGTATATTGAAAGTATAAGCTGACCCGCTGTTGGAGATATTAAAATCAGTTCCGCTGTTTCCTGTTGCATATGTTGCTCCTCCAAAAGAAAGTGTTGACCATGAAGGTGAAGCTGCTGTTCCCACATTTACATTAAACGTATTGGTGCTGTTATTGTACACCAGTAAACCTGTAGCCGGTAAAATGATGGCATTTCTTTCTGTTGTTGACATACGGGGCGCTAAAAAGCCTTTTACCTGGCTGCTCACATCGAGCATGGCACTTGTATCGGGAAGATTGCCGGTTGAATTAATAGCGATGTTTTGAGCACTTAGTGTTCCCGCTGTGGCAATCTGTACTGCCAGCAGCAGGCATTTTAATTTTGTATTCATCAGGTGTTTATGTTTTATTATTGAAGCTTTTATTCTGCTATTACTTGTAATACTTGCTTTTCATTTGCAGGGCTTATTACTTCCAGCTGGTACATACCGCTTTGTAAGGCTGACGGCAGGTTTATTTGTACTGTACCTGTTGTGCTGTTCATAATTTTACTTCCTGTAAAGATTACCTGGCCAATCGCATTGGTAAGTGAAAGTTTATATGTTCCACCTGGCTGGTTGGTCAATTGTAAATTGATGACACCGTTTGTTACCGGGTTAGGGTAGATGCTCATAGCGGCTGCCGCTTTTTTAGCCATCATCACTTTCACAACAGCGCTGTATTTTACTTCACCATTCTTTTCATACACTTTTATCCTGTAAAAATTAGCACCAACAAGCGGTGTAACGTCAGGCGTTTTGTAGTTATTGCTGCTGCCTGTATTTTGTGGCAAAACAACTACAAGGCCTTCGAAATTCGTCCCGTCGGAAGACCTTTCAACTTCATATTTTTCAATATTTGTTTCGGCTTCCACCGTCCAGTTTATTGCAACTGTGTTGTTTTGTATGGCTGCTTTTATCGAAGAAATGGTAACCGGCAACACAACGAACGGGTTGAGTGTAATGTAAAATCTGTTGGCGGCTGATGAGGCTGGATTGGCATCTACGTTAAAATTATAGAGGGTGCTTTCTAACGCACTTACAGTTGTGCTGATACCAGTATAGTTGTCGTTCAGCAAAATGCTGATGCCTTCCATACCAGCAGGGTTGATTGTAAACTGGTAATTAGTACCCACCGTTGTTTTCCAAAGCTTGATAAACAAACTGTCGTTGTTTTCTATCAGAGGCCTTCTTTCAGCAGTTAAAGTTGTATTGTTTCTTACTAAAGCAACACATTCGTTTACATTGACAAATTTCAGCGCATCAGCATAATCAACAGCGCTGCTAAAACCTTCATTAAATTCTGCAAATGTGCCGTCTGCTGCCAGCGCTGTTCCATCGGCATGGATGATGTTCAGGTCAATGCTCAGTTTTTGCGTATGGTTGCTTATTGGTCTGAAAACAGCTGTATTGTTAAGTGTTGCTTTATTATTTTCATTGAAAACCACTGATGCAGGCCCGGCTGACAGCGTTTGGATCATCATCGCCTGGCCACTTTGTATCTCTTTGGTTTGGTTGCTGCTGCTTACTGATTTTATATAAGTTCCTGAGTTACTCAGATCATCGAGCATCACATATCCGCCTACTGTATTCAGCGAAGGATCCCATACATAAAACCTGTTCACCACATTGTTTTTAGTAACATCGCTGAAGTTTACCGGCGAAGCATAAGGGTTACCTACTAAAGTATAACCGCCATTGGCTGGCGACACCGTAAAGGTTTGTGTTCCCTGTTGCAGGTTGCCGTTGCTGCTGAGTGTAGTTTCATTGCAAACAGCAGTACTAAAATTGGAAGTGTTGCGGTCTCCTCTTACAAAGATAAAATAGCCAGTATTATCTGCATTTCCATTAGTGCCTGCAGACAGTGGCACATGCGTATTGGCAATATTGGTAAAGGACAGTGTAGCACTGTTCCATGTTTTTAATGAATAATTATTTTGCGGGCTTACATCAAGACCGTTTGCCTGTGATGGCGCGGGACCGGTGATAAAAGTATTGATACCTTCCTGGTAAACACCTGCATTTTGCCATGCTTCAAAAATAGTATTGGAAGAACTTACCGGGGCAGTCAGCATTCTCCAGGCCCTTCTTGCAGGAATAAACCTTTCAACAGTTGCCCGGCCTGTTATACTGCTGCCGCTGGCTATGGGTGCCACACGGGCAGTAGATACTGCGTCAGATTTTAACGTGATATTATTATTTGTGTATAAGTTGCCTCCCTGTATGTTCAGTGTATTTCTTACTGCAGCAGCTGATTTTAATGCAACACCATGTGCTGCTTTGCTAATGGTAAGATCATAAAAAACTGTTTGGCTGCTGCCTTTTAAGTTACTTACTGTGCTGTCGTTATAGCCTGTAAATTTCACCTCACCTTTACCAGCTGCAAACTGACCGTTGTTTACCAGTGAAGCATTGTTAACCACTAAAGAAACATTGCCATTCATTACAAGGCTGCTTCTTTCGTTAATGGTGATTTGTTGTGCAGAGGAAACTGAAATGACAGTAAAGAAAGCAAAGGTTGTTACAAGATTTCTTTTTGAGCGGAGGTTAAAGTTATTTGTTTTCATAAAGGGGTTTTGAGACCCCATAAGCCACTGTTGTGCCAATAACTAATCAATTGAAATTCAACACTTCAAAAAGTTTTTCTGCTGCAACTATTCTATAATCCGGATTTTTTTTCCGTCAACTGGAATAGAACTGATCAGCAAAATAATGCTATAATAAATTTCCATCATACCAGTTTCAAACAGCAAATCCTGCAGCACCATTATCGCTACAACAATTCAACAATTCAACCAAAAAAATCCCCGGAAAAAACCGGGGACCCATTATCAACTATCATTTAATCTATTATCCATTATTGCTTCTTCCCCCAGGCCTCCATTTTTCTTTCCAGTACATCCAATGGCATACAGCCATCTTTCAATAATTCATCATGAAAAGCAGCGATGTTGAATTTTGTACCTAATTGTTGGGTGTATTTTTCTCTTAGTTGTTTGATAAAGATTGCACCCATTTTATAACTCAGTGCCTGCGCAGGTATCGCCATATAGCGTTCGATGGCAGCTACCGCTTCTTGTTCGCTGCTCGGCAAGTTGGCAAGGAGATAGTCAATTGCTTTTTCCCTGCTCCAGCCCTTGGTATGAATACCGGCGTCTACCACGAGGCGTACTGCTCTTAGCATTTCATCTCCCAGGTTCCCCATTTTTTGATATGGATCGGTGTATAAGCCCAGCTCACTGCCCAGCGATTCTGTATAAAGCGCCCATCCCTCACCGTAAGCTCCATACCAGCCAAAACGCCGGAAAGCAGGTAATGATTTATTTTCTTGTTGCAGGGAAATCTGGTAGTGATGCCCTGGTATGGCTTCATGGGCAAACAGGGTTTCCATGCCAGTGTAGTTGAATTTGGTTACATCTGGTATCGGTGTGTAAAAGATACCAGGCCGGCTGCCATCTTCCGTTGCCTGGTTATATTCTGCACTGGCACTTTGTTCCCTAAAGGCTTCTGTTCTTCTAATTTCAAATTTGGTGGTGGGAAAACGGCCGAATAATTTTTTGAGGTAAGGTTCTTCTTTTGCCTGTATGGCTCTGAAGGCTTCCAGCACTTCTTCCGGTGTTTTAAAGATGCTGAATTTTTTATCCGTGAGGATGTAGTTGAAAAATGCTTTGAGATCACCGGTAAAACCCACCTGTGTTTTAATTTTTTCCATCTCCGATTTTATCCTTTCCACTTCTTTCAAACCGGTATTATAAATTTCATCTGCAGATTGATTGGTGGTGGTCCAGTACCGGATAAGATATTGGTAGTACTCATTGCCGTTAGGGATGCTGTCAATACCGCTGCTGCTACGGCCTTTTGGCAAATATTCCTGTTGCAGAAAGCTGCTGAGTTTTGTAAATGCAGGAATTAGTTTTTCATTGATCGCTTTTGTATAAGCTGCCGTGAGCCTTGATTTGTCAGCCACGGAAAAACTATCCGGCATCTTTTTCACTGGTGCATAAAAGTGATTGCTTTTAGCATCGGCACTCAGCATGTCTTTTGTTTGCGGGATCATTTTTACGATGAGTGATCTGGGCAATATATAGCCCTTCGTCATTCCTGTTCGCATATTACTGATCACCGTATCCATGTACACTGCAAAGCCATCAATTCTTCCCAAAAAATTATCGTAGTCTTTCACCGTTTTAAACGGCTGATCTCCATCGCCGGACCCCAGCATTCCAAAAGTGATCTGCCTGCCCCAAAACTGGTTCAGCGGCATCCATTCTTCCCGGTAGTTAAAGCGTTCCAATTGCATCATCATTTCCCTTTTGAAAATGTCAAAACTTATCCTGTCGTTATCATTCAGCTTTTCCCGGTCATATATCTTCACGCTGTCGAGGTAGCGGCTGTAAAAACTTTTTGCTTCATTGATAAAAGCAACGCTTACTTCATTTTGAAAAATATGGTTGTAACGGTTATCCCCGGCTGTAGTGGCTTCTAAAGGATACAGTTTCATCCTGTCTTCCCAATAGTTGGCAAACAGGCGGTTGATGGCGGCAGAATCATTAACGGTGGTTTCAGTTGTTGATGGGGACGTCTCGTTACAAGACATACAAAAAGCGGAGATTAGTAAGGCAATTACTACAATAGGTTTCATGATTTTTATTTTACGAGCAGGCAAAATAGTTTTTTTTGGATGAAATGACAGCTGAAATCCAT
>JAKQJG010000210.1 GCA_029561305.1 Bacteroidota bacterium | reverse complement strand
ACATTGCTCACAATCCTGCTGCCGGTATTGGCATTGCCACCTGACCTTCCTGGATAATGTAAGGTGCCATGTATCCTGTTTTGATCATTGCCTACATGCTCCATGATATCTATTTCGCCGCAGGCGGGCCAGCCAACTGTGCCAATATCATTGCCCAGCATCCAGATAGCAGGCCAGGTGCCGCCACCCGAAGGCAACTTTGCCCTTACTTCCACTTTACCATACTTAAAAGAAAATTTGTCTTTAGTAAGCAATCTTGCAGAAGTATAATTGCTGCCGCTGTACGCTTCTTTCTTTAATGTGATCTTCAGGTTACCGTTGATCACCACCGCATTTTCTGCACGGCTGGTATAATACTGCGATTCATTATTGCCCCAGCCACCGGCACCGAGATCGTATCCCCACTTAGCAGGGTTGGGAAGCCCGTCTGTATTAAACTCTTCGCTCCACAACAATGTGGGTGCAGTAACGGTAACGGTTACAGTAACCGGTATAGTTTTGTTAACTGATGCCCCTGAACTGCTTTTTGCCGTCACCTTTACCGTAAACGTATTGGTGCCGGTAAGCGTGTAACGGTGGGTAACGGTGCCGTCTGTACCCGTTTCCACTACAGCATCACCATACTCAAAATCGTACGTAACAGCATTGGTGGCCGTAGCGGTAAAATTTACATTGCCCGAGCCGTCGGAGCTTACCACTGCATTTACCACCAAATTGGAAGGGGCAGGATTAGCAGGCGTATTATTACTTTCTTTTTTACAACCGGATGCTGTAAGAGCAGCAAACAGGATGAATAAGGCGGTGATGTTTTCAGCGTACTTCATTATATTACGGTTTTACTTTCAGTTTTTGGTACCAGGCGTTTCCGTCTATACCAATATTGCGGATGCTCATACTTGTTTCGGTGATGGACAGTATCTGGTATTGATTGGCACCGGTTCCAAAAATAACAAGGCCATTGCCGGGCACATTAAACTGTACAACTACTGCTGATGAAGTGCCTGGTGTAAAGGAAAGTCTTTTTACTCCACCCGGATCGATATCCCTGCAATCTTCTGCACTGGTCAATCCATAAAATGCCGCTGCACCTCCAATAGCAAATGATTGTCCGAAATTATTCAACTGCATATCGATGGCATTGTCACCCACTTTTGTAAAAGTGATCTCATCATCATAAGAACATGGCAGGCGGCTATTGGGATCCGCTGCATACCAGATAGGTGCAAAACCATCGGCGGGGCCTACCCCAAAATGTCCCCCTGCATCCTTATCAGATACCCATACTTTAGAAGCGCCTCCTGTTAGTGCATTCTTCACTTCGTCAGGTATTACATAAGCAAAAAATACGGTTACCGTTTTGCTGATGGTGGAAATGATGCCGCCTGTACCAACAGCATTCACTGTGATGGTATAATCATGTGTGCCGGTTGTCGTGTACTGGTAATCGATACTGCCAGATGGAACCACACGGGTAATGCCATCACCAAAATCGATATTATAAGTAAGTGCATTGTCCGCTGTAACAGCAAGCTGTACCACACCGGACCCATCTCCGGCCGGGTTGCCAGCATCAGCACCTACTACAGTAGCGGTAACGGCCAGGTTGGCTGGCGACTTCAGGTCACCAAAAGTATACTTGTCTTTTTTGCAGGACAGTAAACCAATGGTCACTGCCAGCAGGTAAAGCGGGAATAATTTGATAGTACTTTTCATAATGCTGATATTATTAATTAGTTGGAAAGTTTAATGTCATCAAAATAATAGTTGGCGCCCGTGCCTGCATTTCCGAAGTCGAAGAACACCACCACTCTCTGGTAATTATTACTGTTTACGATACCTGAAAAATCATAGGTTAGTTCCTCCCATGCATTGGCAACAGTTGTAACAGCATCCCTTTCTGTATTGATATTTGCATCGGCCAGGTTCTCCATTTTAAACTTTACCGTAATACCTGCGGCCGGTGACCAAACTTTCATTTTTATTTTTGTAAGGGAAGAAAAATCAATGGGTGCAGCCATCTCGATAAATGAACCTGCCCATGTTTCTGAACCAGCATCCTTTGTGAGCGCACCAACTTTTGTAGAAGTGTTGATACCCGATGCATCAGGGTTGTCAATCACAGCAGCGTTTGCACGACCAAAGCCTGTAAATGTGTAGGTAAGTGTGGTTGATTGAAAATCCAGCGGCAAAGCAACACCAGCCACATTTGCCGGAAGGAACTTTACATCATCCCAATAAAAAACCTTTCCGTTGCCTGCAGTTCCAAATTCAAAAAATATAGAAGCCAGGTTGAATGTATAAGATAGATTTAATGCTGCAGTACCTGGTGCCTGGTTGGCAAAATCAAATACCAGTGTTTCCCAGGCATTGGCAACCGTTGAAACGGCTTCTGTTTCTACAGAACGGGTATTATCAGCCCTGTCTTCTACCTTAAACCGGATGCGTATACCTGCTGCTGGAGAATACACCCTTACACTCATTTGAGTGGCAGTAGCACTGAAAGGGAGCGCTGTTTGAAAACCAGGGCTCAGTGTTGTTCCAGCCCATGTTTCAGCACCGTTTGGCTTCGTTGTCTTTTTAACCTTATTTGAACTGTTTGTTGGATCTACATCATTTACCGTTTGGGTATTCCCAAAATCAGTGGTTGAATAAGTAATGGCCGGGTCATCAAAAGTAACCGGTAAAGTAAGAAATGCAGACGGCAGTGTATTGGTAAGCCTGATATCATCAAACAGGAAGGTAAAGTTAGCCGAGCCATCCCCAGCGGTACCCAGGTCAAATATTAATACTACTTTATGATAAGAATTGGCCGTGTTGATGGCCGTGTAATCAAATGCCAGGTCTTCCCAGGCATTGGCAACAGTGCAGGTGGCTTCTTTTTCATAGGCGATATTGCCATCTGTTGCATTCTCCACTTTCAGCAGCACTTTGGCGCCCACACGGGGAGAAAACACTTTCATCCTGAAAATTTTGTTGGCAGAAAAATTAATGGGCTCACTCAGGCTGATAAAACTGCCACCCCAGACCTCTGGTGCATTTTTTACCATGCGGCCCACTTTAGCAGAAGTATTGATACCATTTTGCTGTGGATTGGCAATAGCTGTTACATCACCTCCGCCAAAGTTTACAAAAGAGTAGTTGATAGTTGGTGATTCAAATGTAAGGGGAAGTAAAACAGGATCTACAATGGTAACCGTTTTAGTAAGCTCTGTTACTGCAGTGCCGCCACTGTATGCAATCACTTTCACTGTAAATGTTCCGGTGGCTGCGTAAGTATGGCTTACTGTTTCTCCTTCTAAAAAGGAAGCGGGCACTTCGTTTGGATCTTCACCAAAATACACTTTGAAAAATGTTTCGTACTGAGCGGTTGCGCTTACATTCACTTTAAAATTGTTGGCAGCGTCAATCACGGCAGTAAAGTCCAGATCTTCTGGTGCCCTGAACGCTACCGTTAGTTGCTGTGTTGCCTCAGTTACTTTGCCTGTAATGCTATGACCTACGATCTTTACATTGAACACACCCTCCGGGTACACATGCTGGATATTTTTACCCGGTAATACGCTAACCGGATCGGTAGTGGCATCGCCGTAAAATATTTCGTAATAAGAAATGCTTTCGCCGTTAGGCGTAATGGTTACCAGCCCTGTATTATCCTGGGTAATGGTAAACAGTGCAGATAAAGCTTTAGGCGCAGTATCCGTTTGTAAAAAAGATACATCATCATTCTTTTCTTTTTTACAACCGGCAGCAAGTACCAGTAAAAAAGTGATGCTGAAAAAATATTTGATAAATTTCATGATACAATTTTTTAGCGTTAGTTATTAGTAGCCGGGGTTTTGTGGAATGCCGGAAATATCAACTTCCTGCTGTGGCAGTGGAAACAATTCATTTTTGCCTGCTGTAAACCCTGCGATCTTAGTTGCAGCCTGCCCGGTTCTCACCAGGTCAAAAAACCGGTCTCCTTCCATAGCCAGTTCCAGTCTTCTCTCATCCCAGATAGCCTGCTTTAAAGCGGACCCTGTTGCAGTAATATCATGACTGTTATTGCCAAATGCACGGCGGCGGACACGGTTAAGGTATTCCTGTGCTTTTGTGTCATTGGCAGCAGTGCCCCTGTTGTAAGCTTCAGCAGCCATCAGCAATACGTCTGCAAAGCGGATGGTGCGGAAATTATTCAGGTAGTTCAGTTCTACCTGGCCGGATGTTTCTCCTTTACGTGGCAAGTACTTTTGATTGTACAAGCCTGTGTTTTTATATGGAGCAGTGAGGTAAGTAATGTTCAATGATGGATTGGCATTTTTATATGCTTCTATGTCCAGCACAGTTACTTCCTTTCTTGTATCTCCTGCTTCAAATGCATTGGCCAGGTTTTGTGTGGGCAGGTTGGTGCTCCATCCCTGTCCGTAAGGACTGTTGCCAGTGAGGTTGCGGATACCACTAACCTGTACTGCCAGGTTACCCTGTCCTCTTCCGGGATTGGTCCAGTCGTAGTAAGGACTCAGGTTAGAATACTGGATCTCGAAAACGGATTCGGGACCATTTTCACCTTCTTGCAAAAAGATATCACCGAAATCTGCTACCAGGCTAAAAGGTCCGGCCACCACATTGTCCAGCATCACAGCAGCTGCATCAAATTTTTCCTGGTATAATAATACTTTACCCAGCAAAGCCTGTGCGGCATACTTCGTAATCCTTCCTTTTTGCGGATTGGTAATGGGTAATACAGCAATGGCATCTGTAAGGTCTTTTTCTATTTGCGCATATACGTCAGCTTTAGGCGATCTTGCGAGGGTTGCAGATTCTGTAACAGTTAAACGCTTATCAACAAACAAAGGCACATCCCCAAACATCCTTACCAATTCAAAATAGTAGTAAGCCCTTAAGAAATATACTTCGCCATACAAGGCATCTTTTCCCGTAAAATCTAACTTGCTTTTGTTTTCTTCCAGGTAATTGACCCGGTTGATACCTTCGTAACATGCTTTCCATGCTTCGGTGAGATAACCGTTGTTGGGTACGATGGTGTAGTCGTCTATCTGCTGAAAACCCAATTGATCCGTTGCATTTTCGCCACCAGATACAGAGTTATCAGAGGCCACATCACCGATCACTACATCAGCCCAAATCCATTGTAAGGGAGAATAAGCACCCACGGCCATTTTTTGGTAATCATCTGCTGTTTTAAAGTAATCAGCAGCCGTTATCTGGTAATCGTCCTGGGGATCGTAGTCTATGAATTTTTTGCAGGATGGCAATATGCAAACAGCCATCACAATGCTTACTATATATTTAATACTTCTTTTCATACAGCTTAGTTTGGTGGTTAAAATTTAAAATCAACGCCTACAGAATAAGTCCTTGCCTGCGGATATGCGCCACGGTCAATACCAGTGTCAAATATGCCGCCTGATATTTCAGGATCATATCCGGAATACTTCGTAAACGTGTAAGCATTTTTTACCTGTGCATATACCCTGATCCTGCTGAACACTTTATTCTTATATGCAGATGACGGTATGGTATATCCCAGCTGAAGGTCTTTTATCTTAACAAAAGAACCATCTTCCACATACCTGTCAGACGCCCTGGTGTTGTTGTTGGCATCTATAAAAGTATAGCGTGGGTTACGGGCATCGTTGGTGGATCCTTCACCTGTCCATCTTGCCAGTACACCGCGGAATTTATTTGTCATAGCCAGGTTCCTTTCGTAAGCCCTGTACACATCATTTCCTACAGATGCATATACAAAACTGGTGAAGTCAAAACCTTTATACTCCAGGTTCAGGCTCCAGCCCATAGTGAAATCCGGGAAGGGGTCGCCAATCTTTGTCCTGTCGTTGGCGTCTATTTTTCCATCTCCATTTATATCCACAAAGCGGATATCACCAGGCTGTGCATTTTCCTGCAGGGCGCTTTTAGCAATATCGCCTGTATTCTGGAAAAGACCGTCTGTTTGAAAGCCAAAGAAATATCCCGGGGTAAATCCTTTTTCAAAGCGGGTAACGTTTTGAGATGGAATACCATAATAACCGCCGTTGATCAAACCATTGTTGGTTTCTGTTACCTCATTTTTAGCTGCTGTAAAAGTTACGTTGGTATTGATACGGAATTTCCTTGCGATGTTATCACTAAATCCAAGGTTGATCTCGTAACCACTTGTTTGGGTGGTGCCGATATTTGCAACCGGTGCACCGGCCGTTCCGAGATACAAAGAGAGAGATGGCGTAAATAAAAGGCCGCTGATCTTCTTTTGAAAATAGTCGGCTGATAAAGTGAATTTATTTTTAGCAAAACGCATATCGAAACCAACGTTCAGTTGCTTTTGTCTCTCCCAGCCGAGGTCATCATTTTTAAATGATGCGATGGTGGCACCGATGGAAGTTGGTTCGTTACCAAAAGTATAACCTGCATTTTGTCCCTGGTTGTACAAATAAATACTGGTGGAGATACGCTGGAACTGGGGGCTTACATTTTCATTACCTGTAATACCATAGCTGCCTCGTATTTTTAAATAGTTGATCACATTGGGCTGAAAGAAAGTTTCGTTTGTAACCACCCAGCCCAAAGAACCGGCATAAAAGTTGGCAAATTTGTTATTGGCGCCAAACGCATAGGAACCATCACGGCGGGCAGAGAATGACAGCAGGTATTTTTCCTTGTAGTCATAATTAAGCCTGCTGAAATAAGAAATATTTCTTCTTTCATACTGCCATGAACCAACATCAAGACCTGAAGTAGGTGCGGTACCTGTAGCAGAAGAAATATCTGCATAGTCCCATGAATTGAAAGGCACATCCTGGCGTGAACCATTGATAGAATTACCGCTGTTTTTTGCCATTGAAAAACCAAGGATCACATCAAACTGATGGTCATTCTTTACTTTAAAAGTATAGTTACCAAATGTTTCAAAAGTGTAGCTGAAATAAGAGGTCTTGCTTTCAGAAACACTGTTATGAGCACCTGTTTTTGGTGAGCCATCCGCATTCAATGTAGAATTGATATGCCCGGCACCATAGTAAGAAAGCGGCTGGAAGCTTTTACCTGAAATATCCACGTTGGTATAACCGTATCTTGAAGTAACCTTCAGGTTCTTTACTATATCATACTGCAGTTCAAGCTTGCCGTACAGTTTGTTGGTATTTGTTTCATTATAGGTATCGCCCAATTGTGTAAGCGGGTTGTATATTTCTGATAAAATATACTGGCTGGTGCTGTAACGGCCATACGTATTGGGTACATTGTTAAAAATGGGCAAGGTTGGATCAAAGTTCAGTGCATTTGAAATAACGCTGTTGATGGAGTTTTCCGGAATGCCCTGTCCTTTGATATTTACATAACTGGTGTTGGCAATGAATTTCAGTTTGGAAGTAAAATCAAAATTCAGGTTAGCGGTACCGTTAGCCCTTCTGAAATTAGATTTATCACCACCGCCAACAATACCGTCCTGGCCAAGGTAGCCTGCAGAAAGAAAGTAGCCCATTTTTTCAGCGCCGCCTTTTGCAGTTAAATTATATGACTGGATGGGTGCTTTTTTAAACACCTGGTCCTGCCAGTTAGTGCCTGCACCAAATTGTGATAAGTCGGGGAAGATTACCGGGCCGCCGGAAACTGTGCTGCCTTCATTAACCATCGCAGCATACTCTGCAGCATTCAGCACACCGATCGTGTTTAATACTTCCTGCCTGCCGTAGTTGGCACTGGCAGTATATTCTGTTTTTTGATTGCGTCTTCCTGATTTTGTTGTGATCAATATAACGCCGTTGCCGCCCTTTACACCATATATTGCGGTGGTAGCGGCATCTTTCAATACATTGATAGATTCGATATCGGCGCTGTTGATTGAATTAAGATCGTCCAGGCTCTGGATAGAACCATCCACCACTACTACCGGATCTGTACCTGTATAAGAAGGAATGCCCCTGATCAGTACCGTTGGTTTGGCACCCGGAGATCCGGTAGAAACCACGGTAACGCCCGAAGCCCTTCCCTGCAAAGCATCTTCTGCCCTTACCGGGCGGAGTTTTTCAATATCTGCACCTTTCACTGTGGAAATAGCACCCGATACTTTTGTTACTTTCTGCGTACCATATCCCACTACCACTACCTCATTTAAAGTAGAAGAGTTGGATACCAGCTTAACGGTAAAATTTACTGTACTGCCGGCTTTTATTTCCTGGCTTTGGTAACCCACCAGCGATACAACCAGTACGGCATTTCCACCCTCAGGTACATTCAGCCTGAAGGAGCCGTTTTTATCGGTCATCGTACCAGTGGAGGTTCCTTTAACCACCACGCTTACACTTTCAAGGGGCAAGCCGGTCGACTGGTCGGTTATAGTACCTGCCACCGGGTCGGGAACAGCAGCCGCAGTGGCATTTTTATTCTCTGCTTCCGCCGGCTGGTCCAGGCTCATCATTTCCGTTAGTTTACGGTAATCAGCGGTGGTTTTGTAAATAACAAATGCCCTTGTCAGTACTTTTTTGAACCTGATGTTGTAAGGCTTCAGCAGGTCATCGAGCAGGTTTTCTACAGATGCGTACTTTGACACATCAAATAAAACCTTTTGCGGGGGCAGTGTGTTGGACTCGTACACAAAATCCACATCAAATTTCTTTCTTGATTCTGTAAGGATGTCTGCGAAGGATTTTGCAGCTTCTTCCTGTCCTTTTGCAAAGCAGATCACATTCATCAGCAAAAGGCAGAGCAGCAGTTTGGCTGCCACGATTTGTTTTCTCATAAAAGCTAAGTTTATCGTTTTGGTGTTAAAAAACCAGCCGCTATTAAAACTGGCTGATCTTTATTATTTTATTATTGATTGTCATTTTCAATTTAAAAGCAACCTGCAGCACTTCCACCAGTTCTTTCAGGTTATTTGCCCGCAGGTCTCCACTGATGGTGCGTTTCAGCAATGCTTCATCTTCCACTACTACGGTATACCCATAGGTGTCATTGATCAAAGTGCCGATGTCTTTTAAACTGGTGTTGTTAAAATGAAATTCATTGCGTGCCCAGCCTGAATGAAAGTTGATGTTTTCATCGGGCACGAGGTTTACAGCCGTATCCAGTTTTACCAATTCTCCCGGCTTCATCTCTATCACACCGTCTTCATATTTCTTCTTTAGTATCGCTTTTGTTGCGCCTTTTAATGACAGTTTGATCTTTCCTTCCTCCAATGATACAATGGCCTTTTCATGCCGGGTGTTTACATTGAATTTGGTACCCAGTACCTCCACATCAATATCTTTTGTATGTACCACAAATTTTTGATTGGTGGCCAATTTTTTCTCTACTTCAAAATACGCTTCGCCTTCAAGCCATACCTGCCTGTCGCCATTATTAGCCCAGTTAGCAGATAGTTTTAATTCTGAATTGGCATTGAGGGTAACTTTAGAACCATCCGGCAAAGTGATCTTCTTCGTTTTGGCAAAACCAGTTTTATAAAGGTTACTATTGTCTTCGTCACTGGCACTGATATTGGCAGCAGTATACCAAATTCCAGCACTGATCACCAGGGCTATCGAAGCAGCAATGGAAATGCTTTTAAACCAGTTGATCCTGCGTACCGGCACTTCAGTGGAAATAGCTTCCTCCACTTTTTTCCAGTTATTATCTTGTATTTCTCTTGAAATTGGTCTCTTTCTGAAGCTGAAAGACATATCATCATCCGGTAGACCGGGTATTTGATCTTCACTCATTAGCAAGCCGTTTTCATCTACGACACAAAAAAGAGAGCCTTATACTCACTTTCAGTAATTTTTTCTAAAATTTTCCTAACCTGTATGCTGCACACAATAGAAAGAACAGGGAAAAAATGTTGGCAGAACGCATATTCTGCAGCGCCCTTTGCTTGAGATTTTGTACAGACTGGTAGTTTACAGACATTACATCGGCTACTTGTGCCAGCGGCATCTCTTCAAAAAAGTGGAGGTAGATCACTTCTCTTTGCCGTTCGGGAAGGGTATTCAGGAGTTGAAGAATTTTTTCTTTTAGCCCGGAATCGCTTTCTTTTTTGATAATGATCTCTTCTTGTGTAAATTCTATTTCCGGTTCGGGAAGGGAATCAATTTTCTGCTGTTTTGATCTTTTGTCACGAAGCTGGTTGAGTATTTGCCGGCGGAGTGATGTAAAAAAGAAGGGTTTTACTTTCTCTATGTCACCGATAGAAGAACGCTTTTGCCAGATCTTAATAAACAGTTCCTGAACGGAATCATCAGCAAGAGAGTGATCACCCAATAATTTAAAAGCATAGTTATATAACCCGTCAAAAAGTGTTGCATGAATTAGTGCAAAGGCGGTATTGTTACCAGCAAGGCATCGCTGCCAGCAGCTTTTCAGGTGTTCATTATCAGGCTGTACTCCGGTCATTACACTATACCTGCAATGTTACAGGATATTTAGTTTTAAGGTAGGTACAATTGGGCAGATGATAAATTTAATTCTGAAATTTTTACCCGTAATTACAGATACTCCATAAAATTTTACCGAAATTGAATAATGAAACGATTGCAACCATACCTGCTACCCATATTATTGTTGATGTTTTTTTGCCAAAAGGTGGCAGCTCAATCAACAAAAGAATATACATTGATCTGGAGTGATGAGTTTAACAAGGATGGCCTGCCAGACAGTACCAAATGGGGTTACAACCTTGGTGCCGGCGGCTGGGGCAACCAGGAAAGCCAGTGGTATACCAACCGCATCAACAATGCAGCGGTAAAAAACGGTACTTTAAAAATTACAGCTATAAAAGAAAAATACGACAGCAGTGAATTTACTTCTGCAAGGCTGCTGACAAAAAACAAGTTCACCTTTAAATATGGTAAGGTTACAGCAAGGGCTAAAATACCTTTTGGCAAAGGCACCTGGCCCGCCATATGGATGCTGGGTGCGAATGATGAAGTGGCCGGCTGGCCCGAATGCGGTGAAATTGATATCATGGAACATGCCGGCAACCGGCTCAATACCATTTATGGTACGTTACATTATCCCGGTCATTCCGGCGCCAATGGCGATGGCTCCACGATGCAGGTTGAAAATGTAACAGGTGCTTTTCACATTTATTCAATGGAATGGGACAGTACTGCCATAAAAATATATGTAGATGGAAAATTGAACCATACAGTTGCCAACTCGCCCGGCATTCCTTTTAACCATGATTTCTTTTTGATAATGAACGTGGCGATGGGTGGTGGCTTTGGTGGCCCTATTGACCCTGCTTTTAAAAGCGCCGCAATGGAAATTGACTATATCAGGGTATATCAAAAAAAATGACCAGTTAACCCTCCGTCATAATTTTCATCTGCATAACAGTAGAGATACTCAATGCCCTTTGGTTTGCCAGAATAGCATTATTGCCATCAAATAATTCATCTACCGTTCCGGTAAAAAGCTTCTCCCATTGTTTAAAATGCGTTTTGGTAAGCGGCACAACCCTGTGAAGATGCTGGTGAACGATCATCGGGTTGCCATTGTAAGCACCAGTGTAGAATAACACATTCTCCCAAAAATCGAACATGATGGGCAGGTGTTTTTCCCAATCTACTTTAGCAATATCATTGAATATATAACCAATGGTTTCGTCTGATCGTACTTTTTCGTAAAAGGTTGTTATCAGCAGTTCGATATCTTTCCTGTTCTCAATGTCTTTTTTCATGGCTTCTTTTTATAATTGTGCCAGCAATGCTTCACTGCACTGATCCTGTATCAGCGGAAACAATACTCTCTCTTCTTTACGGATATGTGACTGCAGCAAATGGCCCAGTTCGTCTAAGGCAGTTTCTCTATCCGTTGCTGTTTGCAAAGAAAGAAACCTGGTTGTAAGATCCGCATGCTCTGCAAGTATCTCCATTGTAAGTTTTGCGATGGCCGGATCAATATGCTTTACTTTTTCAAGCAGGGCCTCTTCTTTAGTAAAATGCAGGATGAGATCAGTTGTATAAAAATTGACCGCATAGTCCAGTTTACCTTCCACATCAGTGGGCAGGCCTTTGTAAACCGGCGCATCTTTTTTTAGAAGCTGTGCCAATATCAGTGCTGCATGATGTTCTCTTGATAATGGCGCCAGCGATTCATGTCTTTTCATACTTATAAGTCTTTATTATTGAATTTTCTGACCGATAACCAGGCCGGTAAAAGTATCCACAACGATAGTACGAGCAAGCTGGTGATGATGCCGGTGGCGGTTCCAAAAAAATCTTTGAATACAGCGCCGGTATAACCCATCATGGCAGATACATCCATTTTAAGCAACACCAAAATACGGCTTAAACCGATCGGGTTTAATGCAGTGATCCCCACCATTGCTTTTTCCATCGGGTAATCTGCAAACTGGAACAAGATGAACAATACAATGCCATCAAACAAAATGGAGAAATACAGCCACAACAAAATAACCGCCCCAATCCCCCTGGCTTTATCCCTGATTCTTACAGCAGCCAGCATGGCAAGGGCTACAAAAATAACGGTAAGCAATAAGCCGGAAACAATAAGTGTTATACCTGTAGCAGAAAATTCATACAGCAGCACAGGAATTCCAATACCTATTAAAAAAGACAATACCAATGAAAAAGATAAACCGGCAAACATACTAAGCCAGATCGTTTTTCTTTTCAAAGGCTGGCTCACCAGCAATTCCAAAAACTCCGCACTGTTGTAAACATAAATGGCAGCAAACAAAATACTTACCATCGGTACAATGATGAGTACAATATTGAGTAAACTGAGTATCCCTTTAGCGCTGCTGTCTTCCAGGTTAAAAATGCTCAATGACAATGCCAGCAGGAATACCGTATACGCCAGCACGATCCTGTTGCGGAGAATATCGATGATAACATATTTGAGAATCTTTTTCATGAGCTTCCTCCCGATCCCGATGTAACGGTAAACTTTTGAATATGATATGGTAAAGCGTTTTTCATTTTCGTAACATGACTGTTGCAATGGCTTTGGATAATTTTTCCTGGCCGGTATCCACCCGGAGTTCTTTGATAGTTTTTTGAAATACCAGTTTGCCTTCCTGCATATAAATAACCTGGGTTACCAGGTCATCCAGCTCACTCAAAACATGAGAAGTGATAAGGACCAGTTTACCCTTCGCTTTTTCTGCGGTGATCTTTTCTTTTAAAATTTCTGCGGCCACCGGGTCAAGCCCTGCAGTGGGTTCATCCAGTATCAGTACAGCAGGATTAAATAAAAAAGCCAGGGAGGCGCTCACTTTTTGCCGGGTACCGCCACTTAATGTCCTCATGCGTTTGTCCAGTATCAAATCCAGTCCAAATTTTTTTATCAGCTCTTCATCCAGCCCTGTATTTTTTTCTTTGCGGATATCTTTCATCATACGCAGCAACTGCCCAATGCTCATGTTATCAGGATAGCGGCCTATCTGTGGCATGTACCCGATATCAGACCTGTATTGCCAGTTGTGCAGGATATTTTTTCCATTGAAAGTGATAAAGCCACTGTCACACACCACCATGCCCAGTATGGATTTGATAAACGTCGTTTTACCGCTGCCGTTAGGACCGATCAATGCAATACACTCACCTTTGTTGCAGGTAATGCTCACATTGTCCAGCACTTTCAGCTTTCCGAAATTCTTATTGATATTATTGGCGATGATCATAGCGGAAGCGGTTTCATTAGCGGGTGTTCATCTTTCAGGTTTTCCGGAGTAAGACTTGGTATCACTTTTTCTGATTTGTCCATCAGCGAAACGATGAGGCTGTGAAACAATACCATTGCAGGCGGATTTTTTTCAATGATTATACTGTACATACTCACAGGCCGGTAAGGTATATCGCCAATATGGTCCCGGTTAAGATCATAACCCTCATATTTGTCCCAGTAATTATTATTAAAAAAATTTAATACCAGCGAGCCATTGGTGCCTACATCGAACGTGTTGCCCAAAAAATTATTCTGTTCCAGGGTGATATCGCTGCAGCTTGCCTGGATTTTAAATGCCCATCCATTGTTCTTAAAAACATTTTTCTTCAGAACGATCCTGTTGGCACCTTCAGCAAAAATGGCCGAAGTGTTTTTTTCAAAATGATTGCTCCCGATATAACTGTCGTTGATTTCTTTTAATAAAATACCATAGGATGCATCACCCCAGTTTTCTTTAAAATAATTGTTGAACATCTTTACACCCTTTGAAAACATCACTGCAACACCGGCACCGTTGTTCTCAAAAATATTAGTGATATAAGCATCATCGTTGCTGAACATAAAATGCAGCCCATAGCGGAGGTTTTTAAAAGAATTGTTCCGCCAGATAACTGAATTGGTTACGAACTCAAAATAAATACCATCCCGGTGGCCGCTTACTGTATTGGCAATGATCTGCATACTATCGCTTTTCCAGCAGTGAATGCCATTGCCACTCCGTTGCTCCTCTTTCGAAAAAGCTGTAAGCAGGTTATTCTTAATTAAACAATGCGTACCATACTGGGAGTAAATGCCAAAGAACGCATCCCTGATAATATTATTGATGACAGTGACGTTGCGGCTATTATATATTTTTATCGCTGCAAAATCAACCAGGCTGGATACACCGGTATGCTGCAGTAAAAAGCCATCCACCACCACATCATTTGTTTTGATGGAAATATTCTCATACTTGTTTTCACCATCCAGCACGGGATGATCAATACCCTTTAAAACAATTGATTTGCTGATGACAAGATTCTTTTCAAAATAATGACCGCCGCTCACCCATACGGTATCGCCATTTTTTGCAGCAGCCACTGCGGCCGTTATACTTTTATAGGCTTCCTTTTTACCCACTTTTAATACTCCACCAAAAGAGTAAAGGCTGCAACAATTTAATATGATAAGAGCCCATTTCATTTGGCTACCCTTTGCCAGGTTGTTTCTTCAGCATTAAAGCGGGTGGCTAATTTTACAAGGCTGTCTTTGTTGCCTGATGCAATAATATTTCCACTCATCGGTCCACGAATCTGACCACCCTGCAGCAAAAAACTTTCACCGGCTTTTATCAATGTATGTTCACCGGTAAAATCGCTGAGATAAATATCTTTCACTTGCTCATCGGTAATTACTTTTTCTTTATTGAAAGCAAGCAGGCAATGCACATCATCAAACTTATATACTTTCCCTTTTGTCGTCACTATTTCTGCAGCATACCTGATATCCGTTATTGTCATCTTGCAGAAATAACATTGGTCTTTGCCTTCCCGTATTATCTCCGGTTTTGTATTGCAACTGCTGAAAACAATTGTCATCAATAAAACAGCTGCAGGTGGAACAACCATATAGCGCTTAGCTGATCTGTTTTTTCTCCATTCCAATATTACTGCAATAAGCAGCAGCACACCTGCTATGATAAATATCCATCCGCCAATATCCGGAAATGAGTACGCACCAAAATTGAGCAACTGTTTAAAGCCGATCAATGGAGGCTGGTATGCCATACCCGGCACAATGATAGCAGCAGCAGGATCCAGGTCGTGACCATAATCGTACTCCCATTTCCAAAAATCATACATGGCCAAAATTCCAAACAATACAAATAATATAAAAGCAGTATTCAGCAGCCAGCGCCGGCTCACCAGCATGGTAACTGCAAATAATACGGCAAAGAAAATAATCACATAAGGCAGCAAGGTAAATTCAATAAAATCTTCATTGTGCAATGTCTTCATACCAATGTAATGATTGAGGCCGTTGATGATATCAACATTACCTTCTAATCCATTGGCATGAATGGTCAGATACAGCCCTTCCGGATACTGCGGTGCTATAAGATCAATACGCCAGATAGGAGTAAAAAGCACGGCAACAAGCCCGGCCGCTGCAACCAGCAGGAAGAGTTTTGTTACAATGCTTAATTTATTTTTCATAGTGTAAATATTATCAATAGCTTATTTCTTGGCTGGTGGCAACAATACGCCGTCAATCACATGTATTATACCGTTTGATGCAGGTATGGAGGCGATTATAGTGGCAGTTCCATTCAACATTACTTTGCCGTCTTTTACACTCAGGGTTACATTATCACCATTAACCATGCCCAATACCTGTCCGTCTGTAAAGCTCTCTGCCTTCATTGTTGCTACAGCTACATGATACTGCAGGATGTTTTGCAGATCTTCTTTTGCTGCTGGTTTCAAAAGGCCATCAACTGTTCCTGCAGGTAATTTATCAAAAGCTGCATTGGTAGGTGCAAACACGGTAAACGGGCCTGCATTTGACAAGGAAGTAACAAGGTCAGCTGCTTTTAAAGCGGCCACCAGTGTACTGTGATCCTTAGAACCCACTGCAACCTTTACCACATCTTTTGCAGAATCGTCATCCTTCACTGCTTCCTGCCCGCCAGCAGTTGATGCAGCTTCGGTTGAATTTTCAGCAGGTGCTGGTTCTTTTTCAGCAGCGTTATTACAGGCAGATAATCCAATGAGGATCAAACATGCCAGCATTATTGTATACTTTTTCATCTATCAAGGTTTTAAGTTTAATTTGTACGGGGATCACTTGCATTGAATAAAATCCGCTTGAACAGCTGCCTGGATCCCTGTTTCATTTCTGAACGCTGAGCACTACTGGTCGCCGTTTGGGACTATTAGTAGCCGTTAATTAAGCCAGCCGGTGTAACATGAAATGTATTCACCGGCTGGCAGTCATTTTATTTTGCAGCAGTACTGTCTGCTTTGGCGATATTTTTTCCTGTGCTGAACAATAAGGGAACATTACTACCTGGAGGGGATACCCTAAGATAGCCAGACATTTCCTGGTGCAAAGCACTACAGAAATCGGTACAGTAGAAGGGGTAAATACCAGGCTTATCTGCCACCCATTTTAATGTTTGTGTTTCACCCGGCATGATCAGCAGTTCCGCATTATCAGCACCTTTAATAGCAAAGCCATGCGGTACATCCCAATCCTGTTCCAGGTTGGTAACATGGAAATACACTTCTTCTCCTGCTTTGATGCCTTCAATATTATCCGGAGAAAAGTGAGAGCGGATACAGGTCATGTACACATGCACTTTATTTCCTTCTCTTACAACCTTAGTGGCACCTTCTCCTTTGGATACATAGGGATTGGTGTTTTCATCTATCTTGAAAAATTTGACGGATTTATCCCTGATAAGACTTGCAGCTACGGCCTGTGCATAGTGCGGTTCTCCAATAGTGGGAAAGTCGAGTATCAGCTGCATTTTATCACCACTGATATCATATAATTGTGCACTCTGTGCCAGTTCTGGCCCGGTTGGCAGGTAGCGGTCTTTGGTAATTTTATTATACGCTATCAGGTATTTTGCATTGGGCTTCCTGGTATCACCACCGGGTATACATAAGTGACCAACAGAATAATAAGTAGGCACCCTATCCAGTACTTTCAGATCAGCGATACTCCATTTCACCACTTCGCTTGATACAAAGAAAGTAGTGTAGGCGTTGCCTTTACCATCAAACTCTGTATGGAGCGGACCGAGACCGGGCTTCTTTACTTCGCCATGCAAAGCTGCTTCGTATTTAATTACCGGGATGCCTTCATAATCCCCGTCATAGGCTTTGTCTGCGATGGCTTTTTGCATTTTAGTGAAACTGAATACCGGTACTAATGCGGCCAGTTTACCACTGCCTACTATATATTCGCCGGTGGGATCCACATCACATCCGTGTGGAGACTTTGGACAGGGAATCATGTAGCAGATATCTTTTAATTCTGAGGCATCCAGCACCGTTACTTCCGTTCTTATTTCAGAAGTGGCTGTATGACTCTTTTCGTCGTACACGTTGTGAGCGTATTTAACAGACTGCTTTCTTCCTTTACCTGCCTTTAAATACTCTTCTGCTTTTTTCCAGTTGACTGCCATGATAAAATCTTTGTCTCTTTGAGAGGCGTTTACTTCCAGGAGTGTGCTTGCCTGTTCTGTATTATAACAGCTGAAGAAAAACCATCCGTGAGATTTCCCCTTACCGGCATGGCTCAGGTCAAAATTTACACCCGGGCATTTTAGCTGGAAAGCGATATCCATTTTACCATCCTCTTTTCCTACGCTGATAAAACTGATATAGCCTTTAAAATTTTGTTTGTAGGTATTGATGGGCACATCGCCATTGGCATCATCCGGGGGCACACTAAACCTTGTACCAGCCACCACGTACTCTGTATTTTCGGTGATAAATGGCGAACTGTGGTTACCGGCGCTGTTGGGCAATTCAATGATCTCTGCTGTACGGAAAGTGGTAAGATCCACTCTTGCTACACGGGGCGTATTGTTCGCATTGGCAAAGATCCAGCGGCCATCAATTTCGCCGTTTGTTTGCGAAAGTTCTGTGTGGTGCTGGTCATCCCAGGGTACAAAGCCATGTGATGTATTGAGCATGGGTTTTGTTTCTTCGCTGTAGCCATATCCTTTTTCAGGATCAACAGAAAATATGGGAATCACTCTCAGCAGCCTGCCACTTGGTAATCCGTATACACTCATTTGCCCGCTGAAGCCGCCAGATACAAAATTGTAAAATTCATCGTACTTACCGGGAGCCACAAACGCTTTTTCTGCAGCGCCGGAACTTACAGCAGTGCCGGCATTCTTTGGTTTACAGGATGGCAGCAGCATTGCAATGACTGCTATAACCGCCAGACTGATTGTTATTCTTTTCATTTTATTTTATTAAGGTTTTATATAGACCATGTTATTTTACTCCATCGTTTTTACGCATAAACTCCAGTAAGCCACGGGCTTCCTCATCAGCTAAATTCTGGTTAGGCATCCGCACGAGACATATTTCCAGTTGTGCCTGCACCTTGGGATCTTTTGAAATCATCTCATCCGTATTGGTAATGAAATTCATGATCCATTCAGGCGTATTGCGGGTGGTAACTCCTTTCCATCCCGGACCTACTAATTTTTCGTCGGTGAGTTTATGGCAACTGCCACATTTAACCCCAAAGGTCTTTTCACCGTTTGCCGCCATGGCTGCATCCAGGTTGGGGCTCAGTTCTACTTTTGTGAATTTTCCTTCGCCACGCTTTGGATCATAAGAAGGGGCACCGCTCTCGGCTTTTTTTGAAGCATCATAAGGATCAGCAGCAGCATCTTTTTTACCGCCACCGCAGGCAGCAAACAGCATCGCTGCAGTTAATATTAAAACCAGTTTTTTCATAATTCATGTTTTAATGTGAGATGTATTTTGACAGCACAATTTTACACAGCTATAAACCGCTGGCTTATGCGTACAATCATAGTTTGCTTTTTTTTATTTATTTTTGTATAATTCACAGGTTGAACATGATGACAATCATATCTCCGCATGATAATATTAAGTGGCCCGTCTATTGTTAGATGTAACTTCGACATTCCAAATGCCAATACGATGATTATTGACACCGACATCCTGCTTGCGCTGGGCGCCACCTACAAAAAAGTTCCGGCGGGGGAGTCTATATTTAAGGAAGGAGGCGCTTGCAGTTTTTATCACCAGCTGGTGAGCGGCACTGTACGCTGGGTGAATATTGATGACGATGGAAATGAATTCATTCAGAACATGATAGAAGAGGGAGAGTGTTTTGGAGAACTCCCCTTGTTTGATGAAGAGCCTTATGCGGCCACCGCCATTGCAGATACAGATGCTGTTATACTCCGGTTGCATAAATCCTTATTTCTGCAACTGCTGCTTGAAAAGTCTGACATTCATTTTGCATTTACAAAACTGATGAGCCAGCGTTTACGTTTCAAATTTTTGTTGTTGAAAGAACTGGTTCATCATAACCCTGAACAAAGTATAAAAACCCTGCTGAATTATTTGAAGCGTAATAATAAGAGTATCTGTACCAAATGCAATAAAGTAAATCTCACCCGCCAGCAGATCGCCAATATGACTGGTTTAAGAGTAGAAACGGTGATAAGGACGATCAGGCATTTGCATGAAAAGGGCACACTCGTAATTGAAAAAGGGAAAGTGTATTATGGGTGATATGATTTCAGTCACAAGACAAAAACTTAATGCTGTCTTATTTTGCTGAAATTGTTTTCATGAGATTTTCAATGCGGCGGTATACAAAAATTGCCTTGCTCAATCTATTACTGGTGGCTGCTATTGGGGTTATCCTGCGGTATAAGATCGCATATTCACTTCCATTTATCGACCAGAAATTTTTGCTGCATGGTCATTCTCATTTTGCATTTGCCGGCTGGGTAACACATGGCCTGATGATCTTACTCCTGCAATACCTGGCCAATAAAACCAATGATACCGTTTTTAAAAAATATAACTGGATAATCATTGCCAATCTTATTACAGCGTATGGTATGCTGGTAAGCTTCCCGTTACAGGGCTATGGCCTGTTCTCCATTATCTTTTCTACCTTATCCATCTTTGTTTCTTATGCGTTTGCTATTGTGTATTGGAAAGACCTCAACAAACTCCCCGAAAAAAGTATTGCTCACTGGTGGATAAAAGCTGCTCTGCTCTTTAATGTACTTTCTTCTTTTGGAGCCTTTTCTCTTGCTTTTATGATGGCCACACATACCCTTCATCAAAATTGGTACCTGGCAGCAGTATACTTCTTCCTGCATTTTCAATACAATGGCTGGTTCTTTTTTGCCTGCATGGGTTTGGCTACAGCAAAGTTTTTTGTACCCGTGCCGGAAATGATTCAAAAGAAAATATTCTGGCTGTTTGCCCTCGCCTGTATTCCTGCTTATATATTATCAGCTTTGTGGTTGCCCATTCCTGGCTGGAGTTATGGAATTGTTGTATTGGCTGCATTTAGCCAGGTGGCCGGATGGCTGCTTACAGTGCAACAAATAAAGCGCCAGGCGCCCTTTATTAAAGCCATTCTTCCACCAAATACCCGTTGGGTTTTACTGCTGTCTGCAATAGCGCTAACGATAAAATTATTTTTACAGCTTGGATCCACCATTCCTTCGTTGAGCAAACTGGCCTTTGGTTTCAGGCCGGTAGTGATCGGTTACCTGCACCTGATACTGCTGGGAGTGATCAGTTTATTCATGATAGGTTTTATGATGCTGCAAAACAATATCCTGCATAAACCTGCTTCTATAAAAGCAATTAAAATTTTTGTTGCCGGTATTATCATTAACGAATTTCTTTTGATGCTGCAGGGCATTGCAGCCATAACATTTATGCCCTTTCCCTACATCAATGAACTATTATTGGGTGCTGCTGTCCTTCTTTTATCCGGTATCCTTATGTTAAATCTTTCTCAACGCAGTACAAAATGACTGCAATCATAAAATGATGATTTTTCCAGTATCAACTTTACATGAAATTAATTATATGAAAAACATTGCAGAACAAACATTGGCATCGATAGTAACAACACATCATGAAACGGTACCCGTACTGGAAAAATACCATCTTGATTTTTGCTGCAAAGGCAAACGTACATTATCGCAGGCCTGCACCGAAAAGGGGCTAACAGTGGAGGAGATCATTAAAGAACTGGAAGCATCTGTTAACCCAACCGGCCCGTCAAACACAGCATTTGCAGAAATGAATGCGGAAAAACTCATTGGGCATATTCTGCTGCATCATCATTTTTATGTGCGCCAGTCAATGCCCACTATTGAAGATCATTTAACCAAGGTGGCGGCGAAGCATGGCGAGCGTTTCCCTTACATGAAAAAGGTTCTGGCGTTGTTTACTCATTTAAAAAGTGAAATGAACCTGCATATGCAGAAAGAAGAAATGATATTGTTCCCCCGGATAAAAGAGATAGAATCATTTTCAAAATATTCGCAGAAAAAAGAAATGGACCAACAGTATATCAGCAGTCCTGTTTCAGTAATAGAAAGCGAGCATGATGAGGCCGGAACTATAATGGAAGAGATAAGATTGCTTACAAGTGATTATACAGCCCCTGCAGAAGCCTGCACCACTTTTAAAGTAGTAATGGACGAGTTAAGGACATTTGAGGAAGACCTGCACCAGCATGTGCATTTGGAAAACAATGTACTATTCCCGATGGCAAAACAAATGATGGCTTAATAACAGTAAGGGCTGGCCGCTTTATAATTCAATATCCTTTTCATTATCCCAGCCGGCTCTTACAGATATCTTTTTAGGCATGGTAATCACTTTTTCAGGCTGGCGTTTACCGGTATAGCTGCCCGGATCCCATATGCCATTATTATTGTCGTCGTATAAAACCCGCAGATCGTATTCGCCCGGTTCAAACAATGGATCTGTAAAGGCAGCAGCTGTTACCGGAATAGATCTTATGATCTCATCTGCCTTTAAAAACAATAAGACAACGTGTTTGGCCGTATCCAGTTTGTTAAACCGCAAAACCAGGTTTCCATAATCCTTTTTTTCTTTGGTGCGAAACCGGATACTGTCTGCTTTCGCAAGCTGGGTGCCGGTGGTGTCTTCCACTGCATCTTTATCAATGATCAAAAAATAATCTGCGCCTTCTTTCCAGGCTGAAGTGAGCGTAAGCAGTTTTCGGGTACTGTCGAGCGATAGTTTGGCACCGGCAATGGAATTAAAGGAAGAATCTGTAAGCTTTATTTTTTGATAGTCGATGGTTTTCAATTTCCTGTTAAAACTCAGCTCAAAAGGTTCTTTTAGTCCCTGCAGGTTATCAGGACCATTTTTGGGAACCACCCGTAATTTTTTATCCGCCGTTACTTTACCACCGCTTGGGGCAGTGCTGTTGTTTTTCTTGTCCTTTTCCTCAGCATAAGCATAGAGGGTATCGGCTTTTTGATCCACACTGCTTACAACAATATCATTGGGCAGGAAAGCAAAAGTCTCCACTGCCGAGTTATATGTTCTTCCGCCATCGCCGTCCTTTAATGCATACAGCTTGTAACTTCCCTCTGCCAGATTTTTAAAAGTGAAGTTGCCCTGCCTGTCGAGCCGGGCAATATAATCCGGTTTGCGCTGTTGTACAGCCGAGTCATCCGCATTTTTGTACAGCATGGCATTGAGGGTACTGTCCACCTTTCCTGATTCGGCCATTATAACAGTACCGCTTAGTGTAAGTGAATCGATGGTATTGCCCGTAGAAAACACATAGGTGTAGTTCCTGAATGGATTGCCCTCGTTTAGATCACGCAATGAATTGCCAAAATTAAATGCGTAGGTAGTGTTGGGCAGCAACGTATCCTTGATCTTAACTGTAACCGTCCTTAGTTTATGGCTCACATTGGGCATTGTTTTTGGAAAAGGTGCCACCAGTAAGTTGTTCTGGATATCCTGCACCTCTATATATTCATTGAAAACCAATGTAATCTTATTGTCTTTAAAATTGGTTGTTCCTTCCGGGGGAAATGCACTCACCAGTACCGGCGGAAGGGAATCTTTAGCTCCACCTGTTGGGTAGCCAATTTGTGCGCAACCTGTAATACCAGTGACAGTGATACAGACAGCCGCAAAACCAATAAGCAGGAGAAGAAAAAATTTAATACGCATCAAATAAAATTCACTGCAAACTTAGTTGCTTTATTTCAGCCTCACCGTCAATCTCCCGATATATCGGGAGAGGCCAGGCATTTTTATTAATATTTAACTTTTGAACTGACCATTCAATATAAGAATGCTGTTAATCAGCATAGCAAAGTTAATCGTTACCCTGTTTATGTCAGAAATGTTACTGGCTTTCTTCCTCTGCTACATCATGCAGCGCCACCGCCAGCTGGTTATTTTTTACAAAACCGCACCAGTGGCAATCTTCCTTACCACAGCCCGTATAAAAATCACGGGCTTGTATTTTTGCCCACACATCTGTTAGCTGCTGCTTTACTGTTTCCGTATCTGCAGGCGTTATTACAATTTTTTCCTTCCGGTATTCTTTCTTTTTATCCGGCTCTACAAAATCAAATTCCGTACTGATCACCTTCCAGTCTTTTTGTTCGTAGTTATCGATCAGCAGTTTGTAAAATACAGCCTGCCGCCAGTAGTCACCACCATTGGGTTCTTTGTCACTCGGACCTTTTAATTTGTTCAGGGCTTTGTCAATATCACCACTTTTATAATCCACTACGTTTATTTCTTTACCACTGAATTCTAATTTGTCCAGCTTACCTTTTAGCGGAACGCCATTTACCACAACGCCACGTATATTTCTTTCTACAGCTACAATTTTATTCCAGCTATTGATGTATTTGTCATAGTAATTGCGCAGTACTTCATCACCGTATTCAATCCTTCTTTCAAAAGCCTCTTTGGTAAAGTTCTCTCTATGACGGTGCATGTACCAGTTAAAGTCTGCTATCATTTCATCTTTGGAGGGGAATTGGTCCTTACCATTCTCCTGCATCTTTCTGAATAATTTCTCCAATGCATGATGTACAGCGCTGCCGAATTCTGTTGCTTCGTTCTTACCGGAGGGAATGCGGATAAGACTTTGATAATAGAATCCGAGCGGACATTTTAGATAATTGCTGAGCGCCGTTACATTCATTACAAATTTATCCAGCAGGGCGGCAATAAAATCTTCTTCACTTTTTTCAATCTCCGGTGCCTGTGCTGTAAAATGAAGTGATTGAAATTCCATCATCTCCTCATCATTTAAAGTAACTTTCTCCACCGGCAGCTGATGCTGCTCCAGTATTTCAGCAATAAACATGGATGGCTCCAGTTCCTTCCCATCGTTTTTAAATTTGGCGTAGGAGATGTACAGGTATTTTTCTGCCCTGGTTAATGCTACATAAAACAACCGTCTTAGTTCTTCCTCATCTGTAGCTGCCGGCTGAGAAGAGAACATGGTATCCGGCAATTTATACCCGCCACCTGGTTTTCTTTTTTTCTCCCATGACGAAGCGTTTACCCCAGCAAAAAACACATACTCAAATTCTAATCCTTTGCTGCCATGACCTGTTAACAGGTTGATGCCTTTTTCACTGCCAGCCACCTGCACCATTGGCAGCGGCAGGTTTTCTTTTTCCATCAGGTCGATAATAGCGACCATTCCCTGCAAGTTCAGCAAGGGGTTGCGGCTTGTTTCCTCCTTTATAAAATCATACAAAGCCGTCAGCAATTGCATCAGCTGAACCTTATCTCTGCTCTGCATAATATATGGAAGCACGCCTGCATTCCGGATGATATTATCCATCAATTGCTGCAATGTAATATTGGATACATCAGCAATCAAAGCTTCAATAATGCTGCTTACTTTTTTTAATCTTTCATCAAAGCCTTTTTCAAACAAGGTCTTGGGTGCTTCTTTTGATCTGTCTGATATTAACTTCCTGAGTGATGTTGGCTCGCCGCCATATCGTTTTTGATTGACCTCCACCGTTAGTTTGGCAATTTCGATGGGCGGAATTTTATAAAAATCATAATGCAGTATTTCGAACAATATCTCATCTCCTCCATAAGGAATATCATGCTCTGCATTAAGGTAACGCAACAGTTGAATTATTTTTTTTATGAAAGGATCTTCTAAAATATTGATGCTTCTTTTACTGTATACAGGTACGCCTTTCAATCTCAGATAAGTGGCCAGTTCTTCGCCATATTTATTTTCTTTATAGATCACGGCGATCCTGCCGGGCTGCACACCTTCTTTATACAAAGCATATATCCTGTTAGTGATGGCAGCCATTTCATCTTTTACAGCATTGTATTCTGTGATCTGCGGCGCATCAGTAAGCTGGTTGATCCTTGTATTGGCAGCTACCAGTTCTTTACTTAATCCATTAATTTGTTTCACCAGCCGTTCATTATTTCTATTGATCAGTGTTTTAGAAATATCCAGTATCGGTTGAATGCTACGGTAGTTGCTGGTGAGCACCACCGTTTTTAAATCGTTTTTGTAAGTACTGGCAAAGTCGAGCATATTCTCCACATTGGCTCCCTGGAAACGATAGATGCTCTGGTCGTCATCCCCCACTACAAATACATTGGGTTTGTCCCAGTAGTTGATCAGCAACTGTACAATTTTATTCTGTGTACCGCTGGTATCCTGGAATTCGTCTACCAGTATATATTGAAATTTTTCCTGGTAACCGGACAGTAAACTTTTATTGTCCTCAAAGGCCCTGATCACCCAGTTGATCATATCATCAAAATCATACCGGTTTTGTTTCCGCATCAATTGCTGGTAATTGTCAAATTCGGCTACTGCTGCCCGTAATTTCTCCATTCTTTCTTTCTCTTCATCAATCTTATCCTGTTTTAGATCGCCTGCATTAAACTGTTTGTATTTTCTTTTATATACAAATTCATCTCTTGCTGGCAGACTGCTGATATACTCGTCTATTCTTTGATTGATCAGATCCTTTGTCCAGCCTTCTTTTTTCATGTTAGAAAAAAGCTGTTTCAGGTTGTTCACTTCAAAATACACATCGCCGCGGTATCTTTTTAGAGGATGATTTTTGGGGAACGCATCAATCAACGTTTTAAAAAGCTGTATGCTTTCCAGTTCTGAAATGGCATCCAAGGATGTTTTTTCAAACAAGGATAAATTATCCTGTATCACATCATTACAAAAAGCATGAAAAGTGTAGATGTTTACTTTATAAGCGTCGGCACCAATAAACTGCTGTAATCTCCTGCGCATGGCAATAGCGCCTGCATCGGTATAGGTAAGACAAAGGATATTCTCCGGCAGGGCGTCGGTATCCAGCAATATCTTTCCAATTCTTGCTGCCAGAATTTGAGTCTTGCCTGTACCCGGACCAGCAATCACCATTACCGGCCCTTCAATGGTATCCACCGCCTCTTTTTGTTGTGCATTCAGGCTCTCATAAACCTCGGTAAATTTTTGAAGAAGGCGTTGTTGGTAGGTTTGCATGGTTCAAAGATAAAATGAAAGCTGTGATAGAAAAGAAATTTGATGCAAGTGTAAAATTTACTAATTTAAAGTGATTAAAATAGAACATATGCCTGTTGTAACTGTAAAGAAAAAAGCTGTGTCACTAAATGGTGTTTTAGCCGCAGCCAAAAAATTAAGCGCAGAAGAAAAACAAATATTAAGGATAAAATTATTTAGCGAC
>JAKQJG010000208.1 GCA_029561305.1 Bacteroidota bacterium | reverse complement strand
TTGTTGAATTTGTATGATGTCAGCAGCAGTATTGTTGTAATTATTGATGTATTGCGGGCTACGTCCACCATCGCCACTGCTTTGTATAATGGTGCTAAACATATCATCCCCGTGGATAGTGTGGCCGAGTGTATAAGAATCGGTAAACAAATTGAAGGTATTACCGCTGGTGAACGGGATGGCAGGGTGGCCGAAGGTTTGGAACATGGCAATTCTCCCTTTGAATACTTCCCCGAATTTATAAAAGATAAAGTGCTGGTGTTAACCACCACCAATGGTACTAAACTGCTGCACATGGCATTGGATAAAAATGCGAAGGCCATCATCACCGGTTCCTTCCCCAATATTTCTGCTGTATGTGATTATTTAATTAAACAAAATCAGCCCGTAATATTAGGTTGTGCCGCATGGAAAGACAGGGTAAATATTGAGGATACTTTATTTGCAGGCGCTGTAATCAGCCGTATTAAAGATCATTTTGATATCAACTGTGATGCATCTGCCATGGCAGAAACAATGTATAACGATGCAAAAGAAGACCTGTTTGAATTTATGAAAGCAAAAAATGCTTCCCATTATCATCGCCTTACCAATTATGGTTTGGAAAAAGATATCCGGTATTGCCTCACGAACGATGGTGCTAACGTGGTGGTGGTTTTTGAAGATGGTAAACTGGTGACGGCATAACCATCTAATTTACGGCATACCAGAGCAGATATATAATCCAGCAATTGGGAATCTTTGTATAGTGAAGGGTTATAAAAAAAATGACAGCCAGTATTAAACGCCCCTCCTCTTTTAGCTTCTTTTCTACTTGCCCTCCTTGCCAACTTATTTCCTTATTTTCTTATTTTTCCTTCTAGCCCATTTCTTCTTTATCCTCTTAGCCCAAAAACTTCCAGTTTCCCCTCCATCCCTCAGTTATTTTCCTTTACTTTTGCAAATTGCTTTTTTCACAACGGAGGTTTTGAAAAAGCAGTCATAAATGACCCCAAAAATTTTATCGCTTGGCATTATCGCACCTTATCAAATACGTTTATAACACCGGCTCTGATGAAGTTATCCGTAGAGGAAAAAAGATCCATGGCTCTGGCTATGTGGAGCTTGCTGAACACGACGACCTGATGAACACTGCCGTGTTCCGTGTAAAAGACGATACGTACAGTACGTATTACCGTGTCAACATACAGCAATACAACGATCCCAAAACTTTGTCTGTTCGCTGCAGTTGCCCCTACAACCTGGGTGATATCTGCCGTCATGAAGCGGCTGCCTTACTGCAATTGCAGGAACTCATAGATAAAAACATGTTGGGTGGCGGCAATATCCGCTACAACCAGCTGCACACGGTTATCAAAATGAAACATATTGACCTAAAGGTGATGAGGGTGGTTTCGTCTCCGGGCATATTTGATGAAGGAGAAAAACTGGTGAGTGACGGTGCGGTAACAGTTACCAGTGCTGTCAACGAAAGAGTAGAGGGAAATGTGGCAGTAGAAGGAGAGAACTGGCCCGTGGTAGTGCAAAAAAATGATGAACGCAATTTTGATACGTCCTGCAAATGTCATGAGGAAGAACATCCGCTCTGCGTTCATAAAACAGCGCTGCTGCTTCACTTATTTCAAAAAAGCGGCCCCTATTATTACGATAGCATCCGTAACTGGGACAAAGAGAAAAATAAACTGTTGCAGATATATGGCTACAGCCTGGACGATGACCTGGCAGGCAAATTTGAATTTGTATACAAAGACGGGAAGCCTTTTTTAAAAGTACTTGATACCACCATCAAAAGAGTGGCACCCACTGCACCGGTAGCCAAACCTTCCTATATGCAGGGCACGCCGGCATTGGCCAAACAAGAACAGGCAGAAACAACGGTGGCGGAAGATCTTGTGCCATCCAAAAAACTGGGCGTGGTATTTAATTTCAATACCAACACCTATCCCTATTTTTTAGTAGATGCCATACAGGGGGATTATAACAGCAGCACAAAAAAAATAGTGGGTAAAACGGAAAAGCTCGATCTCACCAAGTATGTAAATACCGAACCTCTGAGTGAAGACGATAAGATGCTGTTGCAGCAGGTTAGAAAATTACAGGCCACAGAGATCAATAAATACCTCAACCGCAATTCACCTTTTAGTGGCATTTGGGACAGTATCATTCATACAGACGGAGATGACCTGCCCGAAGAAACGAAATCGCTGATGGCAGAATACCTGCATCCTAAACTGAAAAAGTTATTTGAAGAACAGGCGACTAACAATGCCATCTACTTCCTTCCCGAAAAGAAAACTTTTAAAACAGAAAACCTGCAGGAAGTTGGTTTAAGTGATACCTTTTTATCGCCACAGTTTAAGATCACCGCAGTTAACAGTTATTTTGAACTGCAATGCCGTTTTAAAATAAATGGTGCTGAACAGCCAGTTACTGATAATGAATGCAGCAGCAGTATCCTGTTTTTATACAACCATATTTTTTATCTCTGGCAAAAACCGGAGGATTCTTTACAGGCTGAAAAGTTTATCAAGAATGGTAATATAAAACTCAGCAAAGAAAACTGGACCCAGCAAATGCAGCGGACCATTATGCCGCTCACAAAAGATTATCATGTGGAGTTTGATAAATCGCTGGTGAAGGAAATAAAAAGCGGGGAGCCGGAAGTAAAATTATTATTACAGGAAAAAGGGGATTACCTGGTGTTTCAACCAGTATACAGTTACAAGGGTTTTGAAACAAAGGCCAATGATAAGGAAACGATCATTTTGCCCGAGGGAGATAAGATACTCGTGATCCACCGTAATAAAGAAGCCGAGCAAAAGTTTATTGATTCATTAGAAGCGCTTCACTCACAATTCATCAAACCACAGGAAGGCAACAGCCTCATTTTAAAAGGCGCAGATGTATTGCGCAACAACTGGTTCTTTTTGTTTGTGGATGCCATGAAGGAATCAAAAGTGCCGGTATATGGGTTTGATGCCCTGCGCAATTTCCGCTTTAATACAGCCAGGCCATCAACTCATATTCATGTAAGCAGCGGGCTTGATTGGTTTGATGCCAAGGTAGAGATAGATTTTGAAGGACAACGGGTAGGCATAGCCGATATCAAAAAAGCGCTTTCGGCAAAACAATCCTTTGTGCAATTGGGTGATGGCACACTGGGTATTTTACCAGATGAATGGCTGCAGCGATATTCATTGCTCTTTAAAGTGGGTGATGGCAGAACCGATAAGCTTCGTTTATCAAAATATCACATGAGTGTGATTGATGAACTATATGAAAACCGGGACGCTACAGAGCTCAGTTTTAACCTGGATGAAAAATTTGAACGCTTAAGAGAATTTAAAAACATACCGGATATTGAACCGCCTGCGCAGCTGGTAGATGTATTAAGACCATATCAAAAAGCAGGTTACCAGTGGTTAGGTTATTTGAATGATGTAGGCTGGGGAGGCATTCTGGCAGATGACATGGGTTTGGGTAAAACGGTACAGGCACTTACCATGCTGCAACATTACCGGGATGAGAACGACGGGCTCAAAGCAATTGTAATTTGCCCTACCACACTTATCTACAACTGGGAAAATGAAATAAGAAAATTCACACCGGCGCTAACCTGGCAAATACATCATGGAAGTTTGCGTACAAGGGATATTACACAACTGCAATCTGCCAACGTGATCATTACTACCTATGGCACTTTAAGGAGTGATATACAGGTGCTGATGAAGATCAACTACGACTATATCATCCTGGATGAAAGCCAGGCGATCAAAAACCCGGCATCAAAGGTTACCAGGGCGGCAGGTTTACTGGTTGGGAAAAATCGTGTATGCATGAGCGGTACGCCTTTGCAGAATAACACGTTCGACATTTTTGCACAAATGAATTTCCTGAATCCGGGTTTGCTGGGCAGTATGGAATTCTTCCGGAATGAATTTGCCACGCCGATCGATAAATTTGGTGAACAGGAACAAAAAGATCACTTACGCAAACTATTGTATCCATTCATCTTAAGAAGAACAAAAGAACAGGTGGCCAAAGACCTGCCTGAAAAAACAGAAACCATTTTGTTTTGTGAAATGGACAAGGAGCAGCGTAATATTTATGATGCCTACCGCAACAGTTACCGGGATAAGATCATGGGTACTATTGACCAGCAGGGCATTGATAAATCACAATTGACCATTTTGCAGGGCCTGATGAAACTGCGCCAGATATGCGACAGCCCGGCTATTTTGAATGAGGAAGAGAAGTATCCCAACCATAGCATTAAGCTGGATGAACTTACCCGTGAGATAACAGAAAATATCGGCGAACACAAAGCATTGGTCTTCTCTCAATTTCTTGGCATGCTGGGTTTGATAAGGTCAAAATTGCAGGAAGAGGGCATCATGTATGAATATTTTGACGGCAGCACCAATATCAACGACCGGCAAAAAGCGATTGACAATTTCCAGAACAATGATAATTGCCGGGTATTCCTGATCTCGTTAAAAGCAGGTGGTGTGGGTTTGAACCTAACGGCTGCGGATTATGTATACATCGTGGATCCCTGGTGGAACCCGGCGGTAGAGCAGCAGGCCATTGACCGTACGCACCGTATCGGGCAAACGAAAAACATTTTTGCCTACCGCATGATCTGTATTGACACCATTGAAGATAAAATACTGCAACTGCAGGAGCGTAAGAAAAAACTGGCGAGCGAATTAATAAGCGATGATGCCAATTTTGTAAAGTCGCTCACCAAGGCCGATGTAGAATACTTATTCAGTTAATAATTTACATCCTTATGAAAAACCTGTTTGACAAAGCTGTGTATGAAGAAATTACCGGCAGATTGAACAGGTTGACTCCAGCAAGCCAGCGGCAATGGGGTAAGATGGAAGTGGCTCAGATGCTGGCGCATTGTAAAAAGGCATTTAAAGTACCGCTAAGTGACCAATCGCCTCCCAAAATGTTTCCTTTTGCATTAATAGGGTGGATGATGAAAAGCAAATTATACAATGATGTTCCCTGGAGCAATGGCTTGCCTACAGCGCCTTCGTTTAAAATAACAGATACCCGCAATTTTGAAAAAGAAAAAGCAGCACTATCGGAAATGATTAGCCGCTTTCATAACAGCGATCCTGCCAAAGTAGAAAAAATTGTACATCCCATTTTTGGAAAATTTACAGGAGCGCAATGGGGCATGGCCATGTACAAACATATAGACCATCACCTGAAACAGTTTGCTGTTTAACCAGCCTGATCGTCCCGGTCTGATGGGTGATTGATACTTATTGCGGCAGGCAAAGCACTGGCAAATGTGTATGGTACAGCAGGTCTTTTGAATGACTCCTGCTGAATATCTTTTGCAGCAGCGTATGTTTTTTTGGTATCACCACTATCCAGTCAAGCCCTTTTTCATCCGCATATTTATTCAGCCCTTCTGTTACACTCTCACTCTCAATACTGTTATATACCGGGTTGATATCCCTGAATAGATTCTTAGCGGCTATACTTTCGTTTAAAACATCGTCGTCCACATTGGCATCATTGAAATCGACATTTACTATATGCAGCTCCGCATTAAAATCCTTTACCACTTTCTTCAGCAGGGCAACAGGTGTGGTTTCTTCAATTTTTTTATAATCGCAGGCAAACCCAATTTTTACAACGGGTGTAAACCTTGCTTTTGGAGGTACCACCAGCACCGGGTACTGCAAATGCTGTATTACTTTTATCGTGTTGCTTCCTACGATCAGTTTGGCCAGCGCATCTTTACCAGAAAGGCCCAGTACGATCATGTCTGGTTTTATCTCTTCACAAAAATCAGCCAGTCCTTCTGTAAAAGAAACCATTTCAGCCTTTGAATGAAAGGTAACCTTACTGCGGAGGTTTTGCTGTACCGTTTCTTTGATAATTTCCAGTTGATTGTCCGCAGCGCCCTGTAATTCTTTGGCTGTAAACAATGGCCAGGCCATTTCACCAATACCCACTGGCATTTCGTATGCATGGTACAACCATATTTCAGCACCATAAAATATAGCGAGGTTGCCAGCAAAGGCAGCAGCATTTTCAGAGGTGGCGGAAAAGTCTACAGGAACTACCAGTTTTTTCATAACAATAATTTTAGATGATAAAAATAGTGGACACACATGTTAGTTTGTGTGACGGCTATCATCAGCTCGGATGACATTGTTCATATTGACAAGATGATTTTACTATTTCTGATACAAGATAAAAAATTAGCAGCATTAAAAGCACCTGCGGATCAACAAGCTTTCACTTCCTGATCATATATACCAAATGGCCTGGTGAAAAGTATTGTACATTATTTGATTTTACCAGGCCATTAACCCTTGCGCATATTACAATTTCATCAACCGCTCCGCAGCCTGCTCCAAAGTGGCTTCCTTTTTTGCAAAACAAAAGCGCAGTACTTTATTATTGATCTCCTTCCTGTAAAAAACGGAAACAGGTATCGCCGTTACACCAAATTCCTGGGTGAGCCTTATGGCAAACTCATTTTCGCTTTCCTCACTGATGGCATCATACCGGTACAGCTGGAAATAACTGCCAAAGCTTGGCAAAGGCTTGAATTTTGTGTGCGCCATCAGTTGCTGAAAATAGTCACGCTTTAGTTGCAGCATGTTGCCAAGCTGTAAGTAATGTTGGGCCGTTTCCATAAACTCCGCCAATGCATGTTGTACCGGATGGTTGCAGCTAAAACAATTGAACTGGTGGATCTTCCTGTATTCATTCATCAAAGCAGGGGGTGCAATACAATAACCCAGTTTCCAGCCGGTGCAGTTGTAAGTCTTGCCAAAAGAGAAACAAACAAAACTTCGTTGATACAGATCGGGGTATCGTAAAATACTTTGGTGTTCGATATCATCAAAGATCAAATGCTCATACACTTCATCGCTTAAAATAAAAATGCCCGTGTTGTGTACAATACTGCGGAGTTGTTCAATATCGTTTTTGCTGAGCACACTGCCGGTGGGGTTGTGTGGTGTGTTCAGCATGATCATTTTTGTTCTGGGTGTGATTTTTTTTCTTACCAGGTCCCAGTCAATGGAGTAAGATGGAAACTGCAGCGGTATCAATATGGGTATGGCGCCATTGACTTCTATATTGGGCAGGTAACTGTCAAAGGCTGGTTCAAACACGATCACTTCATCACCTGGCTGCAGCACCGTGGTAAGGGCGGTGTAAATAGCATAAGTGCCACCGGGAGTAATGGTGATATCCGTAACCGGATCTATCATTGTTCCGTAAAGCCTTTCCACTTTTTGGGCTATCCGTTCCCGTAACAGCGGCAGACCGGCCATGTGGCTGTACTGGTTATGCCCATTTTTCATGGCTTCATTTACCAGGCTCACCAGTTCTTCACTCATCATAAAATCCGGGAAGCCTTGGCCCAGGTTTACGGCGTTGTGCTGTATGGCCAGGTTGGTCATGGTGGTAAAGATGGTGGTGCCGATATGGGGCAGTTTGCTGTGGATATGGGGCTGCAAGTTTGTTGTTTTGATTGAGGTGTAAAATAAAGGAAAACAATAATCATTATGCTTGGAAAAGTCAGATCCGGCATTTTCCATTTCATCATCACAGGTTCCCAGCAACGTCTCATTCTCCCAGCCGGTGCGCTGGCAAAAACGTTGCGCCTGTTCCTCTTACTGCCAGCCACTTTGAGTTCCCAGCAACGTCTCTTTCTCCAAGCCGGTGCACTGGCAAGGACGTTGCGACCATCCCACTTACTGCCAGCTAATTTGAGTTCCCAGCAACGTCTCTTACTCCCAGCCAGTGCGCTGGCAAGGACGTTGCGCCCATCCCACTTACTGCCAGCCATCTTTAAAACCAGGTTCCCAGCAACGTCTCTGTCTCCAAGCCAGTGCTTTGGCAAGGATGTTGCGCCCATCCCACTTACTGCCAACCATCTTTAAAACTCACATTCAGCATCTCCATAAGAGATGTAACGAGCCATGGCATGGAGACGTTGCTGAACACTCATTTTGTAATAGCGGTTGTATGATATTGCAAGTTGCATTTGCTATTGGCGCAACGTCCTTCCTTCGCTCAATGCCTCGCAAAGAGACGTTGCTGGGAATTCAATTTTGTAGAAGCAGGCTTATGGTATTGCAGGTTGAATTTTAGATTGAAACAATATCTCAGGTTCCCAGCAACGTTTCTTTCTCCAAGCCAGTGCGCTGGCAAGGACGTTGCGACCATCTCACTTACTGCCAGCCATTTTGAGTTCCCAGCAACGTCTCTTTCTCCAAGCCAGTGCGCTGGCAAGGACGTTGCGCTCATTCACTTACTGCCAGCCACTTTGAGTTCCCAGCAACGTCTCTTACTCCCAGCCGGTGCACTGGCAAGGACGTTGCGCCCATCTCACTTACTGCCAGCCACCTTTAAAATCCACATCCAGCATCTCCATAATATTGGTTACTGGGTATACTCCCTGCTCGCCTGTTAAATAATATTTTGCGGAGCTATGCAGATATTCTTTCGGGTTGTCGGCCAATTGCCACTTCCCAACACAAGGGTTGTTGTGTATGTAATCCAATTTTTGCCAGGTAAATTCTTTACTTAGGCATACTTTCCAGTCGAAAGACAACTCCCATACATTGTGCTGCTTCTTATTTTCCTTTCTTTTTGATTCTATATTACTGCTCAGAATATTTAACAAATCCCCTTCACCTCTTTGTTCCAGACTTTCTACCAGGTCATACGCCATAAACCGCTTGCCGTTTCCCACGATGTTGTTGATACTTTGTCCGGTATTTACAAAACTGATGAGTGCATGAACATGATTGGGCATGATGACATAACCGTTAATGTAATGACCCTTACTTTTTAAATGATCGAACCATTTATAAACGATATCATAACCCGCTGTTTTGTCTATCAAGTGCAGCCATTGATAACAGGTGAAAGTGATAAAGAAAGTACCACTATTGAAAGGAATGTTTTGTTTTACAGGCATGGCTTAAATATACAAAGTGCGGGTGTATTTAACAACAGCGTGTTGCAGTGATTGGCGCAACGTCCTTACCTCCGCTCATTCCCCGCCTAATAGACGTTGCTGGGAACCTCTATGTGTAAGAGTGGCTGCCTGTATTTGCTGGTTGCATTTGGAATTGGCGCAACGTCCTTGCATCGCTCAA
>JAKQJG010000202.1 GCA_029561305.1 Bacteroidota bacterium | reverse complement strand
AAGCAATTGATCGCGTCTATTTTGTGACATTACAACCGCAGTTGGCATTTGATGGTTTGGTGTGACATAAACTGCGTGAATTTTTTGCTGCGCACAAAGGGCTGCCAAATGGTCGGTATTGATACCTTCTTGATCATGAGAGACGCTGATGATATTAGCACCGCAACTCATCAAAGCTTCGCGTACAAGCGGGCAGGCTAACTGTTCAATCACGATATTTTGATTGGGTTTGAGGCAGGTTTTAGCGATTAAGTAGACGCCCATTTGGCTACCGCGCACCATGCAAACGTTGTCTATTTTAGCGTGCAGTGCTCTTTCAATATTCAACATTTGCAGTATCGCTTCACGCAAAATCAATGCGCCTCGCGGGTCGCCGTAACTGGCTTTGTTGTTTCTTGCTGTGATATTAAGCGCATGGCGCATGGCGCGTGCCATCAATTCAATCGGTAGTAATCTAGCGTCTGGTAAGCCGTCGCTAAAGTGAATAAAGTCATTTGCGCTGCGTTTGGTATTAAGCGGAGAAACAGCAGTAAGTAGGGGGTCAATTTTATTTTGAAGTTTTGCTGCAGGCGACTGATTGCTGTAATTGATGCTCAGAATGCGTTGTGACACAAATGTGCCCCGTTTGCTTTCACTGACAAGCCAGCCCTGCGAGACTAGTTCATCATAAGCTTGGATGACTGTTTTCCTATTGACATGGATTTTATTAGCTAACTCACGTGTCCCCGGTAATGCGATGCCGGGTGTGAATCTTCCGCTCTGGATATCTAAAATGATTTTTTGCGCGATTTGCTTATGAATGGCAGTGCCAGACTGCCGATCAATTTCTAAGCTGAGTTCCCAAGGTCTTAGCATTTGGTATCCATTTATTCTGCAAATAATTTCTAAACGAAAATCTATGTTTAGAAAACGCTATTGATATGGATACTAGGAAACCCAATGTGGAATACTACCAATAAAACGATTCAATAATCAATGTATTATTTAACACACAATTGATGCCTCATTCATTTGCTTGGACCAGTATGGATTTTAAAACTGGATGGTATCTATGCTAAGTTTTTTTATATAAAGTAACATATGTTTACAAATTGAAACAATTGTAGGTAAACAAAATTACCAATTTTATCGATTGTCTTAATTATCTGTCATCCTAGTGTCAGTTTTATGTGAGCAAGTATTGGGGCTTTGCCTCATTTTAAAACTAATCTTTGGAGATAAAACGATGTTGACAAAAAAACATGTATTAGGTGTTGCGGCCTGCGTTGCAATGGCCTTGCCAATGCTTGCATCTGCCGCCGCAGACCAAGAAGCAGCAATG
>JAKQJG010000187.1 GCA_029561305.1 Bacteroidota bacterium | reverse complement strand
GATAAAGGAAAAAGAAGTAGATAGTCATTTATTAAAAGTATTAACCGGCCGTTTTGACCTGGGTGATTTTGATGAGAATGCGATTGTGCCCTGGGCAAATATTCCTATGTCAATTGTGAACAATGAGGAACATAGAAAACTTGCATTGGATATGTCGCTGGAATCGATGACACTCCTGCAGAATAACAGCAATGTCCTTCCATTAAAAAAATCAACAAAACAAATTGCTGTGGTTGGCCCCAACGCAGACAATGAACCCATGCTATGGGGAAATTATAATGGCACACCGGTGAGAACAATTTCTATCCTGAATGGTATCAAATCAAAATTAGCAGCCAACAGCGTAGTATATGATAAAGCCTGCGACCTGGTGGAGAACAAAGTAACCCAAAGTTATTTCTCTAAAACAACTGCAGCAGGTAAAAGAGGATTCAAAGCAAGCTACTGGAACAACCGGCAGCGTACAGGCGATCCTGTTACCACAGAACAAATTGCCAATCCGATTAAAATGACCACAGCAGGTGATCATGAATTTGCCTCTGGTATTAAACTCGTAGATTTTTCTGCTCTTTACGAAACGGAGTTTACTGCTCCTGAAACAGAGGAGATCGTTTTTAAGTGCGGCGCCACCGGTTACTTTGAATTATTTGTAAACGACTCCTCGCTTGCACGGTACAACAACTGGCGTACACTCCCTTCAAGAATTGCTTACGCGGTTGAAAAAGGAAAAAAATATCAAATAAAGATCCGGTATGCCCAGTTAAACAACTGGCAGGCCAATCTTGAATTTGATTTTGGTAAAGAGCTCGATATTGATTTTACCAGCCTTGTCAATAAATTAAAAGGTATTGATGAAGTAATTTTTGTTGGTGGCTTATCAACCTTACTGGAAGGTGAAGAAATGCCGGTGAGCTATCCCGGTTTTAAGGGCGGCGACCGTACCGATATTGAATTACCACTAGTACAACGCAATTGTTTAAAGGCGTTAAAAGCCGCAGGGAAAAAAGTGATCTTTGTAAACTGCTCCGGCTCTGCCATTGGATTGGTTCCCGAAACAGAAAGCTGCGATGCAATATTACAAGCATGGTATGGCGGTGAATCCGGCGGGCAGGCTGTTGCGGATGTGTTGTTTGGTGATTACAATCCTTCCGGA
>JAKQJG010000316.1 GCA_029561305.1 Bacteroidota bacterium | reverse complement strand
TTTATCTCATTCATAAAATCATTCATGGCGCTTTCAAGTACAATAAAGCGTTTGGCACCAATACAGGACTGGCCTGCGTTCTGCATCCTCGATTGCAAAGCTGTTGCCGCCGCTTTTTTCATGTCAGCATCCGGTAATACGATCAATGCATCGGAGCCACCCAGTTCCAGTACAGACTTCTTAATGTTTTTACCTGCCAATGAAGCAACAGCACTGCCGGCCCCTTCGCTGCCGGTAAGCGTTACTGCCTGCACAATATCATGAGTCAGTACTTTTTCTATGGCTGCTGAATCAATGATAAGGGATTGAAACACTCCCGCCGGTGCGCCCGCCTCGATAAAAATGCTTTCAATTTTTTTCGAACAACCACAAACGTTAGATGCATGTTTCAATAACGTGACATTCCCTGCCATTAGTACCGGCGCAGCATACCGGAACACCTGCCAGAAGGGAAAATTCCATGGCATAATACCCAGCACAGCGCCAATAGGCTCATAAGCAACAAAGCTTTTGTGATAGCCTGCTTCATGCGGTTCATCTTTTAAAAATTGTTCTGCATGCGCTGCATAGTATTCACATACAGCAGCGCATTTTTCTATTTCTGCTATTGCTTCGGCTGTTACTTTTCCCATCTCATTAGTGATAAGCGCTGCCAGTTGTTCTTTATCCCGTTGTAAGATGGCAGCCACCTGTATCAATACATCCGCCCGGTTGTCAAAACTTAATTGCCTCCAGGTAACAAATGCTTTTGCTGCATTGCTGATACATTGTTCAATGGATGAATCATTCATTACTTCATACTCAGCAACTATTTCACCGTTGTATGGGAATATGGATTGTATTTTCATGCTGTAAAACTATCCCGCTTTTATTAAATTGTATGCAAATCAACCTTTAAAAGATATTCTTACTTGGAAGGCATAAAAAATTTTGACGATTTCTATGAACAAAGATTGCAGCCCTATATGGCAAACCTGCGGGAGCAGGGCAGTAATGCTTATGGGTGGGGAATAGCATCGGGGATTTTTTTTGTTCTTATTATTCCTGTGATGGCCTGGACTGTGAATGGTGGAGCAGGTGGGTTCGGTGGTATACTGATCTTACTTATGTTAGCTGCCACAGCCACGTGCGTTTATTATTATACTAAAGCTAAAGAAGATTACGAGGATAATTATAAGCAACAGGTTATTCTGCAGATCTTTCAATTTATTCATCCCGGTCTTGAATACAAGCCGGAGCTATGTATCAATCACAAGGATTATGTAAACAGTAGTTTATGCAGGGGATGGTATGATGATTACAATGGCGAGGACTGGATCGGTGGAAACTATAAAGGGATCAACTTTAAATGTTGTGAACTCGATGTCAGGCACCGGTCGGGCAGCAGGAATTCAGGCGCTATAGTGTACAGGGGATTGTTTTTTGCGGCTCCTTTACCCATTGGTTTTAGTGGTGGTACTTATGTATGGACAAAAGACAATATACAACTGGCTGCAAGTATTGCAGAAGAAAGATACCGGATGCTGCCCATGCCCGAAGTGGTAAGGGTGGATTGCCGCAATGGTGAGTTTGAAAAACATTATGTGGTATACACAACAGATGTAAATGAAGCATCGTATTTAGTAAACCAGCAGATAATGGAGGCCGTTGTACAGTTCAAAACACAGATAGGAAGGGATATTTCGATTTCATTTGTAGCCGGCATTTTTTATGCCGCCATTCCTTTTGATGAAAATTTATTTGAACCCAAAGGAAATGAGCCGGATGATAAAGAAGCAATTAAAAAATACTTTTTTACGGTACTGCTGATATTAAGCATTATTAATAAATTGCAATTGGATAAGCTGTAAATAATATTACTTTAAAGGAGTGATGAGCGAAAAGATCACCGAGTCTAAAAATTGCCCGTTGTAATAATAATTCTCCCTGAAGTGCGCTTCTTTTACAAAACCATTTCTTTCTAATAATTTCATGGAAGCTTCATTGGCAGGGTTCACATTGGCTTCTACAGAATGTAATTGCATCGTTTCAAAACCATATTGCAGTACCGCTTTGATGGCTTCATCCATGATTCCTTTTCCCTGTTGAGCTGGGTGAAGGGCATAGCCAATTTCTGCCCGGTAATGTTCTTTCTGCATACGCCAATAGCAAATAGAACCCACAAGGATATTACTGTCTTTTAATGTGATACCCCACAAAATGCCATCACCATCTTCTTTGTTTTTTTTAACCTGGTTGATTAATGCAATGGTTTCATCAACAGACTTTTCCGGCTCTTTGTCGAGGTATTTCAACACGGCAGCATCCGATCTTAAAAAGAAAAGATCCGCTGCATCTGCAATGGTTACCTCTCTCAACAGGAGCCTGCTGGTTACTATAACCGGGAAGGGCTCGAAATTTGGTTTTAACATTCAGCAAATATCAAAAAAAGACCGCAGCTAAAATACTCTATATGGAGTATTGGAGTATTTTTTTCAATCCTTATCTTGTAGTAAAATTCGGCTGCAATGAAAAAGTTCCTTTGCTTTTTACTGGTACCTGTTGGTTTGACCGTAAATGCCCAAACCGGCATCCCGGTACCAACCATGACGCAAACTGACAACCTGATCAACAGTTTCCTCACCACTTATGGCATTCCCGCTGCAACGGCAGCTATTGCAAAAGATGGCAAGATCGTTTATATGCGGGCATTTGGAAATTCAAATATTGCCAATACGATTCCAACTCAACCCTATAATTTATTCAGGATCGCCAGTTTATCCAAACCCATCACCTCCATTGCCTGTATGAAGCTTCTGCAGAACGGCCGGTTGTCAATGGGAGCCAGGGTATTTGGTACAGGGGGCATTTTACAAAATCACCCCGTGTTTGCCACCGCCAACATTACTGACACGAGGATCAATAATATCACAGTACAGCAGTTACTGGAACATTCTGCCGGCTGGAACCGGGATATCAATTGCAATCCTAATCCAACCACCCCCTACCCCTATTTTTTCGGAGGTTGTGACCCCATTGCTTTTCCGTTGAGGGTTGCCATGCTAACAGGCACCCCTAACCCAGCTTCTGAAGAAGCGCTGGTAAAATTTATGCTGGAGAAAGGGCTTGACTTTGCACCGGGAACAGCATACAGTTATTCCAACATGGGTTACCTGGTGCTCGGGGAGATCATTGAACAAATAACGGGGCTTAGTTATGAGCAATATGTAAAAGACAGTGTGCTGGCACCGATTGGCGTTTTTGATATGCATATCGGTAAAAACCTGTTGGTTGATAAGCAGGAGCGGGAGGGAGAGTATGTGGGCAATGGTTACACCAACCTCAGTGTATATGGTACGGGCCAAAGTGTGCCCTGGGAATATGGCGGTTTCAACATAGAAGCCATGGATGCACATGGAGGCTGGATCGCTTCGGCCAGGGATATGCTGAAACTGTTAGTGGCAGTAGATGGATTTTCAACCAAGCCGGATATTTTAAATCCATCCATAGTAACGTCCATGGTTACCCCATCTGCCAACAGCCAGTATTATGCAAAAGGCTGGCAGGTAAACCCTTTTAATAACTGGTGGCATACGGGAGCCCTTGATGGTACAGCAAGTATATGGGTACGTTCTTCAGGCGGCTATTCATGGATCTTTATTTTGAATAAAAGAAATATTACCAACAACAATTTCTGGACGGCATTGGATAACCTCGGCTGGAATTGCCTGGCTGCCACCACCACATGGCCCACATGGGATTTGATGCTGTCGCCAACAGTGAATGCTTCCGGGCTAAATTTTTCCAATGTGTCTGGCAATGCTGTCACTGTTAACTGGAATAATGGAAATGGCGCCAACCGTCTCCTCGTGGTAAAAGCCGACAGTGCAGTTAACGCTTTCCCGCTGGATGGAACTGATTATACAGCCAACGCTGCATTTGGCTCCGGCACTTCATTGGGCATTAATAATTATGTAGTTTATAATGGAACGGGAAATAGTGTTACGGTAACAGGGTTAACAGCAAACAAAAAATATTATTTCCGGGTGGTTGAATACAACAAGAGTACGGCAACCGGTAACAATGCATTGTATTTATTGGGTAGTAACCCGCAGGAATACACGATTACCGCCGGCAGTTTTACGTTTACAGGAAACGGCAACTGGAGTACCCCCGCTAACTGGAGCAATAACCTGGTTCCACCGGCAACATTGCCGCATGGTTCACAAATAATGATCAATCCCTCAGGTGCAGGTGAATGTATATTAAATGTACAGCAAAGGGTTTCTTCCTCTGCGGCAATAACTGTTCAGGCAGGAAAAAAATTCAGGATCATGGGTAATTTGACTGTGCAGTAAATCAAAGCAAACTAAGTAACAGGGCGAGCAAAATATAAAAGCCAATTCCGTAAAAGGTCCATTTCACAAGGTCTGAAGCTTTTGTATCATAGCCTTCACTTTTGAAAAGACCGGAAAAAATAAGTGTCACGATGCCCGGGAAAATAAAGGCTAATATTTTATATTCAAGGTCTAATGGTTGTAGTGATCTTTCTTCTTCAATTTCTTTTAGTAACCTGGCTTTAGCAATATACCCCTCCATTTTTTCAAAAGAATAATTCCGGTTTTTCAATTCCTCTTCTGCGGCCGAAATGGCCTCCTGTCGATAATCACTTCTTTTGGTAGAGATTATTATTACAAGATCTTCGGTAGAGGTTGATTGCATGGTTGCTTTAAAATCAAATTGCGTGGAGTGCATATTAGCTCAGGGGTTTGTATACAACATTTACTGTATCAAGATAAATAAAATGCCAGGCATTTATACAATGCCTGGCAATATTTTTCTTTGTTCTCCTTTAACTTACAGAGCGAATGGATTTAAAATTCTGCACTCTTCGGATACCTTGGGAAAGGGATCACATCCCTGATATTTCCCATACCGGTTACAAACTGCACCATTCTCTCAAAACCCAAACCAAAGCCGGCATGCGGACAGGCACCATATCTTCTTGTATCCAGGTACCAGTATAATTCCTCCATCGGAATATGCATGTCTTTCATTTTTTGTTCCAGCTTGTCCAGTCTTTCTTCTCTTTGTGAGCCACCCACTATTTCGCCAATACCGGGTGCTAAAATATCCATGGCAGCTACCGTTTGTCTTCCTGGCTCACAGTTATCATCATAGCGCATGTAAAACGATTTGATGGCAGCAGGGTAATTGGTAAGGATAACAGGTTTTTTAAAATGCTTTTCTACCAGGTATCGTTCATGCTCACTCTGCAGGTCCATGCCCCAGCCGGTAATTTCGTATTGGAACTTTTTCTTTTTATTGTGATTGCTTTCTTTTAAAATGTCGATTGCCTGCGTGTAGGTGAGCCTTTCAAATTTATTGCTGAGTACAAATTCCAGTTTCTCTATCAATCCCATTTCACTCCTTTTATCCTGCGGCAGACTTTTTTCTTCTTCGGCCAAACGCTGTGCAAGAAATTCAAGGTCTTCCCTGTTGTTATCCATTGCATATTTAATGATGTACTGGATAAATTCTTCTGCAAGGTTAGCATTATCCTCCAGGTCGTAGAAAGCCATTTCAGGTTCAATCATCCAGAACTCAGCCAGGTGCCTGGTGGTATTAGAGTTTTCTGCCCGGAAGGTGGGTCCGAAGGTATATATATCACTAAAAGCCATGGCCGCCAGTTCGCCCTCCAGTTGGCCACTAACGGTGAGGTTTGTACTACGGCCAAAAAAATCTTCTTTAAAATTGATGGTCGCATCATCATTCCTTGGTGCAGTACCGTCAATCGGCAAAGTGGTAACACGGAACATTTCACCAGCACCTTCTGCATCACTTGCAGTGATGATAGGAGTATGCATGTACACAAAACCTTTTTCGTTAAAGAATTTATGAACTGCAAATGCCAGTGAATGCCTTATCCTGAATACCGATCCAAAAGTATTGGTACGGAAACGCAGATGCGCTATTTCCCTTAAAAACTCCAAACTGTGTTTCTTCGGTTGCAAAGGAAATTTTTCTGCATCGCTGTCGCCTAATATTTCTATTGATGATGCTTTTAACTCTACCCTTTGCCCCTTCCCTAAAGAAGGTATTATTTCCCCAACAGCTTTAATACAGGCACCTGTTGTGATCCTTTTCAAAATACTTTCATCAAAGGTGCCCAGCTCGGCCAAAACCTGCAGGTTGTTGTTGGTGCTGCCGTCATTCAGTGCAATAAACTGGTTGTTACGGAAGGTACGCACCCATCCCATCACGGTCGCTTCGTAGTTAGTGGCTTCGCCTGCCAGCAGTTCTTTTATTTTGGTTCTATTGTTGAGCATATAAGGTTGTTAAGGCTGCAAATATAAATAGGGACGGTATGATTATGCTATTTTAGATTGGGATTAATGGGATTGAGGGAATTATGGAGACGATTTTGAATAGGGATTGGTATGATTAAATGATTTTGATGATTTAATGTAACAAAGAGAATAATAGATTTTGGATAGGTCTTGATATGATCAGGTGATTTGATGATTGGCCTTTCACTAAATTCTTCCTGATTTAAATCACCCTTTAGGATGCTTTTAAATTTATATGTTTATTTACCCTTGTTATACATTTGTATAATAAGATGATTAAGTGTCCGGCATTAAAAAAATCATACCAATCATCTTTGTCATAATAAATCCCCATCAAAAATCACCATAAAATCCAAACATGAAAATAGCTTTCTTCTCTGCTAAGTCTTACGACAAAGAATTCTTTGACCGTTATGTGACCACGCATGAGTTGCTGTATTTTGAAGCACCACTCAATCTTCAAACCGTTAACCTGGCTGCAGGTTGCAACGCCATTTGTGTATTTGTGAATGACAAACTCAATAAGGAAGTATTGACAGAACTAAACAGGCTAGGGGTAAAGCTGATAGCGCTACGGTGCGCCGGTTTTAATAATGTGGATCTTCCATCAGCAGGCGCCAACAATATAAAAGTAGTAAGAGTGCCTGCTTACTCACCCCATGCAGTAGCCGAACATGCGGTGGCACTGATCCTGACACTCAATAGAAAAACACATAAGGCTTATAACAGGGTGAGAGAAGGGAATTTTTCATTGGAAAGACTAACTGGTTTTGACCTGTTTGAAAAAACCGTAGGCGTAGTGGGTACAGGAAAAATTGGTGAAGCTTTTTGTAATATCATGCTGGGTTTTGGTTGCAAAGTGCTGGCATTTGATCTTATCGAAAACAAAGAACTGGCAGCAAAGGGTGTAGAGTACCTGCCCTTGATAGATGTACTGCAGCAATCCAGCATCCTTTCTCTTCATTGCCCGTTGACAGAACTCACCAAACATGTTATCAATCAGCAGGCCATTGCCATGATGAAGGATGAAGTAATGCTGATTAATACCAGCCGGGGCGCATTGATAGATACCGCAGCAGTGATTGATGCATTGAAATCCGGGAAAATCAGCTATCTCGGTCTGGATGTGTATGAGCAGGAAGAAAAATTGTTCTTTAATGACCTGTCGGAGAACGTGATACAGGATGATATGATCATGCGTTTGCTGAGTTTTCCCAATGTGCTGATCACTTCTCACCAGGGTTTTTTTACAGAAGAGGCATTAACACAAATAGCACAAATAACATTGGAAAATATTGATGCCTTTGAGGCAGGGTTACCTCTTAAAAATTCAGTAGTGTAGGTAAGAAAAATATAAAGTGTGCAGCAGGTTACTTTAAAATTTTTTTCGTTTTCCCTAAAAAGCCCGTAATATTGTGCCGGAATCATTGCTGATAAGCCTTTCCCATTATCCAGTACGTCAGGCGAACCAATCCAGTCAACATAAATTTCCAATCACATTTTCAAGTTTTTAGATCGATTTTTTTGAAAAATTCATTTTCAATTTTTTATGTACGATATACTACAACTGAACGACATGCTCGTTCCTGAACTGCATGATATAGCAGAACAACTTGCCATTGCCAATTACAAGAAATTAGAAAAACAAGACCTGGTGTTTAAGATATTAGACAAACAGGCTGTAGCTGGCGCTGATAATGGAAAAGATGAGAAACCCAAGCGCAAACGCCTTGTAAAACCAGCGGGCAAATCTTCGGAAGAAGCAGCTGAAAAGCCAGCAGCAAAAGCTGCATCAAAAAAAGCGGAGCCCATTGCAGAAAAGAAAAAGCCGGTTAAGAAAGCAGAAGCTGCCGAAGAAGATGATATGGATGAAGAGGAAGATCTGAAACCGATCACCAGCGAACAAAGCACCATTCCTGCGGCGATAGCCTCATTATTGCAGGAAGAAGACGAAATGGATATCAAGGCACAACCCGAACTGGCAGAAATGCTGGCAGAGGCAGAACAGCCCCAGCAGTCAGCACCGTTGTTTCAAAATAAAAGTCCACGTAAGCACCATGATCCCAATGTTTTCAATATAGAATTTGATGGTATTATTTTGGGCGAAGGTGTGCTGGAAATGATGCCCGATGGGTATGGCTTTTTAAGAAGCAGTGATTACAATTATCTTTCATCACCCGATGATATTTATGTTTCTCCTTCACAAATAAAATTATTTGGTTTAAAAACAGGTGATACTGTGTATGGTTCTGTTCGTCCGCCAAAAGAAGGAGAGAAATATTTTGCACTGCTGAAAGTGGATACCATTAATGGTAAAAAACCGGAAGAAGTAAGAGACAGGGTTCCCTTCGACTACCTGACACCGTTATTTCCTTTTGAAAAATTAAACCTGGTAACATCATCAAATAATTTCAGTACCAGGATCATGGACCTGTTTACTCCCATTGGTAAAGGCCAGCGTGGATTGATCGTTGCCCAGCCAAAAACGGGTAAAACGATGTTATTGAAAGAACTGGCCAATGCTATAGCGGAAAATCACCCGGAATGTTACCTGATGATCGTACTGGTGGATGAAAGACCGGAAGAGGTTACCGATATGGAACGCAGTGTAAAGGCAGAAGTAATTGCCTCTACCTTTGATGAACCAGCTGAGAAGCATGTAAAAGTAAGCACCATTGCATTGCAAAAGGCAAAACGACTGGTAGAATGCGGGCACGATGTGGTGATCCTGCTGGACAGTATTACAAGGCTTGCAAGGGCACATAACACGGTGGCGCCAAGCAGCGGTAAGGTATTGAGCGGTGGTGTGGAAGCAAATGCCATGCAAAAGCCAAAACAATTTTTTGGTGCAGCACGTAAAATAGAATTTGGCGGTTCACTTACCATCATCGCTACAGCATTGGTGGATACCGGCAGTAAAATGGATGAAGTGATCTTTGAAGAATTTAAAGGAACTGGTAATATGGAATTGCAGCTAGACAGGAAACTGAGCAACCGCCGTATCTATCCTGCCATTGATATTGTATCATCCAGCACACGCCGGGACGACCTGTTGCTGGATAGGGATGTTGCCCAGCGTATGTGGGTTCTCCGTAAGCATATGGCAGATATGAATACAGAAGAAGCTATTTCTCTTTTGCTGAAAAATATGAAAGGCACTAAAGACAATATGGAATTCCTGACGAGCATGAACGGATAAAAGATGAATCTTTATTATTGAAAGCCACTGATTGATCCGGTGGCTTTTTCTTTTTGTATTTTTATCGTTTCAAAAGTGGCAATACAAAAACTTACCATAGAAGAATTTTTACAGTTGGTACAAACCAACCCGGTATTTGATGTACGCAGTCCGGGTGAGTACGATCATGCACATATCCCTGGGGCTTACAACCTGCCGTTGTTTACCAACGACGAAAGAGCCGTAGTAGGCACAGCATACAAACAACAAGGCAAACAACCCGCCATCAAGATCGGTCTTGATTACTTTGGCGTAAAGATGAAAGCCATCGTAGAAGCCGTAGAAGACAATGTTTCTTGTTTCTCGTTAAATGATAAAGCACCAGGTAAATCAGCAGGCTCCCAACGAGAAACAGCAAACAAGAAACAAGAAACAAGAAACGTTCTGGTTCACTGCTGGCGGGGTGGTATGCGTAGTGCAGGTATTGCCTGGCTGCTTGATCTGTATGGGTTTAAAGTGTATACCTTGATTGGCGGATATAAGGCTTACCGGAAATGGGTTAGAGGCCAGTTTGAAAAACCACAACCATTAACTGTATTGGGTGGCTATACCGGCTCTGGAAAAACCATCGTGCTGCACCAGTTGCAGGAGGCAGGTCTTCCGGTAGTTGACCTGGAAGCAATGGCAAATCACAAAGGATCAGCTTTTGGTGCTATCGGACAAAATGCACAGCCAACCCAGGAGATGTTTGAAAATTTACTGGCTGAAAAATTGTATGAAATAGCAGGCCACCAGGTAACGGCAGGCCAGGTACTCCAGCGAGCATTTATAGAAGATGAAAGCCAGCGTATCGGAGATCTGAAAATACCCGATGCTTTTTGGAAACAAATGAGGAACAGCAACATTTTATTTCTCGACATCCCATTTGAAGAGAGATTAAATTACCTTACCGTTGAGTATGGAAAAGCAGGGAAGGAAAAACTGGTCAACGCTATTATCCGCATACAAAAAAGACTGGGCGGGCTGGAAGCAAAAAATGCGGTAAATTTTTTGCTGGAAGACAATCATAAAGAATGTTTCCGCATCTTGCTGAAATATTACGACAAGTGGTACGAAAAAGGGCTTTATAACAGGGAATCCCCCGTAGAACTAATAAAGAAAATATCAGCCGAAAAAGTAAATGCAAAAGAAAATACCGGCCTGTTGCTCAATGACAGCAATGTGGAGGAAAGCATTACTGAAACGGAATAAACAACCGCAATGAAAAAAATTACTTTCTTATTACTGTTCTTTTGCTGGCATGGCCTGGCAATTTTTGCACAGCAGGAAGATATAACAGGTATGTGGAACGGAGAATTGCTAATGACAGACAGCGCAGGCGAGCTGATTCACCTGCCCTACGAAATTGCAGTAAGTGAAGAAAAAGGGAAACTAAAAGGTTATTCGAGAATAGTGTTCCATGCAAACGGGAAGGATGAAGCGGGTGTGCAGGATATTACCATTGACAAGAAAGGAAATAAGTATATAATGGAAGACGAAGGGTTTATTGACCACCAGTTTTCTATCAACCCCTCCAGCCGTGTTAAAAAAACCATGACCGTTCAGTTAACGGTAACCGAAAAAGAAATGATACTGGAAGGTGAATGGAACACCAATAAAACCAGGCGGTACATACCTGCCAAAGGAACGGTGGTGCTTAAACGAAAAAATGATTTTAAAAAATCTGAATTATTCAAAAGCCTGGATACACTAAAGCTCAGTGCTAAGCTGTCGTTTAAGGACAGGCCATCGGTACCAGATGAAACAACAATAGCTGTAGTAACACAGCCAGCGCCGGCAATAAAACCGGCACCGCCTGTTGTAGAAAAAGAACCTGAGGCGGTGCCTGACCTTGTAATACCTTCCATTGGCAAAACTACCGCAACATTATTGCCTGCTAATACAAAGCCATGGCCCATGCAAATTAAAGTGATGCCAATAGCAAGGCCGAAAAAGGCGCAAATGAACCTGCTGGCAAAATCGTCAATGAAACCAAAGCCCGTTGCAGCCAAGCCGGAACCAGTAGTGGCCGCTGTAACGCCCAAGCCTAAACCAGAACGAAAAGAGCCGCAAAAAAGAGATCCGGATGATGAGCCTGTAACAGTTAAACCAGCACCAGAAAAAAAGCCTGAACCCGTGGCTGTAAAACCTCCACCACCCAAACCCACTCCACCACCAGTGGCGTATGTAGCACCATCAGTAGCTGGCGGCGCTGCGGAACTGGATAAACGTTTTACTAAATCGGACCAGTCATTTTATTTTGAAAACGACAGCCTGGTGCTCACCCTATATGATAATGGTGATGTAGACGGCGATACCGTAACAGTTATCATGAATGGAAATGTTATATTCTCCAAAGCCGGTCTTAGCACAAAAGCCAATACCAAAACAGTTTACATCACACCTAATATGGACTCAGTAAAGTTGGTGATGTATGCAGAAAGCCTGGGTGAAATACCTCCCAATACCGGACTGCTGATAGTAAACGATGGCGAAAAAAGGTATGATGTACGCTTTAGTGCCGATCTCAATACCAATGCAGCGATTGTGCTGCGAAGAAGGAAAAAAGAATAACATGGATGAAAAATTTTCTATAAACAAAGAACAAAAAATTGCAATCGAAAGCTCTAAGGTCTCCCCTTTTGGGGGAGATTTAGAGGGGGCGGTTCAGCTTACAAAATATTCTCACGGTGCCGGTTGTGGCTGCAAAATTTCACCCAAAGTGCTGGATGAAATACTCGCCAGCAATTTTGCGATGCCCGACAATGATAAACTGATCGTAGGCAATCACAGCAAAGATGATGCGGCCGTGTATGATATTGGTAATGGCACAGCGTTGATTTCCACCACCGATTTTTTTATGCCTATTGTTGATGATCCTTATGAGTTTGGAAGGATCGCTTCGGCCAATGCTATCAGTGATGTGTATGCGATGGGCGGAAAACCTGCCCTTGCCATAGCTATCTTAGGCTGGCCCATTAATGTATTGCCACCGGCTGTTGCCCAAAAAGTAATTGAAGGCAGCCGCAGCATCTGCAAAGAAGCAGGTATTCCCCTGGCAGGCGGGCATAGCATTGATTCACCTGAACCCATCTTTGGCTTAGCAGTAAATGGTTTTGTTGCTATTGAAGATATCAAACAAAATAATAAAGCGCAGGATGGTGATTGGTTGTTTTTAACCAAACCATTGGGCGTTGGTATTTTAACAACCGCAGAAAAAAAGGGCCTCTTAAAGGAAGAACATAAAGGCATGGCGGCAAAGCAAATGATGCAGCTGAATAAAATTGGTGAACAGCTGGGGAAAATAAAAGGAGTGAATGCGATGACGGATGTAACCGGCTTTGCCCTGCTGGGGCATTTGGTGGAAATGGCGGAAGGCAGCGGGCTGAGTGCTGAAATTGTATTTGAGAATATACCCACCATTACAGACGATCTCACATTTTATATTGATAACAAATCCATACCTGGTGGTACACACCGCAACTGGGACAGTTATGGAGAGAAGATCGGACCCATCACTGATTTTCAAAAAGCGGTACTGGCAGACCCACAAACAAGTGGCGGTTTACTGATCGCTGTTTCTCCTGCATCAGCCAATGAGGTTATAAATTTATTGAAGCAAAATGCATTTGAAAAATTTGCAACACCTATAGGAAAAATGATCAGTAAGAGGCAAGAGATAATTTCAATAACATAAGGTATTAATAATATTTACCCTGTCTTAACGAATAAGATTTACCTTTGCGTTGTTGAAAAAAGGAATCTCCATATTGTTTTTATCCATTTACCTGCTTTCTTCCACGCAGTTAAAAGAGTTGCTGAAACTTCCCATATTAGTTGAACATTTTATTGAACACAAAAAGCTGGACAGTCAATTCTCCTTTATTGATTTTCTGTGTATGCATTACGCTGAGGGTACCAAAATAGACGCAGATTATGAGAAGGATATGCGGCTCCCTTTTAAATCTGCTGAAAATTCATTGGGCTCTTACATTTCATTTTATTTACCTGTACCCGTTATTAAGCAGGACGTTGTAGTTCATTTCATTGAGCGAAAACAAACTTTTGCCCATTACAACTTTACATATTCCTCCGCCTTTCTTTCTTCTATTTGGCAGCCGCCCCGTGTTTGTTAATCATGTATAAAAAGTGCAGCAGTTAAAATGCTGCTATAAAAATTCAGGCTCATTCACAGTTTGAATAAATTATTGATTAACAAAACAAGATTATGCTAAGTAAAATAATCGGGTTTTCCGTAAGGAATAAACTCATCATCGGTCTGTTCACCATCGGGCTTATTGGGTATGGTGCTTACGAAGTCACCAGGTTGCCCATTGATGCAGTACCAGACATCACCAATAACCAGGTGCAGGTGATTACCATTGCACCATCATTTGGTGCCACAGATATTGAGCGCCTTGTTACATTTCCCATTGAACAGGCTAATAGTAATATTGCCGGCACAAAAGAGATCCGGAGTTTTTCAAGATTTGGCTTGTCACTTGTGACGATTGTATTTGATGATGCTACGGATGTGTACTGGGCACGGCAGCAGGTGGCCGAGCGCCTCCAACAGGTACAATTTCAAATACCACCAGGAATTGGCACACCACAACTGGGCCCTGTTACTACCGGTTTGGGAGAGATTTACCAGTATGTGGTTAAACCCAAAAAGGGATATGAACACAAGTTTGATGCAACAGAATTAAGAACGATACAAGACTGGGTTGTCCGCAGGCAATTATTGGGTGTACGGGGCGTGGCAGAAGTCAGCAGCTTTGGAGGAAAATTAAAGCAATATGAAATTGCAGTCAACCCAAACAAACTGAATGCTCACAACATCAGCATCAATGATGTGTTTGCGGCCATAGAAGCCAATAATCAAAATACAGGCGGAGCTTATATTGAAAAAGGTCCCACCGTTTTATATATCCGCAGCGAAGGGCTGGTTAAAAATATGGAGGATATAGAAAATATTTCCATCGCTCATAAAAACAACAGCACACCACTTTTTATCAGGGATGTGGCCGAAGTAAAAATGGGATATGCCACAAGGTATGGAGCCATGTGCTATAATGATGAAGGCGAAGTATCGGGTGCTATAGTGATGATGCTGAAAGGGGCCAACAGCAGTGCTGTGATAAAAAATGTAAAAGAGCGCATTGCACAAATCCAAAAGACACTGCCAGAGGGCGTGGAGATAGAGCCATTTCTTGACCGTACAAAAATGGTTAACAATTCCATCAGCACGGTTGAAAAGAATTTAGCCGAAGGAGCCTTGATCGTTGTTTTTGTACTGGTGATGTTTCTTGGAAACTTCAGGGCTGGTTTATTGGTGGCATCCGTTATTCCATTAGCCATGCTGTTTGCAGTTTGTATGATGAATGCTTTTGGAGTCAGTGGCAATTTAATGAGTCTTGGCGCACTCGACTTTGGATTAATAGTAGACGGAGCCGTCATAATTGTGGAAGCAGTAATGCACCAGTTAACACACATTACAAAGTACAAGGGCCTGCAAAAACTGGATACCGATCAAATGGATGAAACGGTAACGCATTCTGCCCGGAAAATGATGAACAGTGCCGTGTTTGGCCAGCTCATCATCCTTATAGTATATCTCCCGATTTTTACTTTACAGGGCATTGAAGGCAAAATGTTTAAGCCAATGGCACAAACCGTAGCTTTTGCTTTGTTAGGTGCGTTTATACTGTCGCTTACCTATATCCCGATGATGAGCGCCTTTTTCCTCAGTAAAAAAACGACACATAAAAAGAATCTTTCCGACAGGTTGATGCAAAAGCTTTCAACAGCCTACCAGAAAGCACTTTCATCAGTCATACGTTTTCCTAAAACGGTTTTATCAGCTGTGCTGGCACTGTTTATTACATCCGTTTTTTTATTGATGACCTTGGGTGGTGAATTTATTCCTGCATTGGAAGAGGGTGATTTTGCTGTGGATACAAGGGTACTAACCGGAAGCAATCTTAACACCACTATTGAAAGCACACAGAAGGCTGCACATATTTTAAAAACACAGTTTCCCGAAGTAATAAAAGTAGTTACAAAAATTGGCAGCGGCGAAGTACCAACGGATCCTATGCCTATGGAAGCCAGTGATATGATGGTGATATTAAAAGATAAAAAAGAATGGGTATCGGCAAAAACATTTAATGAACTATCGTCGAAAATGACCAGTGCGCTTAAAGCAGTTCCAGGTATTACCGTGAGCTTTCAATATCCGGTACAGATGCGTTTTAATGAATTGATGACGGGAGCAAGACAGGATGTGGTGTGTAAAATATTTGGCGAAGACCTTGATACACTGGCATCCAATGCCAATTCACTGGCTAAAATTATTGCTTCCGTAAAGGGTGCAGAAAATGTGTATGTGGAGTCAGTAACAGGAATGCCCCAGGTGGTGGTGGAGTACAACCGGCCGTTGATAGCACAATTTCATTTATCAGTTGCTGACATCAATAAAGTGCTGAATACTGCTTTTGCAGGGCAAACAACCGGGATGGTATTTGAAGGAGAAAAGCGTTTCGACATGACCGTTAAGCTGGAATCGAATGACCGGAAAAACCTGGAAGATATACAGAACCTGCTGGTGCCAACACCCATGGGTACACAGGTTCCTTTATCGCAACTGGCAGATGTACAGATCAAAGAAGGGCCGAACCAGGTGCAAAGGGAAGATGCCAAACGAAGGATCGTGGTAGGGTTCAATGTACGTAACCGGGATGTACAAACCATTGTAAATGAATTGCAGCAAAAAGTGGATGCACAACTGAAGTTTCCACCCGGTTATTATATTACTTATGGCGGCGTATTTGAAAACCTGAACGAAGCAAAAAAGCGTTTGTCCATTGCCGTTCCCGTATCACTGGTAATGATATTTGTATTGTTGTTTTTTGCTTTTAAGTCTGTAAAGCAGGGATTGCTGATTTACTCAGCTATACCGCTGTCTGCCATTGGTGGCATTTTATTCCTGGCACTCCGGGGAATGCCTTTCAGTATCAGTGCCGGTGTGGGTTTTATTGCTTTGTTTGGAGTGGCAGTGCTGAATGGTATTGTGTTAATTGCAGAGTTTAACCGTTTAAAAAAACAGGGTATGAAAAATACAGCCATGATCGTATTAAGAGGAACGGCGTTGAGATTACGTCCCGTGCTGATGACAGCTTTTGTGGCATCACTGGGATTTTTACCGATGGCACTGAGCAATGGTGCCGGTGCAGAAGTGCAGCGGCCGTTGGCAACCGTAGTGATTGGAGGATTGCTGGTTGCCACCTTCTTAACACTGTTTGTGCTGCCCATTTTATATATGCTGTTCGAAAAAGGGATCAGCGTAAAAAGCTATAATAAAAAAGCAGTTTCCTTGTTGCTCTTTGCAATTGCAGTAAGCTTTGTTACCCAGGCGCAGGATACCATCAGCCTTGAAAGGGCGATAGAGCTGGCTGTCAGCAACAATGCGACAATAAAAAATGAGCAGGCAAAAGCCGCTTATGCAAAAGCCATGTCACTCACGGCAACCGATATACCCAAAGCAAACCTGGCTGCAGAATACGGGCAGATCAACAGTGCTTACAACGACAGCCGTTTCAGTTTAACACAAACAACTGCATTGCCGTCAGTTTATAAAAAGCACCGGCAGTTATTAAATGAAGAATGGAAAGCAACACTGCTGTCAGTATCCTTAAAGGAGTTTGAAATTAAGAAAGCAGTGACACAGGCTTTTTACTATTGCCTTTATTTAAAAGAAAAAGAAAGATTGCTGCTCCAGGCAGATACCCTTTACACCGGCTTCTTTGAAAAAGCAGATCTCCGGCTGCAAAAAGGTGAAAGCAATATCCTGGAGAAAACAACAGCAGAAACGCAGAAGGCCAATAACGCTATCCAGTTGATACAGGTACAACAGGAAATGTATATAGCATTGGTTGAATTGCAATTGCTGTTGAACAGCGAAAAGAAATTTTATCCCGTAGCTGCAGTGTTGAAAATAGCAGGGCCGGCCGGTGATGACAGCAGTACTGTTGTTAACAATCCTACAATGGCGCTTTTAAAGCAGCAAAAACAATCAGCCCTTTCACAAACCGCTTTTGAAAGATCAAGGTTGTCGCCTGATCTGTTGCTTGGTTATAGTAACAACAGTTTTACCGGCACCGGGGCAGATAATAAAGTCTATAGCAGCGGTCATCGGTTCAGCTCAGTACAATTGGGTATTGGCATTCCCATTTTTGCCGGCAGTCAAAAGGCAAAGATAAAAGCATCAAAACTTGCAGAAGGTATCGCAGAAAATCAATACCAGTTACAACAGCAATTACTACAGGCACAGCGGGAAAAATGGCTGAAGGCATACGAAGGTAATACTGCGATCATACAATATTTTGAAGAGACAGGGTTAAAAAATGCTGATATCATTTTAAAAACAGCCAGCAGGCAATTCAGCAATGGAGAAATTAACTACCTCGACTTTGTAATGCTCGCCAACCAGGCAATAGCTGTGCAAAGCAACTATGCAGACGCTGTTTGGGGCCTGAATGAAAGTATTATTCAACTGAAGTTTATCACAACAAAATAATTGATACAATGAAAAATTTATTCATCATAATCGCAATGGTATTTATCGCCGGGTGCAATAATAAAACAGCCGTACAGGAAAAGGATACAGCAACAGACACGTCGCATAACGTGATACTTACAGATGCACAATTAAAAAATGCAGGAATTGAAACAGTAACAGTGTCGCAGAAAGAAATGGCGATAACGCTAAGGGTTAATGGAAAAATTGATGTGCCGCCTCAAAACCTGATTTCAGTAAGCGTACCGCTTGGGGGGTATTTACGCAGTACTAAATTGTTGCCCGGTATGCATGTGAACAAGGGCGAAGTGCTGGCCACCATGGAAGACCAGCAGTATGTGCAGCTGCAACAGGATTATTTATTGGCAAAATCAAGATTGCATTTCGCAGAACTGGAATACCAGCGTCAAAAAGAACTAAACGCAGGGCAGGCGAGCAGCGATAAAGTGATGCAGCAGGCACAGGCAGAAACGGCATCATTGAAGATCATGGTCAGTGCACTGGCTGAAAAATTAAAACTGATCAATGTGAACCCGGGCAGTTTAACAGTAAACAATATTTCAAAAAGCATCAACATCTATAGTAATATCACAGGCTATGTGAGTAAGGTGAATGTAAATATTGGCAAATATGTAAATGCTGCCGATGTACTGTTTGAATTGATAAATCCCGAGGATATACACCTGAACCTGATGGTATTTGAAAAAGATGTATCAAAACTGGCTATTGGCCAAAAAGTGATGGCATTTACCAATACTAATCCCGCTAAAAAATACCCCTGCGAAATAATCCTTATCAGCAAAGACATCAGGGAAGAAGGCACGTCCGAAGTGCATTGTCATTTTGAGCTGTATGATAAAGCCTTGCTGCCGGGTACCTATATGAATGCGATTGTAGAAACCCAATCCGGCATTACGAGTGTGTTACCCGAAGAGTGTATTGTAAGCTACCAGGGAAAGGAGTATGTTTTTACAAACAATGGCAAGAGAGAATTTGCCATGACAGAAATTAAAACCGGCAATAAAGAGAATGGTTTTATCGAAATACTGGAGGCGGATGCATTAAAAGACAAAGCCATCGTATCAAAAGGAGCTTACACCTTGCTGATGACATCAAAAAATAAAGAAGAGGAGGAATAAGAAGCAGTGTGGAAGGTGCTGCCTACTTTTGCAGCAATGGTTATTGCAATCAACATCAGGATACTGTCGGGTGACGCAGCGGCATCACAAATTTGGATAAACTGGTTTCAAAACATGGCTGCAGAAAACAGTGGCCACCAGTTTTATTTTATATCAAACGAAGAAATACCGCCATCATTACAAAGCAATGTAAAAAACATTGTGCTGCGGCAGCAGTCCTCCAGCCCTTTGTTATGGAAGATGTGGTACAATTATACATTGCCTGCAGCGTTAAAAAAGATAAAGGCCAACCTGCTTGTTTCCGCAGATGGCATTGGGTGCTTAAATACAAAGCTGCCCCAATGTATCATTGTAAATGACCTGGCATTTTTTGATCACCCGGAGTGGTACAGCAAACGGTATGTACATTTTATGAAAGCCCACTTGCCGCTGGCTTTAAATAAGGCGGCCGCTGTGATGACTTTTTCGGCACATATAAAAAATGACATTGTAAACAAATTCACAGCAGAGGAAGATACAATCATCATTGCGCCAGCTATAAATAATAACTGCACACTCATTTCCTGGGAAGAAAAAGAAAAAGTAAAAAATAAATACAGCGGGGGGAATGAATATTTTCTTTTTTCCGGGGCAATTCACAACAGGCACCAGCTAACCAATCTTTTAAAAGCATTTTCTCTTTTTAAAAAAAGGCAAAAGAGTTCGATGCAGCTTTTGCTGGTTGTTGACAAAATACCAGTGAAAAGCGAGTTTGTAGAAAGCCTGCGCTTATATAAGTACCGGAACGAAGTTCACTTGCTTAGTGGTCTTACTGAAACAGAAAGAACTTCAATAACAGCTGCAGCCTGGTCGGGGGTTGTACTTTCGCCATTGTACAGCGATATACACTTTTTGCAACAAGTAGTAGCCTGTGAAGTGCCTGTAATAGCGGGCAATACGCCACAGGCCCACGAATTGTTGAAAGATGCGGCCTTGTATACAAACCCTTCTTCGGTTGATTCAATAGCGGAACAACTGATGATCATTTATAAAGATGAGAACAGGCATGCCGGATTAGTGGAACATGGACGGCAGCTGTTTAAAGAAGTAAAACCTACAAACACCTGGCAAAGGATTCTTTCATTAACCAACACAGGGTAAAATGATAACTTGTTACATTTGCAGCCTTAACAGCGATAAAAATGGAGAAATCAACAATACAAATAGATGTAATGCTGGGTCCTGATAAAATTCCGCAGCAAATAAACTGGAACGCAAGCGGCAGCAGCGCCGAAGCGCAACAAAAAGCCAAGGCCATGTGCCTGGCATTTTGGGATGCAGCCGACAAATCGGCCCTGCGTATCGACCTGTGGACAAAAGACATGATGATGGATGAGATGGCAGACTTTTACTATCAAATGCTGATGACGATGGCAGACACCTTTAACCGTGCCACCCGTCAGCAGGAATTGGCCGATGAAATGAAAAAGTTTGCCAAAGATTTTAAGAAGAAGTTTGAGGCTATCCAGTTGAAAGAACAAAGCTAATGGCTCAATTTAGCTATAGCATAATAGCTCAATTGGCAAATGGCTCTATCAGCAAATGAAGGCTGCCCATTTTCAAATTTCGTAATTTTTAAATTTTCAAATTTTATATTATGGCTTTAGAAGAACAAATAATGGCAGAAATGAAAGATGCCATGAAATCGAAAAATGAAGCATTGCTTCGTGGATTAAGAGCTATTAAAGCGGAGATCATTAAAGCAAAAACAGATCCGGGTGCAGGCGGTGTTATTGATGAAGCTACTGAACAAAAGTTTCTGCAGAAGATGATGAAGCAGCGCAGGGATTCTTACGAGATCTTTACACAGCAGGGCCGGGCTGACCTGGCTGCAAAAGAAAAAGAAGAAATGGACCTGATAGAAAAGTTTTTACCAAAACAATTAGGGGAAGCCGAGATCAAAGAAGCGGTGGCGAAAATCATCTCCGAAACCGGAGCTTCCTCTCCCGCAGATATGGGTAAAGTGATGGGCCTTGCGAGCAAACAACTTGCCGGCCAGGCAGACGGAAAAGCCATCAGCGCAATAGTAAAAGAACTGTTGAGTAAATAAGCCCGCCAGGTTTCACCAGCCTGACCAATACCTGTAATACAACTTCATGATAGACATTATCATTGCCATAGTTGCCATTGTTGCCATTATAAAAGGCATACGCAAAGGGCTTGTAGTGGCATTGTTTTCCATTATTGCATTTATTATTGGGTTGGCGGCTGCATTAAAATTATCAGCTGTGGTGGCATTGCACCTGCAAAAATCGGTTTCGGTTCCTGGCAAATGGCTGCCCATCCTGTCTTTTGCACTCGTATTTTTAGTGGTGGTGATACTGGTGAACTGGGGAGCAAAATTTATTGAAAAAAGCTTTGAAATGGTTTTACTGGGCTGGGCCAATAAACTGGCAGGGGCCGCTGTTTACCTGGCGCTGTATATGCTCATTTTTAGTGTCATGTTGTTTTATGCGGATAAGATTCATTTGCTTAAGCCAGATACGCTGCAGCAGTCAGCTGTTTATCCATATATTAAACCCTGGGGTCCGGTAGTAATTGATAACTTTGCAAAGGTTATTCCCTTCTTCAGGGATTCATTTACAAACCTGGAAGATTTTTTTGAAGGACTGTCGCAAAAAATTAAACCCTCCATGTGATGCCCGTGTTACCAATTCAAAGAAATTGAACAATTTAAATTGTAAACAACTTAATTTTATACTGATTGCTTATTTTAGCGCAGTACGTTTGCCAAGTTATAACAGGAATACTAATGAGTTACGAAATAAAACAAGACGGCAAGTTTAAATATATAGAAGAAGGGCAAGGAGAACCATTGATGCTGCTGCATGGTTTGTTTGGAGCATTAAGCAATTTCATGGACTTAATTGAGCATTTTAAAAAGACCCATACTGTAATTGTGCCTATACTGCCTTTGCTGGAACTGGATCTGTTACATACTTCCGTAGGCGGGCTGCAAAAATTTGTTCATAAATTTATTGAACACCGAAACTACAACCAGATTCATTTGATGGGTAATTCACTGGGTGGTCATGTGGCGCTGGTGCATATTTTAAAACACCCCGAAAGAATAAAGACCTTAACCCTCACCGGCAGTTCAGGTTTGTTCGAAAACGGGATGGGGGATACCTATCCCAAGCGGGGTGATAAAGAATACATCCGTAAAAAAACTGAACTTACTTTTTTTGATCCTAAAATGGCAACAGAAGACCTGGTGAACGAGGTTTTTGAAATAACCAATAACCGGTTGAAAGTGATCAAAATAATCTCTCTTGCTAAAAGCGCTATTCGTAATAACCTGGGCGAGGAGCTTCGGGAAATAAAACAGCCTGTTTGCCTTATCTGGGGAAATAATGACAGCATTACCCCGCCGTTTGTGGCAAAAGAATTTAACAGGCTGATACCAAACAGCGAACTCCATTTTATAGACAAATGTGGTCATGCACCGATGATGGAAGTGCCCGGTGAATTTAACATGATACTTAGTGCGTTCCTGGCAAAACAGCATTCTCCTGCTGCAACGAATTAACAGTTTTTCTTGTCTTGCCAATTGATATTTTTACAATATTGCGGTACGGCTGACCGTTAAAACGCTGCGTATGCTCACAACTGAACTTATAAACAACAATATTCCCCGGCTGAAAATACTGGATAGTATTGCCAAAGCCCTGCAGTTGATCAACGACTACAGGCTTACGCATTTACCCGTGGTGTCAGACGATGGAAAATACCTTGGTTTGATAAGCGAGGAAGACCTGCTGGATGCTGCAGAAGAAAAAGGAAGCCTGCAATTTTTCCAGGAACTTTTTTTAACTGCCAGCGTAAAGGAAAATGAACATTTTTTAAATGCCGTTAATTTCAGCAACCAGTATGATACCGCCTGTGTGCCGGTGGTGAATGATGAACAGGAGTTTACCGGCAGCATTACTGTGGCAGATCTTTTGAAAGCACTGGGAAACTTTTCAGGCGCTAACGAAATTGGCGGCATCATTGTAATGGAAATGGAACGCAGCCAGTTTGCCATTTCAGAGATCAGCCGCCTGGTTGAAAGCAACGATGCCCACATACTTCATTTAAATACAACCACGCAAGCCGACACCGGCCTGTTAACGGTTACACTCCATTTAAATAAAAAAGAGATCGCAGCCATCGTCTCTACATTTGAACGGTACGAATATGATGTGATCTACTTCTTTGGCGATGAAAAATTTGAGAACGAGATACACAGCAATTACAGGCATTTGATGAATTACCTGGATATATAGCTAAGAGAACAAAAGAGAAAAAGCATAAAGGAGCATTCATTGATAAAATCGGTTCCAGTTTTTGTACTATTAACATTGTTCATTTCCCTCCTTTTCTGTTTTATGCTCTTTGCCCCATTTCTCTCCTTACATTCATATCACTTACATTTGCAATCCTGATTCTACAGGGTTTTAATTTCGAATGCATTTTCTTAAAACAGCATATATTTTTTGTGTACTGATGATGATGGCATCAATGGGTGCTGCACAGAACATCATTGATATCAAAACCATTACCGCAGGCCTGCTGGCGGGAAAAGATTCTTCAACGAAAATTATTATTCGCAGTATTACGATCAGCGGCAATAAAAAAACAAAAGAATATATCATCCGCAGAGAAATGCAGTTAAAAACGGGGGATACCGTTAATGCCGGTTCATTTAATGATGAATTACAAAAACTGCAGCAACAGGTATACAACACCAACCTGTTTTTAGAAGTAAAGCCCGGGCTTACGGAAATTGCCCCGGGTGTGGTCGGCATTAACCTTGCGGTAAAAGAACGCTGGTATATTTTTCCTATTCCAAAGTTCCAGCTGATTGACCGTAATATCAATGAATGGATACAAAAGTATAAAGCAGATCTTGACCGGGTAGTATATGGTGTAAAGTTTACCCACTATAATCTTACCGGTCACCGCGACTTGTTGCGGCTCACCTTGCTCAACGGCTTCACAAGAAATATCTCCTTTACTTATTTCAAACCTGTAAGCGAAAAAAAGCTTAATAATGGTTTTTCAGCCACGGGCGGCATCGTGCAGAACAGGGAATTCATTTATAAAATTGACACCAGCAACAAACCGGTACTGTTTAACAATGGTAATTTTTCAAGAAAGAATTACTTTGTAGGAGTGGGTTACAATTTCCGTAAGAATATTATGGGCACGCACTACTTCAACATCGTATTCAACCATGTGTCTGTGGTGGATTCTTTAATAGATCCCAAATACAACCCTAATTATTTCAAAGATGCAGTAACACATAAAAATTATCTTGATTTCAGCTATACCTACCGTTATATCAATACCAATAATGCCGTGTATCCACTGAGAGGAACAACGGGCTCTGTACGCTTATTAAAAAGAGGTTTTGGTTTTAGTGGCAGCATCAATATGTTTTCTGTTGAAGGTTCTTACAATAAGTACTGGCCACTCAAAAATGATTGGTATGTAAGTGCAGAAATATCTGCCAAAACAACCCTTCCTTTCAATCAGCCCTATATTAACCAGCGGTCGCTGGGTTATTCTGACGTAAACCTCAGGGGCCTTGAATTGTACGTGGTGGATGGAGTGGCTTTTGGATTATTAAGAAACACACTTAAGAAGAAGCTCTTTACCATCAATATCAAAACGCCGTTTAAATCCGACAAGTATCATATCATTCCATTTACTGTTTTTGCAAAAACTTATGGGGATTTGGGCATTGCTTTTAACAAAGATGACTTCCGCACCAGTTTAAATAATAAATTGCTGTACACCGGGGGATTGGGCATCGATATTCTTTCCATTTATGACATCAACCTGCGGATAGAATACAGCTTTAACCAGTTAGGTAAAAACGGGTTATTTTTACAGGCTCAGAGCGGATTATAGTTTTAGGGGAACTTAGGGGAATATAATATAAATGTTGTCCCTAGGAGAACGTACTATTCAATTACAAAGCCAACAAGATGAAAATCGCCATATACAGCAGGGGAATAGAGAACAACCAGAATAAAGACATGGAGTTTTTTTTGGCCGAATTGTATGCACATAAAATGGAGCCCGTTTTTTTCCAGGATTTTTTTAATAAGATTTACTCCTCTCTCAACCTTAGCGGCAAATACGATACGTTCAGCTCAGCTAAAGACCTGGATGACGATATAGACTGTCTAATCAGCCTGGGTGGAGACGGCACTTTGCTCGATACCGTAACATTGGTTCAGGACAAAGGCATACCTGTGCTGGGAATCAATTATGGCCGTTTGGGCTTTTTAGCCAATATTGGGAAAGACGAACTGCAAACGGCTATCAGTGCCCTTTCGCAACGCACGTATGTTACAGAAAAGCGCACACTTATTCATGTAGATGCCGACATCCCGGTATTTGATGATATACCGTATGGATTGAACGAATTTACATTGCAGAAAAAAGATTCCTCGTCCATGATAAAAATTCACACTTACCTCAACGGTGAATTTTTAAATACTTATTGGGCTGATGGTTTGATAGTGGCCACACCTACCGGCAGTACAGGGTATTCCTTAAGTTGTAATGGTCCCATCGTTTTTCCGGAGAGCGGCAGTTTTGTGATCACTCCCATTGCACCACATAATTTAAATATCCGCCCCATTGTTATTCCTGATGATAACATCATTTCTTTTGAAGTGGAGGGCCGTACAGACAACTTCATTTGCACCCTGGATAGCCGCCGCATCGTAGTGCCAAAAGAAGTACAACTGGCCATAAGGAAGGAAAAATTTGAGGTCAACCTGATCAGGCTCAACGAAAATAATTTTTTGCAAACGCTCAGGAACAAGCTTTCATGGGGTCTCGATAAAAGAAACTAACAGCATTTACATCGCCGGTTCAAACGCTGCTGACAGGAGTTAACAGGTTTTTTTAATAAACATTCCTTATTTTGCGTTTATGAAGAAAATCATCCTATCTGCTTTTTTCATGGCAGCTTTTACGGGCAGTCTTTTTGCCCAGGAGCGCTTTAACCCAAACGTATTACAAGGAGAATTTGGTGTAACCATTGGCGCAGCCCATTATTTTGGCGACCTAAATACCAGGGCCTCGCTCAACAGGCCCAAAATTGCCATTGGTGCCTTTTACCGTAAGCAGTTCAACAATTACCTGTCGGCCAGGCTGGCTGTACATTATGCTCAACTGGGTTACAGTGATGTTTATAGTAAGAACGATTATCAAAAACTAAGGAACCTCAGTTTTAATACTGATATCCTGGAGATAGCGCTATCCGGGGACTTTAATTTCTTTAAGTTTCAGCCGGATGACCCCCAGCATAATTTTACACCCTATATTACCCTGGGTATTGGCGTATTTAGTTATAATCCCTACGCCTACCTGGCCAGTAAAAAATATTATTTACGTCCGTTAGGTACCGAAGGCCAGAATATTTCTTATACCGATGCAGCCACCGGCAAAACAAGAAAACCTTATGGCAGCATGGCCATGTGTGTACCTATCGGGATGGGTATCAAATACAATGTGAACAACAAATTCAATATTTCTTTTCAAATAGCCCAGCGCTTAACCTTTACAGATTATTTAGATGATGTAAGTGCCACATATGTGGGATCTGATAAATTCACTAACCCAACAGCACTTGCCTTACAGGACAGGAGCTATGAAAAAACAGCGAATGTGATTGGTGCTGAAGGCCGCCAGCGTGGATGGAGCAAACAAAAAGACCAGTATGTGATTGCTGAGATTGGCATTTCATTTAATATCAGTTCCTATAAATGCCCTTCTGATTTTTAAGTAGTAAGCTATCAATATATTAGATACCGGGATTGTATTTTCCCGGTATTTTTTTTGCCGGGTTACAAATAATTCCCCTATCTTCGAAAAAGCAATCCGGCTACTACCCTCTGATATCTGTACCGAAATTCCATCTTAATTCAATTTTTCTGTGTTGAACCATAGTTAGTTCACTACCAAACTTATACTATGGCGTTCATCCGGAAGTACCTGCTTACAGCAGCTGTCGGTCTATTGGCTTATGTAAACTTACAGGCGCAAACTGTTTATTATCCTGCGGGGCAATCGCAATTGCTGCGGTCAACTGCCGAAGATATGGCGATGCAACTGCAAAAGGCGGTGGCAGGAAGTCACTTTACTGCAGAGCAATACAGTACTACCATGCCCTCAGGCGGCATCGTGTTGATTTATGATCAGTCGATAACAGCCAATCAAACTTGTAAAGTAAAAAGCAATGGAACTAATTTAATCAGTTTTACTGCAGGGCAGGATAACGGCCTTTGCTATGGTGTGTACGAATACTTGTACCAGTTAGGTTTTCGGTTTTACCAGCCCGGCTCTGTTTGGGAAGTCATACCCGTTCTTAATTCGCCCTATAAACATATTGATACCACGTATACATGCCACTTTAAATACAAAAACTGGTTTATCAGCGGGGGCTGCAATACCTGGGCAATGGACAGGAACAGCAATTACTACTGGGATACCTATTACGGTGAGTTAGGCCATGAATATGCATTATACCAGCGACGTAATAATATGGTGGGCGCTTATCGGTTTGCCGGCCACCGCGATGATGTACTTACGCCTGCCTACAAAACCGAATTGCAAAACAATCCCTGTTATGTGGCACCTTACAATGGGTCCAGGGCCGCAACAGGGCAGTCTGTTCCCGATATCAATAATGTGGCAGCAATGCAATTATGGGCAAACGGGATAGAAAATAAATACAGCAGTTTTCGAAACACCATTTTTGGCAACACGGCATTGTATGCCAATTATGTAAAAAACTTTGAGTACAATTATGGAAATATCGGTATAGAAGTTCCTGATGGGGCAAAATGGGCCAATTCAGAAACAAATGACTGTGGCAATAAAGCATTCCCCAGGGAAAGCGACCAGCATTTTTTGCTGGCTAATTTTACGGCTGCTGCAATAAGCAACAGCCTGCCGGGCAAAACTTTTCAACTGTATGCATACGACAGTCATGCAGATGTGCCGTCTTCTAAAATTACTATCCACCAAAATATTGACGTGCAGGTAGTGCCCACTGCTTTCCATTTTGAAACCAGTGCCAAGGGACTGATGAACAGGTGGTATGGCAGATCCAATCAAATTTCTGAGTACCATTACCTCAACCTTGCTCAATGGAGTGGCGAAACACCTTCTTTTTACCTGAAAGACCTGGAGCAAACCATACAGCGCTTAAAAGAAAAAAACAGCCAGGGTATAATATGGGAAGCCTCTGCATCCAAATTTGCCAGCCTGCCTTTTTTGCTGGCAGCCAATACAGCTTTAAAAAATGATGAGTCCATTGACAGTAAACTGAAAGAGTTTTGCAGCCTTTTTGGTGAAGCATCAGGAACCATTTACAAATTATTACTTAGCTGGAGCGATGATAAAACTGTTACCGTGTACAATGGCCTCCAGGATAACAAATATAAACTACCCTATTACCTGCAGTTAGTAAAACAGGCAGACACAGAAACCTTACATGCCGATCCCATTATACGGACAAGAGTAAACGAATTAAAAGCATTCCTGCATTATATGGTGCTTTACTACGACTGGACATTTGACCAGCGGTCTGCTGCAAACAAAGCAGAAAAGGGGGAAGCTTTGTGTTTGTACCTCGCTAAAATATGCCGCCTGCAGTTAGTAAACAGCAGTGTGCTCATCAACAATGTGGTGCGGCAGTATAACGAAACAGACAATATTTATGAGCGGTTCAATATCACCAATGGAACGGTGTACAGCAACGGCCGGTTGCCATTGATAACAGCGGAAGAGATCACCAGTTCTTTTAATGCAGACCTTGCTTCTCAAACACAGCTGATCAGTAACTATTCTTTTAAAGATGCTGCGGCAATACAAACGCAGTTTGATATAAGCAATATGTTGCCGCTTGACAAGATCAACGTGCAGCTGGGCTTTACTAACGGCAAAGACTACACCGCCAGGAGTGAATTTTATTTACTGGCAGAAAAGGCGGGCAGCTTTACGGTAAAATTCAACCCCAAATTTGATATGCCGGGTAAGGGCCTTATCAATATTACAGTGGAAGATGTGAACAAAGCAATCGGTATCCTTAAAGATTATACCATTGATAAAAACAGCGGGGCAGGCATCATTCATATTGATCTTCCACAGGCCGGAACTTACAAACTGTCTATCAGTTCCAAATACAAATCATCCGCTGCAATAACCATTACCACCAATGGAAATTACTTTTATAAGAACGGGCCATTCTTTGGCAGCAGTGTAGAAAATTACCGCGGCGATCTGCTAAGCCTTCCGGGCTGGTTTTATGTACCTTCCGGTATTGATAAAGTTTTCTTTAGTGTAAACAATTCAAACCCAGGTGGCGCAGGGTTTGTAACAGCGGAGGAGATCAGCCGGACCTTTGTTTTTAAAGATGAACAGGAAAATACCGTTGAGCCAAAAATTATCAATACATCAGATTCCGGGTTGTTTTATCTTCAGCTACCGTCATCGCATACAGGTGTTTTCTGGCATGTGGTTAAGATGGAACAGGCACGGTTATGTTTTGCCAACATCAGTAATATTGAATGGTATGCCCAAAGAAAGCCCTGTACACAAAATGATTTTATTGCCACCATTAAAGAAGGCGGTACTGCCTGCATTACACAGTTGAAAGCAATGAACAATGCCGCCAGTTTATCCTGGGAAGTATATGATGCACAGAAATGGTATCAGTTCGATAATAAACAGGTGGTTGAATTGCCCGCTGTTATTTCTCCCAATGCTATTGTGAGTTTAAAAACAGGAATGAGTTGCGTGGTAACTAAAAGGGTGGGAGATGACAAGCAATACCTGCAGCAAAAAAATGCTTGCGGACTTTCCGCTACTCCCGCCAGTTCGGATATTAGGGTGGTGATCTATCCCAACCCGGGCACTGGTGTATTCAGGTGTTTGCAAAATGGGGAACCGGTGCTGGCGCAGGAGGCTGTAATATTCAATGCCTCCGGCGTGCGGATGACCCAATTTACCAATACGCAGCAGTTTAATATTTCATCACTGCCTGCCGGCATATATTTTTATACTTTGAAAATTGATAAAGTAACCTATAAAGGTAAATTGGTAAAAATGTAGAGTCTCTGACGAAAGCATATTCCACGTTCCCTTTAACCCATTTCTATCCTGTAAAGTATTGATCTGTAAATCAGGCACCAACAAAGTTGGCCAACACTTGTGTTCTTTTAGTGTGTGCAGGTGATTTTATCAAACCACATACATTCCTTCCAAACGCTTATTCCCGCTAAATTTCATTACTTTTGCGCCCTTAGTTAAAAGATGCTTTTCAGCGCTATGAGTGAACTCGATAAAATTGATACAAACCGGCTTCCCAAACATATTGCTATCATTATGGATGGTAATGGAAGATGGGCGCAGGAAAAAGGGGAGGACAGGCTGTTTGGTCACCTGCATGGCGTGGAAAGCGTACGTAATATTGTAGAAGGCTGTGCAGAACTTGGTATTGAGTACCTCACGCTCTATGCTTTCAGCACCGAAAACTGGGACAGGCCTGCCAACGAGGTTAGTGGTTTAATGGAAATTCTGGTTGACACGATCAGGAAGGAAGTGCCCACCCTCAATAAAAATAATATCAAATTGCATGTGATCGGCGACCTGGAAATGCTGCCGGCTAATGCGAGAAGAGCACTGGAGGAAGCATTGGAAGAAACGAATGTCAATACCGGCCTCAACTTAGTAATGGCATTGAGTTATAGCAGCCGCTGGGAACTGGTAAATGCTGTAAAAAATATTGCAACGGATGTAAAAAATGGCGCTCTTGACCCGGCTGCCATTACCCAGGAAACATTACAAAATTATTTGACCACAAGTGGTTTTCCCGATCCGGAACTGATGATAAGAACAAGTGGCGAATACCGGATCAGCAACTTTTTATTATACCAACTGGCTTATGCAGAATTGTATTTCACCAATACAAGATGGCCTGATTTCAGGAAGGAAAATTTATATGAGGCCATTATTGATTTTCAGCAAAGAGAAAGAAGGTTTGGTAAAACCGGCGAGCAGGTGAGCAAAGAAGAGAATCTAGCAGGGTAAGCAGGCTTTACCAATATAGAATTCTGTTGTTGCATACAGCAGCGGCAGAGGATTGTTTAACAAATACTTTTAATAATAGCAAGTATATTGCCGCCCGTAAAATACATTTGATGCAGAGGATTTACCAGAACTGTTTATTTATTGTACTTTCTTTCTTTAGCGCCTACCAGGCAGCTGCGCAAGAGATGCCTGATTCTCCCAAGGTTTCAGTAAACCCAAGGCTGATAGAAATATTCAACAACAGGCCAACTGAATACACCGTTGCAGGGATTGCCGTAACGGGCAACCAGTCTTTCGATCCCAATTTGATCATTTCAATATCCGGGCTTGCTGTCGGCGATAAGGTTACGATTCCCGGCACCGACGCTTTTGGTAAAGCCATCTCTAAACTATGGAGACAAAACCTGATTGCGGATGTGGAAGTGAGTATTACCAACCTTGTAGGAAATAACATTTACGTAGAACTTGCCATCACAGAAAGACCCCGGCTGGCAGAAGTTAGATTTTTGGGAATAAAAAAAGCGGAGAAAGAAGACCTGGAAGCAAAAACAGCACTGGCAAGAGACAAGGTAGTTACAGATAATATGAAGGTAAGCGCCCTGGATGCGATAAAGAGTTTTTATGCTGAAAAATCTTACCGCAATGCAACGGTAACCCTAACCGAAGAGCCCGCCAAAGGATCACAGAACTCTGTGCTGCTGACTTTCAATATTAACAAGGGAAATAAAGTAAAAATTAACTCGGTAAATTTTGTTGGCAACGAGGCAGTTACCGATGGTAAGCTAAAAAAGCAAATGAAGGGAACAAAGGAAAAATCAAGGTTTACCCTTAACCCTCCTAAGTACAGCAGCCCCTATAATGATACGGCTAAAACGATCAGTTTTGCCCAATACCTCCAGGATTTTGGTTTTCTTTCTCCCTCTAAAACCAAGGACTATATTGATCCTTACTTTCGTTTTAAGCTTTTTGCTTCTTCCAAATTCAACCAGCAGAAATATGATGAAGACAGGATAAGCGTGCTGGATTATTACAATGCAGAAGGATACAGGGACGCGGTGATCATTGACCACAAAGAAATTGCAAACGAAAAAGGAAATCTTGATATCCATGTAAAAGTGGATGAAGGCAGTAAATATTATTTTGGAGATATCAACTGGCGTGGAAATACCAAGTATACCGATTCAATACTCAATATGTTGCTGGGTATCAAGAAAGGGGATGTTTATAATATTGATATTTTAAACAAAAGACTGGGCAGGCAGGCGAGCGCAGAAGGTGGCGATATTCAAAGTCTTTACATGGATGATGGTTACCTGTTCTTCCGCTTAGACCCGGTTGAAACATCTGTGTATAACGATACGATCGATTTTGAAATTCGTATGACGGAAGGGCCGCAGGCTACTATCGGCAAGGTTGATATTACTGGCAACGACAAAACCAAGGACTATGTAATCCGCCGTGAGTTGAGAACGGTGCCTGGAGAAAAATTCAGCCGCTCGGATATTATCCGTACACAGAGGGAACTGGGTCAGTTAGGTTTTTTCAACCCTGAAAAGATCGTTCCTAACATCGTTCCTAATGCAGATAACGGAACAGTTGATATCAGCTGGGCGGTGGAAGAAAAATCAAATGACCAGCTCGAATTGTCTGCAGGTTTTGGTGGAGGTATCGGTTTAACTGGCACATTGGGAATTACATTCAATAACTTTTCTTTAGATAATATTTTTAAGAAAAGCACCTGGGATCCGCTTCCATCAGGCAGCGGGCAAAAGCTGAGTGCCAGGATACAATCCAATGGCCGTGCGTTCCGTACATACAATCTTTCTTTTACCGAACCCTGGCTGGGAGGTAAAAAGCGTAACTCGTTTTCTGTAAGCTTTTATAATACAAAACAGACCAATTCATTTGACCAATTTGGCAACTTTTGCAGAAAATGTGGTGACACTTCTTTCCTGAGAATATTGGGAGCCAGTGTAGCGCTTGGCAAACAGCTAAAATGGCCTGATGACTATTTTTCTCTTACTACTTCTATCAACTTCCAGCAATACAAACTCCGCAACTATAATGTAAGTGGTTTTGGAGGCCTCAACAATGGAACATCAACCAATATAAGTCTGCGGCTGGCATTGGCCAGGTATGCTGCATCAGGCAGTCCCATATTTCCAACCGGCGGTTCCAATTTTATCTTAAGCGGCCAGTTCACTTTACCTTACACTGCACTTGGCATGTTTAACGAAGGAGACAATGAATACAAACTTCCTGAATTTCACAAATGGTTATTTACAGGAGAGTATTATGTTCCCATTGGTGTGGCAAAGGGTGCAGAAAAAAACAGGCAATTTATCCTGAAAGTAGCAGCCAAGTATGGTTTTATTGGCAAGTATAGCAGCGAAAGAAATATATCACCATTTGAGCGTTTCCAGGTGGGTGATGCAGGCTTGAGCAATAACTTTGGTTTATTAGGCTATGATATCATTGCACACAGGGGGTACCCCATTTATGCAAGCTCGGATCCCAAAATAAATCCGGAGAACGTAAACCCATCAGAATACTTTACCATTTTTAACAAATACACGGTGGAGTTGCGCTATCCATTCAGCACCAATCCAAGCAGCACTATTTATGGCCTGGCATTCTTTGAAGCGGCCAATGGATGGTACAGCTTTAAAGATTACAATCCTTTCAGGCTTCGGCGCTCGGCTGGTGTAGGTATGCGTTTCTTCCTGCCTATGTTTGGACTGCTCGGTTTTGATTATGGAATAGGATTTGACAGGATAAAAGCAGGTGAACCAATTAAGAACGCCTTTAAGTTCACCTTTATGCTGGGCCAGGAACCACAATAAGAGGGCCGCAGTTAATTTGTTTTATTTTCGAAATTCAAAATACGCCAACATGAAGAAATATCTTTTGTTTACTGCCTGCCTGCTGGTAATGTCAGTATATGTAAATGCACAGCGTTATGCCATCATCGATTCAAAATACATCCTGGAAAAATTGCCGGAGTACAAAGAATCTCAAGGCAAGCTTGATCAGTACAGCGCACAATGGCAGCAGGAAATTGAAATGAAACAGACTGCATTGGACAAAATGTACAAAGATTTTGACGCAGAGCAGGTAATGCTGAGTGATGAGTTAAAAAAGAAAAGAGAAGATGAATTGTACAACAAAGAGAAAGAATTGAGAGACCTTCAGAAAAAACGTTTTGGTTTTGAGGGTGACCTGTTTAAAAAAAGGCAGGAACTCATCAAACCTATACAGGACAAGGTTTATACGGCCATACAAAAACTGGCTGTTGAAAAACAGTACGATTTTATTTTGGATAAAAGTGAAGGAATTACCGTTATATTTGCCGACCCTAAACTGGACAGGAGCGATGATATCCTGAAAAATCTGGGCGTTAAATAAATCACAATAGGCCAGCAGGATGCAGCCATTATTGGCCAAAAACAATCTGAGGCTTAGTTATAGTTTAGTATTAATAAACAGTATAAATAATAACTGCATTTGTTCTTTACCGGAACAAATGTTTTTTTAAACACAAGAACAAAAAATGAAAAAAGTATTACGCTCATTAGTGGTGATGGTTTTAGTGGTTGGTTTTTCAAACGGTGCAGCTGCACAATTGAAGATCGGTTATATCAGTACAGAAGAACTGATTGGCTCTATGCCTGAAACGGAAGACGCCAACAACCAGTTGCAGGATTATCAAAGCTCTTTACAGGCACAGGGTGCTGATTATTACAGGGAGTATGTAGAAAAAGACAGCATATACCAGGCGGATTCAGCAAAGTGGTCACCCACACAGAGAGAACTTAAGAGAAATGACCTTATTGCCCTGGTACAAAAAGTACAGGGTTGGCAGCAAACAATGCAACAGATGCTGCAGGAAAAATCGCAGGCGCTTATCGGTCCAATCAGAACTAAAGCAACTGATGCTATTAAAGCAACAGCAAAAGAAAACGGCTACACGTATGTGTTAGAAGAAGCGGCTGTATTAACTGGTCCTGCCGGCGATAATATTTTACCCCTGGTAAAAAAGAAACTTGGAGTGGGGGCGCCCAAACCAGCTGCAGGAGCAGCGCCGGCCAAAAAGCCTTAAGTAAACCTTATAAATAATTGTACAAAGCCATCCTTGTTAAGGGTGGCTTTGTTATTTTTGATACATGAGCAACGGGCCAATTGGCGTATTTGACAGTGGCTATGGCGGGTTAACCGTGCTGAAAGAGATCGCTGCCAAATTGCCGCAATACGATTATATCTACCTGGGTGATAATGCAAGGGCTCCCTATGGTACAAGGAGTTTTGATACGGTGTATCAATATACATTACAATCTGTGCAATGGTTTTTTAGCCAGGGCTGCCAGTTGGTAATACTGGCCTGTAATACAGCTTCGGCAAAAGCCCTGCGTACCATCCAGCAAAACGACCTGGCTAACACCCCTTTAGGGGATGGGGGTAGGCGGGTACTGGGTGTAATACGGCCAACATCCGAAGTGATTGGCAATTTTAGCAAGACAAAAACTGTGGGTGTTTTAGGAACAACCGGCACTATACAATCGCAGTCCTATTTAATTGAAATTGAAAAATTTTTCCCGGGGTGCAGGGTGTTCCAGGAAGCATGCCCCATGTGGGTACCCCTGGTGGAAAACAACGAACATAACAGCAAGGGTGCAGACTATTTTATTGAGAAGCATATCAACAACCTGTTGACTCAGTCGGGGGAGATTGATACCATTTTGCTGGCATGCACACACTATCCTTTGCTGATGGAGAAAATACAACAGTTTGTTCCGGGGGGCTGCGCCGTGATTTCGCAGGGAAAGATCGTAGCGGATAGCCTGGCAGTGTACCTGCAGCGCCATCCCGAAATGGAGACCCAATGCAGCAAAGGCGGCCAACGACAATTTTACACAACCGATTCAGCGGAAGACTTTGACAGCAAGGCGGCGATTTTTTATGGAGCGCCGGTAAAATCGACTCATTTGGCACTCTAAGCCAAAAAACTTTACATTATCAATCCAAAACTTCGCTGTTTTCCCTTACTTTTGCCGTCCTTTCACAAACACAGGGGATGGTGCCCCAGTGAGTGCAACAAAAGAGTTTATAAAAACATTTTTTAAAAGGAAAAATTTAATACAATGCCAGGTAAAAAAAGAACATTCCAGCCACATGTACGCCGTCGTAAATCAGTTCATGGTTTCCGCAGGCGCATGCAATCTGCTAATGGCCGTAAAGTATTGGCCAGCCGCAGGGCTAAAGGGCGCCATAAACTGACAGTTTCTGACGAACGTTTTGGTAAAAAATAGACTGCTCCCTGCCGCCGCAGGCGGATAAACAGGAGCATGAAAATAGTAAGCCCCGGCGATTTTGTCGGGGCTTTTTTAATTTTGACTACTTGGAGCAAAGAGCACGATATACGCTTGGAAAAAACGAACGCTTGAAAAGCCGGAAGGCCATTGAGCAACTATTCAAAGACAGCAAATCTTTTTCGGTTTATCCTGTAAAAATTATTTTTAAGAAAGCGCCTTTAGCAGGTGATCCTGCAACAAAATTGCAGGCGGCTTTTAGTGTAAGCAAACGGAATTTCAAAAAAGCAGTGGACCGCAACCGTATTAAAAGACTGATGAGAGAAGCCTGGCGGTTGCAAAAAAATACCCTGCAGGATGCACTTGAACAAACCCATCAGCGGGCTGTTGTTTTTGTATTGTATATTGGAAATGATGTTCCTGCATATGCATCAGTGAATGAAAAAATTGGTACGGCATTAAAGAAGCTGCAAAAAATTATACATGAAACGCCTGCTGCAAATAGCTAGTTTCCCGTTTATATTGTTGATCAAATTATATCAACTGGTTATCTCTCCCTGGTTGGGAAGCAAATGCCGTTATACCCCCAGTTGTTCACATTATGGAATCCAGGCATTAAAAAAACATGGCCTCTTTAAAGGACTTTGGCTTACCCTAAAAAGAATAAGCCGTTGCCATCCCTGGGGCGGGCATGGGTACGACCCGGTGCCATAGGTCCGGCTGGTACCCTAGGTCAGAGTGGATGGCTGTATGTTTAATACTGGGCTGAACTGCTGTGCCGGCCAGTAAAAAAAACGGGCACCCAAAGATGCCCGTTCTGCAAAAAAGAATCACTGCTTAATTTACAATTATTTCTTTCTTCACAATTTCTTTTCCCTTAATAACAGGAAGGGTTACCTGCAAAACACCGTCTGTATACTTAGCAGCAATGTTTTGAGTGTCGATGCTTTCATCCAGCGTAAAGCTGCGTTTAAAGCCACCACGGCTGTATTCCCTCAGTATCCATTCCGGACGGGGAAAACCTTCTGGTGGTGTGTAAGAAATGATCAGTTCATTTCCGTTTACATCTAAATGAAAGTGTTCTTTAATGCGGCCTGGAGCAAACACCAGCATTTCATAGCTGTTGTCTGTTTTGTAAATGTTTACATTGGCCCGTTGCATGGAAGAGCGGATAAATCCCGGCCTGCCGTGATTTCCGTAAGTGTTGCCTTTTGCGGCGCATGACTGATTGTAGTGCATGATCTTTGTTTTAAATTAAAAAATAAGTTACCATGATTCTTATTGGAAAAATAATGCCGCTTATTTGTACATGCAAATATGTCAGTTGACGAATGTGAACCTGAAAAAAAATGTTTTATCAATGTTAGTTTGTGTCTTTCATGGCTTACCAATTTTGTGTAGTATTGTTATTCAAAATATTTTATGGCTACAGAAAAAATACGGTGCCCCTGGTGTTTAAAAGATGACCTGTATAAAAATTACCATGACAATGAATGGGGTACTCCCCTGAAGGATGATCAAAAATTATTTGAATTGCTTTGTTTAGAAGGGGCGCAGGCTGGCTTAAGCTGGTATACGGTGTTGCGTAAAAGAGAAAACTACCGGGAAGCCTTTGATAATTTTGATGCAGAAAAAATGAGCCGGTACAGTGCTGCTAAAATGGAGAAGCTGTTACAAAACGAAGGTATCATCAGGAACCGTTTAAAAGTAAATGCGTTTGTAGGAAATGCCAAAGCTTATCTGGCCATTCAAAAAGAATTTGGAAGTTTCTCCACCTATATATGGCAGTTTGTGGGAGGAAAGCCCACCAGGAATCAAGTAAGTTCTATGTCGGCTATTCCAGCTAAAACAGCGATATCAGATGCAATGAGCAAAGATCTTTTGAAACGGGGTTTTAAGTTTGTGGGCTCCACTATTTGTTATGCCTTTATGCAAGCCAGTGGTATGGTGGATGATCATTTAAATGATTGCTGGAAAAAGAAGAAGTAAATGTATTAGCACAGGCAGGCATCCATGCTTATAAGAATAAATGAATAACAGCAATGAAGGAAGAAAAAATTCAGACCTTGCATCCGCTTCCGGGCAAAACGAATAAGAGCATTTCAACAGAGAAATATAATTTTATCAAAAAACACCTGTTGGCGGTTCTTGCCAAAAAAGAACTGACACATACTGAGTTGATGGAAGCACTGTATCAAAAAGTAAAAGATGATTTTACAGGTGGCGTACAATGGTATGGAGAAACAGTAAAACTTGACCTGGAAGCAAGAAAGATCATTGTGAGAACCAGGACAAAACCAGAAAAATACAGCCTGCAATAAACCGACTTTTATTTTTTCTCCAGTTTTTCTTTTCTCCGTTGCTTCCTTAATAAGTCGGTACCAAAACTCAGCTTTTTTGCAGCAGGCGATTTTTCATTCATCATACGCCAGAAGGGAGTGATCTTTCCAATGGCTTTTCCATTTTCATATTCTTCATAAGCAGCTTCAGCAACAATGCGGAGAAAAATGCCAGCTGTAACCGGGCAGGTTTTGTCTGCATGATAAGCCGAAGCCAGATCCTTTCGCATTTGCGTAAGCGTTGTTTCTTTTCCTTTTGAAATACTACGTATGTACTCATCCACAATGGCAGGTGTGGCGATCAGCATTTTTTCTCCAGCCTTGATATCGGCAAAATCCTTTTCGGTCTTTTTTACGGCAGTATCTTTTGGCAGGTCCCTTTTCTCTACCCATGTTTTTCTTTTATAGGCACACATCCTTGTTGATTTAGGATACTAAAATAAAAAAAGGCTGCAATTTTCATTACAGCCTTTATAAAAATTACTTCAACATTTATTTGCCAAACCTTTCAGAAACCTTACTCCAGTTCACTACATTCCAGAAGGCGCCTAAATAATCCGCCCGCCTGTTCTGGTAGTTTAAATAATAGGCATGTTCCCATACATCGCAACCAAGCAACGGCGTGCCTTTTACTTCAGCAACATCCATTAATGGATTGTCCTGGTTGGGTGTGGAACTTACTTCCAATTTGCCATCTTTCTCTACCAGCCATGCCCAGCCACTTCCAAACCTTGTCATACCCGCATTGTTGAATTTTTCTTTGAAACCATCAAATGAACCAAAGGCTGCATTGATCGCATCAGCCAAAGCGCCGGATGGAGTACCGCCAGCATTGGGAGCTAAACTTTCCCAAAAGAAAGTATGATTCCAGTGCCCGCCTCCATTGTTACGAACCGCAGGAGAAATGCTGCCTGCTTGTTTTACCAGTTCCTCAATGGATTTAGATTCATGCTCGGTACCGGCAATGGCTTTATTGAGATTATCAACATAGGCCTGGTGGTGCTTGCCATGATGTATCTGCATTGTTTTTGTGTCGATGTGTGGCTCTAATGCTTCATGTGCATAAGGAAGAGCGGGGAGTGTAAATGCCATAGTTAATTTGTTATTTAGTATTTGTTATTCGTTATTTGGTATTTATTATTGTTTTTGCCCTCTTACACATTTACTTACTTGCTCACTGCTCATTGCTCACTGCTCGTTGCTCGTTGCTCGTTGCTCACCGGGTAACAAATTTACAAACTGCCCTTGCAAATTGTTGTATTAAAAATTATTTCTTTCTTATTTCGCAAGCTATCGTTTACTTTTAAAAAAATCCTTCATCAGCAGGGCGCATTCTTCTGCCAGTATGCCACTCTCCACAATGGTCTTAGGATGAAATGGGCTATTGATGCCAGTCGTGTGCCGGTAACCATTCTTTTCATCTGGGGCACCATACACTACCCGCCTGATCTTACTCCAGTACAAGGCACCGCTGCACATTACACAGGGTTCTACGGTTACATATAAAGTTGCGTCTGGCAGATACTTACTGCCCAAAAAATTAAATGCCGCCGTCAGTGCAATGATCTCAGCATGTGCTGTGCTGTCGTTTAATTTCTCCACCTGGTTGTAGCCACGGGCAATGATGCGTTCATTCAGTACAACAACCGCACCAACAGGCACTTCGTCTTCTTCAAATGCTTTTTGCGCTTCCCTGAGCGCCTGCTTCATGTATTGTTCGTCTGTCAT